>JAJPXQ010000100.1:25410-25810 GCA_021205385.1 Lachnospiraceae bacterium | reverse complement strand
ATCAACCACCTTCCTTGGAATTCCCTATACTTGAATTATACAGGAAGCTCCTTTTCTACTCAATATTTTCCTTAATAAACAATCCTGTCAGAAACACAAATACATAAGCCTGAATCAGACCGTCAAAGAGATCAAAGTACATGCTGCATACGACCGGCAGCCCCACCGGCAGAACATACTCAATCAGCTTCATGATGACAAAGGCTCCGAGTACGTTGCCGAAAAGACGCATGCACAGCGACAACGGCTTGATCACGAGCTCGAGAATATTGATCGGCGTCACGATCGCGACCGGCTCGGTAAAGCTCTTCAGCCAGCCTTTCACGCCCCTTTTCCGGATTCCGGCAACCTGTATGAGCACAATGCTCATGAGCGCGAGACCAACTGTCACGTTCAGATC
>JAJPXQ010000100.1:0-25400 GCA_021205385.1 Lachnospiraceae bacterium | reverse complement strand
ATCCTTGGTCGGTGGCTTGAAGCCTAAGATACCGATCAGATTGGCCGTTCCGATGTAGATCAGGATTGAGGCCAGATACGGCACGTATTCTTTTCCTTCCTCACCGATAATGCCCTCAACGACTCCCTGCAGCCAGGTGATCGCGTACTCCAGCATCAGCTGGCCACGCCCGGGATTTTCCACCTTCAGATTCCGGGTCAGCAGAAGCGCCGCGATCAGAAATACCGCCATGATGATCCAGGTGACGACAACCGACTCGGAGATCCCGATCCCGCCGACCGTAAACACCGTCTCGCAGGTCAGTTCTTCCATCAGCGATTCGCCCAAATTTCCCATAACCGCACTTCCTTTCTAAAATCTTTCCGGAAGCCCTGCTTCCGAGTTCGTTCCTTATTATAATAAGATAGAATCAAAAAATCTAACTCATTTTTGAAAGAATTTTTAATAGAAATTTCAGTTTTTTTTGTGAATTAATACACAAAACAGGGAAACATCTGTTTGCTTTTTTTTCTTTCCCATGCTATAATCAAGGAAACAAACGTTCGATCCGGAGGGAAACAATTATGGGATATGGCAAGATCACGCCAAAGCAGCAGGAAATTCTGGAATTTATCAAGTCTGAGATTCTGAACCGCGGCTATCCGCCGGCGGTGCGTGATATCTGCGAGGCAGTGCATCTGAAGTCCACTTCTTCTGTGCACTCTCATCTGGAGACGCTCGAGAAGAATGGCTACATCCGCCGGGATCCGACGAAGCCCCGTGCGATCGAGATCATCGACGATACGTTCAATCTGACGCGCCGTGAGGTCGTGAATGTGCCGATGCTCGGTACGGTGGCCGCAGGACAGCCGATTCTCGCGCAGGAGCATATTGAGAATTACTTTCCGATTCCGGCAGAGTATATGCCGAATACTGACTGCTTCATGTTGAAGGTCAAAGGGGACAGCATGATCAATATCGGCATTTTTGACGGCGATTATATTATGGTTCGTCAGCAGGATACCGCGCGGAACGGGGATACGGTCGTGGCGATGGTCGAGGATTCCGCCACGGTCAAGACCTTCTATAAGGAGAACGGCCACTTCCGGCTGCAGCCGGAGAATGACTACATGGATCCGATCATCGTGGACGAAGTACAGATCCTTGGAAAAGTGTTCGGTGTCTTCCGGATGTTTCTCTGAAGACAGACTTATTGCAGGAGTTTTCTCACGCTGTCACCAAGACCGCGGAAGCCGACGCCAATCCCATACCAGCTGTTTCCCTGCAGCATCTGCTGCTCGACGTACAGCGTGCCATCCCGCATGTGCAGAACGGTCATGGAGTTATAATCATTTCCGGAGCTTCCCTGCACATAACGCCCATCCACAGCTCCATAATAGTCGATACAGCCGTTAAAGAAGCAATTTTCATAAAAGGCAAGAGAACCATAGTATTCTTTTTCCTGCGCTGCATCATTTTTCTCATCATAAAGGACTCGCTGCACGGAGATTGCCTCACGGTCTTCGTCGGCGAGATAATCCTGCGCAAGCATCATCCCATAATTCGTACAGGAGTTATAGATCTCCGCATAGTAGATCTGATAGCTTGAAGCATTTACCAGAAAGCTATAGTCATAGTTTGTTCCATCTGTAAAATTCAGATACCAGAAGTTCAGCATTTCCTTTGTATTGTCATCTTCTTCGGTATCATAGGTCAGACTGTAATATTTGGCGGAACGAATGTGCTCGGACCAGTCCTCGTAGAGTGCTTCGGTCGGTTCAAACTCATCAGAGGCTGCGTAGGCCGCATCATATCCTCTCTCGCTGATCCAGACAAGCATCCCATCGTTTGCCGCCTGAATTGCCTGATCATAGACGGACTTGATCAGATCGCTGTTTCCATATGCATTCTCTTCCTCCAGTGTCGAGAGCAAAAGCAGTTCGCCCCCATTATCCAGATAGGAAAAAGCCTGTATAATATCAATCACATTATCCGAACTCTGCTCCAGATACTGGAACTGATCCCTGTCTGCCTGTTCCACGGTGTTCAGTCTCCCATCATCAAGCCATCGGCTCACCATGCGCGGCATAAACAGTACCCCCACGGCCAGCAGAACAATCATGAGCAGACTCAGCCAGAATAACAATCTTCCCTTAAAGGTCTTCATCCTGCACCTCCCCGCAACGGAAGCTTATCGCAATATCTGTTCCCTTACCCGGACGGCTGAAAATCTTCCAGCGTGCAGCGTGCAGTGCCAGAATTCTGCTGCAGAGCGCCAGTCCAAGACCTGCGCCGCCTTCCTTCCGTGCACGCGATTTGTCAATCATATAAAAAGCTTCGGTAATTCTGGAGATTTCCTCCGCTTCGATGCCGCATCCGTTATCACTGATACAGAGAAGATAGCTGTTCGGGTAATTTTTTCCCCGAATACGAATCTGTCCACCGGATGGCATGGCTCTGCGCGCATTTTCCAGAATGTTTGTAACCGCGGAGATCAACAGCGTCCGATCCCCCTCGATACAGCCTTCTTCCAGATCGACGGTCAGAGTCACATTCTGCGTCTGCCTGCTCTCTTCCGTAATGCGGACGGCTTCATCTACCAGATTCTCTACATCCAAAGCGCGAAGGCTGAGTTCCTGTTTGCCGGCCACAATCATATCGAGCATCTTTCGCGACAGATTTTCCAGACGTTTTCCCTGCTGATAGATATATCCGGCTGCATCGACAACTTCTTCCTTTGTGCAGTCCATGGTGCGCAGCATATCTGCATATCCGATGATCGAAGTCAACGGCGTTTTCAGCTCATGCGAAAAAGAAGCAGTGAAATCCTCCTGCCGCTGCGCCTGAAGAGTCAGCTCTTCCATCTTATCGGATAATGTGGCTGCCATCCGGTTGAAATCCTTCGAGAGCTCAGCGATCTCGTCCCCGCCGCTTTCCGAGGCGCGCGCATCAAGGTCCCCGTTGGTGAAACGTCTGGTTGTGTGGGAAAGCCGGTTGACGGAGCGGGTCAGCATCCCTGCAACAACGAACACGATGACCGTCATAACAAGAATCAGTACCAGCATCATCATGCGATACATGTTGTAATAGGAGACACTCTCCGCATAGATACTGGATATATCGGTCAGACTCTCCAGAAGGTATACTTGTCCACCCATGCTGGACCAGCAGGCATAGACCAGCCAGGTCTGATCGCCAAGGCGATACAGCGAATAACTGCAGGGCTGTTCCTCCGAGAGAACCGGAAGCACATCCGTTCCGCGCACGCTGCTGCTCTGGCTCTCATACAGAAGCTTCTGTTCTTCATTATAAATACGGTAAATATTTCCGGTTGAGGAGAAGTTCTGCACAACAGCGGCCGCCATGACCGGGATCATTTCCTCTGTCCGGTTCTCCTCATCCATGCTGCTCAGATTCATCTCAAAGGCAAGCTGATACATCCGGTTGTCCCATTCTCCGTCTTCGAGGGCCTTCTGATAAGAGTTTTCAAAGGCCATCTGGATCATCCAGGTACCAAACAGGCCAAACGCAGCCAGAAATACTGCAATGAATGAAAAATAGATTTTCCAGAAAAATTTCATAAATCAGGTCTCCAGCCGATATCCGATCTTATAGACAGCGCAAATATGCCCGTCCCAGCCAAGTTTTTTCTTGAGGCGCTGCACATGCAGATCCACCGTGCGGCTGTCTCCGGTATACTCCTTCTCCCAGACCTGTTCGTAGATTGACTCGCGGTACAGAGCTATATTGGGATTCCGGGCAAAAAACAGCAGCAGCTCATATTCTTTCAGCGTTAAAAGCACCTGCTGTCCGTTCTGCATGACGATGCGGGAGTCCAGATCAATCTCTACATCCAGAATCTGGATCGTCTTGCCGAGTTTGTTGTAACGACGCAGTACCGTCTCGACACGCGCAAGCAGCTCAACAATCTCAAAGGGCTTTGCAATATAGTCCTCCGCGCCCATTTTCAGGCCTTTCACCTTGTTTTCCGTCGAGTCCATTGCCGTGATAAAGATGACCGGAAGATTCAAGGTCTTCGCATATTCCATCAATTCATACCCATTGATTTTCGGAAGCATGATATCCAGAAGTACCAGATCATAGTGCCCCTTCTCCATGCGATCCGCCGCATCCTGCCCATCGAAAGAACAGTCGCAGTCATAACCGGCTTTTTTCAGATTCACCCGGATCAGATTGGAGATCGGCTCCTCATCTTCCACGACAAGTATTTTCAACATGATTTATAACAATCCTTTCTAAATCGCTCCGATCTGCCTGAACAAAAAAATCCACCCGCAGATCGTGACGCAGGAAAACAGCGAGGTGAAAATCAGACAGGCCGCGGCCAGCTCACTGTTGCTGTCCATCTGCTGCGCCATCGTGTAGCCCGACACCGCACAGGGCGCTCCGGAAATGATAAGCAGCAGCGCCAGATGCATTCCGCGGTATCCGACCAGATATCCGACTGCCGTTACAATCGCCGGACTAAACAGAAGCTTCCCACACACACCGATGATCAGATCTCGCAGATTGGTTCGTACGCTGCTGACATGAAAGGAAGCTCCCATCACAAGTAATGCAACAACCGTCGCCGCGGAAGAAATATCGCTGAGGGGCTCCTCGATCAGAGACGGCAGCCGAATTCCCATGGCATTCACGAGAATTCCCAGAACGGCGCCGATAATGAGCGGATTGGTCACAATTCGTTTCAGTATATCTTTGATATCGGGTTTTCCTCCGCGGAACAGCTCCAGCGTGATCACTGCGAGAACATTATAACAGGGAACAATGACTGCAACCATAACGGCTGTCAGACCTCTTGCTTCTTCCCCCATCAGATTGATCATGATGGGCAGGCCGAGCAGCACAGCATTTCCTCTGTAGATGCCCTGAATCAGCGCTCCCCTGCTGCGGTTGTCCTTTTCTACGAGAAGAGCGACAGCCAGTCCAAGGAAATAGACCAGCAGCGTCATCGCCACGCCAAAGCCAATATAGGACGCTTCAAACGAAGATGACAGATCCGACGAGTAGACATTGTAGAACATCATCAGCGGAAACATGACGGTAAAGATCGCCTTGTTGACGTGATTCAGCTCTGTATCCGTCAGAAGATGAAGATTGCGCGCAGCCATGCCCAGAAGAATCAGCAGAAACAGGGGAACCACCGCGTTTATGGCGATCATGAAATTTGCCAGCATGGCACGCCTCCTAAGTCAGAAAATAAAAAGGATCCTCATTCTCATGGTGCAGAAAATGCATCAGAAGATAGGCACAGTTGATCGAAACGTTTTCCTCTTTTAAGATTCTGCGGACCTCTGTCCGGTCCGCAAGCACGACGCTGAGCTGCTCGTTGTCCTCCAGACCATCCGCTGAGACCCTGCCTGATGCATAACCATAAACGGTCGCACAGGATTCGTCCGTCAGGCCGATCGTTGTGAAGAAAGGTTTATGATACATCGGATCGGCTTCGATTGCCTGAAAAGTAAGGCCGGTCTCCTCCCGCAGCTCCCGCGCTCCTGCCTGCGCATAAGACTCTCCCTCGTCCACGAGTCCGGCCGGAAACTCATAGAGGTAATCGTCTATCGAAAAACGGTACTGCCGCACAAGCACGACGCGGTCATGCCGTTCGCCGTAAAGGCTGTAGATGATGACGCCATCCGGCCTGTTGACGCGGGTATTGAGCTTCAGTTCCGCGATCGAAGGTGCGCGTGAGGCTACATGATAGAGGCCCTGTCCTCCGACCTTATTTTCAAATTTCAGATCATACATATTAAGAAAACGGTTGTCCGTCGTCTTTTCGACCGAAAGAATCCGATTCTGCATTTTATTATGCCTCCAGATCTGCCTTTTCCACGAGCGTGCCGTCTCTCCAGATGCGCTCCAGGTCATAAAACAGCCGGTTCTCCTCATCAAAAATATGGATGATCAGCTCGTGATAATCCATCAGAATCCAGTTTGCCGTGCGATAGCCCTCCACGTGGCCGGATGGATAACCGGCTCTGCCAAGGCGCTCCGCCACCTCATCCGCCATCGAGTGCACCTGATTCTGGTTTGTGCCACTCGCAATGATGAAATAATCTGCCAGTACGGAAATATCGGAGATATCGAGGATCTTGACATCCTTCGCCTTCTTCTCCTCAAGTGCCGCAACCGCAATTTTTGCCATTTCTTTCGAACGTTTGTCTGCCATAGATCTCCTTTCGTTACTGCTTATTCTGCTTATAAAACTCATAGGTCGCTCTGGTCATCGGATCCACATCCGCGGAATCTCCAAGATACCCAAGCGTGTCCTCCAGTATTTTCAGCAAAGCCTGATCAAGGTCTGTAAAGGCGAGCTGCCGGATCTCTTTCAGATTCGGCGCCTTCTCGCGCTTTGGCTCAATATAGTCCGCCACATAGACGATCTTTTCCAGCAGCGTCATGTCCGGCTTTCCTGTCGTGTGCCAGCGAATCGCGCCGAGCACTTCCTCATCGTCGATGTCGTATTTCTTCCGCGCCAACAGCTCTCCGACCTTGGCGTGCAGCATGAAGGGATTCTTCCGCTCCAGCTCGCTGATCTCGAGCCCGTTCTTCTCCGCGGTCTTCAGCTTTTTCGCGTTCGGCATACATTTCGCACAGTCATGCATGAGCCCGGCCAGAAGCGCCTTGTCAATATCATAGCCGTAGCGCATAGCCAGAGATGCGCTCGTATACATGACGCCGAGCGTGTGCTCGTAACGACTGTCATCCATGGATTTTTTCATTTCCTTTTTCAGATCCCGGATACTGACTGTGTCCATGTCTGCACCTCTCCTTCATAAAGTCTGTTCTTTCGCAGGTATTGCTCCACCGATGCCGGAAGCATTCCGGAAATATCCGCTCCTTCCCTGACGCGCGCGCGGATATCCTCTGCCGCGACGTCCATATTGGGCGTATTAAGGATCCGGATATCTGCCTGGTACAGTGCCTGCAGCCGTTCCATCTGCTTTTGGATATCTTCCATGTTATGCGCGTCGCGGGTTGCGGCGAGAAGAATGCACTCCGAGCAGATTGCACCTGGTTCCCGCCAGTTTTCAAAGTTAAAAAGGGAATCCGCTCCCATGATGAAATAAAACTGATCATGCGGACAACGCTCCCGCAAAATCTGCACCGTCCGGTACGTGTAATGATACGCTTCCGCGTCCTCCTCGAGACTGCAAAGCTCCATGCCGGGAATGTCCTGTATGGCGAGCCGGATCATCTCCATGCGGTGCCGGATATCCGTGTGCAGCTGACCGCGCTTGTGCGGCGGCTGCCCGTTCGGGATAAACCAGACCCTATCAAGATCATACTGCCGGTAAGCCTGTCTCGCAAGCGCCAGGTGCGCGTTGTGCACCGGATCGAAGGTTCCGCCAAAGAGCCCGATCCGTCGTCCCTCCTCGTTCATCGAAGGCACCTCTATTTCGGCAGCACGATCTTCTTTTTATCGTCCTTGCCTTCTTTATATAATACGATTTTCTTACCAATGACCTGCACGACCTGGGAGCGTGTCCGCTCACCGAGCGTGACGGCGAGCTCTTTCGGACTCTCCATGCAGTTCTGAAGAACGCTGATCTTGATCAGCTCCCGCGCCGCGAGCGCCTCCGATACCGCGGATGCCAGCTCCGGCGTAAGTCCTCCTTTACCGATCTGGATGACCGGCTGCATCGTCTGTGCCAGGCTCATCAGATAAGCGCGCTGTCTGCTGTTCATATGCTTATCTCCCTTATTTATAATATGTGAAACTTAAGTCGCACACCTGTACAGTATCGCCTTCTTCTATCCCGGCGTCCTCCAGCTCCTTTAAGATACCGGTATCCTTCAGGAACTTCTGGAAGAAGGCAAATCCCTTCTCGGACTCGAGGTTCGTGTAGCCGAGCATCTTCTCGACGCGCGGTCCCTCGACAATATAGGTGTTCGCTTCCTTTGTCGATTTCGACACCGTGTATGCGAGCTCCTCGTCTCCCGCTGTCATGTATTCCGGGAAAAACTCCGGTTCAAATACGACGGGCTCGCGGTCTGTTGCATCCAGCAGCTCTTTGACATGATATAAGAGTTCCTGTACACCCTCACCGCTGACTGCGGAGATCGCGAAGACCTTCACGCCCTCCGGCTCAAACGCCTGCCGGATGCGCCCGACCGGGTCGCTTTCCTTATCCCAGATCGCGTCAATCTTGTTCGCTGCGATGACCTGCGGCCGTTCTGCCAGCTCCGGATTGTAGGCGACCAGCTCCTTATTGATCGCATGGATGTCCTCGACCGGATCGCGTCCCTCCACGGACGCTGCGTCGACCATATGGATGATCACCTTCGTCCGCTCGATATGACGAAGGAAGTCAAGGCCGAGTCCCACGCCTTCTGACGCTCCCTCGATCAGACCCGGAATGTCGGCGATGACGAAGCCGTCGTCTCCTAAGTCGACCACACCGAGATTCGGGCTGAGCGTCGTGAAATGATAGTTGGCAATCTTTGGCTGCGCGTTCGTGACGCGTGCGAGCAGCGTGGATTTCCCTACATTGGGAAAGCCGACGAGCCCGACGTCTGCGATCACTTTCAGCTCGAGGATTACCTCGAGCTCCTGTGCCGGCTTGCCAGGCCGGGCATACTGCGGCGCCTGCATCGTTGAGGTGGCAAAATGCTGGTTGCCCGCGCCGCCCTTTCCGCCGCGCAGGACTAAAAAGCGCTGATTTTCGCCGGACATATCCGCGATCACCTTGCCGCTTATGGCTTCCCGGATGACCGTGCCCTCCGGAACCTTCAATATCATGTCCTGCCCTTTTTTGCCGTGGCAGTTGTGCTTGCCGCCCTCCTGTCCCGGTTCCGCCGCAAACTTTCTCCGGTGACGGTAATCGGTCAGTGTATTCAGGCCCTTGTCCACCTCGAAGATCACGCTGCCGCCGTCGCCGCCATCGCCGCCGTCCGGACCGCCGTCCGGCACGTATTTTTCACGGCGAAAGCTCACATGGCCGTCGCCGCCCTTTCCGGAACGGATGATGATTCTGGCTTTGTCACTAAACATAGTTATGAACCCCTTCTACGCAAGAGGGCTCCAAATCTTAAGCGATTTGAAGCCCTAAAGTGAATCACGCGGATTATTCTGTCACTGCCGGAACGATAGAGACCTGCTTTTTGTCTCTACCTTTTCTCTCGAAGCGAACCACGCCATCCACCAGTGCGAACAGGGTGTCGTCTCCGCCACGTCCTACGTTCACGCCCGGGTGAATCCTGGTGCCGCGCTGTCTGTAAAGGATGTTTCCGGCCTTCACGAACTGGCCGTCAGCTCTCTTCGCGCCGAGTCTCTTGGACTTGGAATCTCTGCCGTTCTTGGTAGAGCCAACGCCCTTCTTATGCGCATACATCTGAAGATTCATATTCAACATAGGTCTGCACCTCCTCTAAAATCTTCTGTCTACTTGTTGATCTTTTCAATCTTGACAGCGGTGTACTGCTGTCTGTGACCATTTTTCTTGTGATATCCAGATTTTCTCTTGTACTTGTAAACGATGACTTTCTTTGCCTTGCCGTCACCGATCACAGATGCTTCTACGGTAGCGCCCTCGACTACCGGAGTACCCACGCTGAGCGTCTCGTCGCATACGGCCAGAACCTGGTCAAACACATAGCTTGCACCCGCTTCTACGCCGAGCTTTTCGACCTTGATCACGTCGCCCTCGGATACCTTATACTGTTTACCACCTGTTGCAATTATCGCGTACATATGGCACCTCCTGTACTTTACTCGCCAGCTTCGGCGCTGTCCTCTCTCTCAAATGGACAGACTTGCAGCCCCACTGTGCGGCATCCGTAATATCATACCAAATGCTGCAAAAACTGTCAAGCGTCTACGGAAATATATTTTCCGTAAGATTTTTCAATATTTTTCAGGCCTAATAACAGGGAATCCATCAGAAGCTCGGTCTGCGCAGAGACATCTTTCGTAAATTCCCAGCCCTTGATCTGCCCATCGCCGCAGTCGCAGGTGAAGGCGTCCTCCGTGAAAGCCTCGATCGAGTTGATCGCGTTGATCACGAGTGCCGATACCGCGGAGCAGACGATGTCCTCGCCCTCTTCTGCGTAGTCCGCGTGACCGTCGATCGAAAAGCTCCGGTAATGTCCTTTTACTTTCTTCGCGCTGACTTCAATCATAGCATTCCACACTCCTTTGCCTGCTCTCTGAGCGGTTTTTTCAGTTTCCGGCGCGTCAGCTCCATGAGACCGAGCTGTGTCATGTCGACCGCCGTCGCCTTCATCGGGTCGTCCCGCAGGCGCTCCCGCATGAAGGATAATAATTTGTGCGGCCCGTCGCCGTCCATGTCGACGAAATCCACCAGGATCATGCCGGACAGATTGCGCAGCCGCAGTTGACGGCTGATCTCCGCCGCAGCCTCGAGATTGATCTTCCTTACCGTCTCCCGCTTATCCTTTCCGGTGATACATTTCCCGGTGTTTACGTCGATGACGGTCATCGCCTCTGTATGCTCGATGATAAGATAAGCGCCCGACTTCAGCCACACGCGGGGCGAAAGTGCGTCGGAAAGCCCCTTCTCGAGCCGATACAGGCTTTTCAGCGGCTGCATCCGCTCCTCATAGAACCGGAGCTTTCCCTCCTCCTCCGGCATCTCTTCCCGCAGGAAGTCCTGTATTTCCTGAAAAATGGACTCATCGTCGGTGACGATCTCCTTTAAAGTACCGCTGCGGTTTCCGAGGATAGCATTCAGATAGGCCGGTCGCTCCCGATATACGCAGGAAAATACGGCCCGATGTATGGCCTGCCCGGTCAGAAAGTCCTGCCTTGCCAGCAATTTGTCAAATTCGGCGCGCAGCTCCTCTTCCTGCATTCCCTCCGCATTCGTGCGTACGATCAGGCCGCAGTCTTCCGGCAACGGAAAGTGCTCCGCCAGTCCTTTCAGCCGTTGCCGTTCCTCTGCAGGGAGCTTTGCGGAGCAGCCGACCCCCGGCTTACCCAGGTTCAGCACGAGATACTTCCCGGATAAAGAAAGCTGTGTCGTCACGGACGGCGCCTTCGTCTTCTGCGCCTCGCGGCTCACCTGTACGAGCAGCTCGTCGCCCTCTGCCAGCCGTTCCGTCTTCTTTGGCTTTGTAAAGATCGGCGCCTTCGCATCCTCGAGCGGCAGATAGCAGAGCATGCCATCCTCGATCTCGACGAAGGCTGCGCGGATATTTTTGACGATGTTTTTTATCCGGCCTACATAGATATTGCCAAGCAGCGGGCGCGCATCTGACGGATTTAAAGAAAGC
Source organism: Lachnospiraceae bacterium (assembly GCA_021205385.1). GTDB lineage: Bacteria > Bacillota > Clostridia > Lachnospirales > Lachnospiraceae > Hominiventricola. The sequence goes on along the minus strand of JAJPXQ010000100.1, from coordinate 14,165 downwards.
TCGGTCAGTCGACCGTCTGTCAGCAGCGCGTCAGCCAGTACGCCCTCTTTTATATAGGTGATGACTCTCGTGTTATCCAATCTCAGCCCCCAGTTCTTCCAGGGGGACGAGCTTTCGTTCCCCTTCTGCCCCCAGATCTGCATAGATCTCTTTTCTTCTCACCAGCAGTGCGAAACGTGGAAGCTCCCAGCCCTCCTGCTCTGCAAAGGCCTGCAGCAGGAGCTCCGGCTTCAGATTGCCGGCGCTTCCGGTGGACACAGTGAGGAAGATAAGGCCGTCCCGCACTTCGCAGGCATAGACCCAGGGACGAATATCCATTTCCTGCACAGTCTTTTTCTTCGTCTCTTTGCGCACCGGAATCTCCGTTCTCTGCAGAAATGAGGCGAAACGCTCCTCCCAGCCCTCCGGGGGTTCGCAGCCTTCGCGGAAGCGAACTTCATAGTCCGCGGCGGCGACGATCGACATCGCGTTTTTGCTGCCCTCCGGCAGCTCCCGCCAGCTTAAGACTTCGATCCCCTCGGCTCCGTTTTTATTGAGAAGCCGTACTGCCTCCGCGGAGGACGGCGTGCTGTTCACGCGGATATCCATATATTCCCCGTCGCTCTCGAGGCCGACGCCGAGCGGCTGCGCAAAGGACATGATCATGTGCGGCGTGAAGCCCTCCGAATAGCAGACGTCCAGTCCCGCACGGCGTATGGCCTTCTGAAAATAGCGCATGGTGTCGAGATGGCCGATGAAGCGGAGGTTGCCATATTTGCGGAATTTGACTCTAATGTTCATGACAGACACCTCCTCCGTAGGACGCGGCTCCGCAGCCGGAACACTTCATGCGACAGTTCTCCGTGACAACGCCCTCCTGCGCGCGCTTCCATTCCCGCTCAAGGAAACCGCGCGTCACACCGATATCGATGAAATCCCAGGGGAAGCGCTCGTCAAGCGCGCGCTCCCGCACGGTATAGAAGTCCGGGTCGACGCCGCATTCTGCGAAAGCCTCCTCCCAGAGCTCATTGCGGAAATTCTCCGTCCAGGAGTCGAAAAGTGCTCCCTTCTCATAGGCACGGCGAATGACCGCTCCGACTTTCCGATCCCCGCGCGCGAGTACGCCTTCGAGAATCGTCACATCCGCTTCATGCCAGTGATAGCGGATGCTCTTGTGATTTTTCTGCTCTTTCATCTCATGATTGACGATATAGGCGCGGTCGAGGAATTCCTCCTTCGTACACATCCTGGCCCACTGGAAGGGGGTGAAGGGCTTTGGCACAAAGAAGGAGGTGCTCACCGTGATCTGACATTTCCCATTCCGCTTCTCCTTCGGCACCTCATAGTAGCGCTCGGCGATCTTCTGGGCCAGATGTGCGATTCCCTTTATGTCCTCCTCCGTCTCACCCGGCAGCCCCAGCATAAAATAAAGCTTCACGCGACTCCAGCCGCCGTCGAAGGCCTGCCCGGCGCCGGAGAGAATCACTTCCTCCGTGAGTCCCTTGTTGATCACATCGCGCATCCGCTGAGAACCCGCTTCCGGCGCGAAGGTGAGACTGCTCTTCTTTACATCCTGGATCCGGCCCATGACGTCGAGCGAGAAGGCGTCGATGCGCAGGGACGGCAGTGAGATGCGAATGCCTCGCGTTCCAAATTCCTCGATCAGGAAATTGACCAGTTCGCCCAGATGCGAATAGTCGCTGGTGCTGAGCGAGCTCAGGGAAATCTCGTCATAGCCTGTATTCTTCAGCATCGCGTGCGCGGTGCGCTTCAGCATCCCGATCTCCCTCTCTCTGGTCGGACGGTAGAGCATGCCGGCCTGGCAGAAACGGCAGCCGCGGATGCAGCCGCGCTGAATCTCCAGCACCACACGGTCCTGGGTGATCTGGATAAAAGGAACGACCGGTTTCTCCGGATAATACGTATCCGTCACATCGAGCACAAGTTCCTTCCGCACCCTGCGCGGCGCCTCCGGGCAGAGCGGCTCCATCGCGGCGATCGTGCCGTCCTCGTGGTAGTTTACCTCATAGAGCGAGGGCACATAGATGCCGGGGAGCTGCGCCGCCATGCGCAAGAAATCCTCTCTCGCTGCGCCGCTTCTCTTCCACTCCAGGTACTTATCCATCAGATCAAAATAGATCGTCTCCCCATCCCCGATGTAGAAGAGATCGAAGAATTCCGCCAGCGGCTCCGGATTGTAGGTGCAGGGGCCGCCGCCGATCACGAAAGGATGCTCATCCGTGCGCTCCGCCGCCGTGAGTGGAATGCCGGAGAGATCGAGGATCTGCAGGATATTCGTATAGCACATCTCATACTGGATCGTGATGCCGAGAAAGTCAAAATCCCTCACCGGATCCTGCGACTCAAGCGCAAAGAGAGGAATCTGCTTTTCTCTCATCAGTTTATCAAGATCATTCCAGGGAGAGTAGACCCGTTCGCACCAGATATCGTCCCGGCGGTTGAACATGTCATATAAAATCTGAATGCCGAGATGCGACATCCCGATCTCGTACACATCCGGGAAGCACATCGCGAAGCGGATGTCCACCCGCTCCTTATCCTTCATGACCGCGTTCACCTCGCCGCCGATGTAGCGGGCTGGCTTCTCAACGCTCATCAATATTTCATCCGATAACGCAAGCTTTCGCATAAATGATTTCCTGTCTGATTGTAGTTTTTCAGAACCTGGTTCCTGCCGCGGTTCTGAGCAAGTATCATTCTAACATGTTGAAAAAGATCTGGCAAGGTTCCGAAAAACGGACAGCCCTGCATCAGCAGATCTTTACAACAGTTTTCACAATTTAAAAAAGAGCTTCCACGACAGATAGATCGCAGAAGCTCTTCGCATTTCAGATAAGGTTATCTCTTGACGTTGAACGCACTCATGCCCGGATATACCGCGCTCGCGCCGAGCTGCTCCTCGATGCGGAGAAGCTGATTGTACTTTGCAACGCGCTCGGTTCTGCTCGGAGCACCGGTCTTGATCTGGCAGGTGTTGAGTGCAACCGCCAGGTCTGCGATCGTCGTATCCTCGGTCTCGCCGGAACGATGGGAGGTGACTGCCGTATAACCGGCCTTGTTCGCCATCTTGATCGCCTCGAGCGTCTCGGAGACGGAACCGATCTGGTTCAGCTTGATCAGGATAGAGTTGCCGCAGCCGAGGTCGATGCCCTTCTTCAGGCGCTCGGTATTTGTCACGAACAGGTCGTCGCCGACAAGCTGTACCTTGCCGCCAAGCTCCTTCGTGAGCTTCTGCCAGCCTTCCCAGTCCTCCTCGTCCAGAGCATCCTCGATGGAGATGATCGGATACTTCTCAACCAGGCTCTTCCAGTGAGCGATCAGCTCATCAGAGGTGTAATGCGTACCGGCCTTCGGAAGGATGTACTCGCCCTTCTTCTCACCCTTCCACTCGCTGGAAGCGGCATCCATGGCGATCATGAAGTCCTTGCCCGGCTCGTAACCGGCCTTCTTTACAGCCTCAAGAATGGTCTCGATGGTCTCGTCGTCGCTCGAGAGGTTCGGAGCAAAGCCGCCCTCATCGCCAACGGAGGTAGCAAGGCCTCTGGACTTCAGGATGGAAGCCAGCGCATGGAAGACCTCTGCACACCAGCGCAGCGCTTCCTTGAAGCTCGGAGCGCCAACCGGCATAATCATGAATTCCTGCGTGTCTACGGTATTCGTCGCATGTGCGCCGCCGTTCAGAATGTTCATCATCGGAACGGGAAGACGATTTGCGTTCGCACCGCCGAGGAAACGGTAAAGCGGGATGTCAAGGGAAATCGAAGCCGCTCTCGCCGCCGCAATCGAAACCGCGAGAATCGCGTTCGCGCCGAGTTTGGACTTGTCCTTCGTGCCGTCCGCCTCAATCATGGACTTGTCCACCGCATAGGTATCAGAAGCATCCATGCCGACCAGAACATCATTGATCACAGTGTTGATGTTCTCAACTGCCTTCGTGACGCCCTTGCCGAGATAACGGCTCTTGTCGCCGTCACGAAGCTCGAGGGCCTCGAACTCACCGGTCGAAGCACCGCTCGGAGCTGCGCCCCTGCCGATCGTACCGTCAGCGAGAATCACCTCAGCCTCAACGGTCGGGTTCCCTCTGGAGTCCATGATCTCTCTTCCGATCACCTTTTCAATCTGCAAATAATCCATAGTTTTATTCTCCTTTACAAAAGATTTCCAACTTTTTAAAGCATACCAGATATCTGCGAAAATTACAAGTGCCATGCTAAAATTTACTGCGTGTAAGCCAGATAGATCTCCACATGGTCATAGATGCATCGCCAGGAGCTCGTCGAGTTCGCTGTCACGCAGATGTACTGTTTTCCACTGTCCGTGATTTCATAACTCGCGGCACAACTGCCGGACTGGTCGACAAATCCCGTCTTCGCGCAGACCACCTCGCCTCCGGTATCCTTGTCTTCAATGCGGCGAAGGAACCAGTTCGAGACGGTAATGCCGTCCGGGTGCTGCTCCGTGGAAGAGGTCGTATAGGTATGAGCGGACAAAGCATCCCTGCAAAGTTCATTGTTGATCGCAGCTTCCAGGATGATCGCCATATCGTAGACCGTGCAGTAGAGATCTTCGTCATACAGTCCGACACAGTTGGTAAAGTGTGCACTGTCCGAGAGTCCGAGCTCTTCCACCTTCTGATTCATCAGCTCCACAAAAGCCTCCATGGAACCGGCCGTGTAGATAGCAAGTCCTGCAGCCGCGTCGCCGCCGGAGGGGAGTACCGTCCCATATAAAAGATCGCGCACTGTCACCGTCTCACCTTCGTCAAAACCAACCGCGCTGCAGTCGTTCGAGTAAGCGAAATCCGTGATGTCGATTGTAATCGTAAAGGTATCGTCGAGATCGGTGATATAGTCCGCTGCCGTCAGCACCGTCAGAATCTTCGTCATGGACGCCGGACTGACCCTCGTATAGGCATCTTTTGTAGCCACGACTGTGCCCTCGTCAATATCGATCAGGATCGCATAACTGCTGATAACAGAATCACTCGTAATCGAGACTGTGGATGCGGTTTCCTCAGCACTGTAAACGACGGTTTCAGCAGATTCCTCCTCCGGCTCTTCTTCTGTTTCCGATTCTTCTTCCGTCTCCTGCGTTTCGCCGGTGTCCTGCTGCGCCGTGGAATCCGTTTCCACGTTGCTCTCCAGCTCTTCCAGTTCACTTTCCCGAAGCTCCCCGTTTTCAGAAGAGGCTCCGATATGACCGCCAACAAAGAAAAGAATCATACCGACCAGGAGAATAAGAAGGAGCAGCAGGCAGCCTGCGAGGATCCTTTTCTGCCTTCTCCGCCGCTTCTGAAGTTCTCTTCTGCGTCTGGCTCTCTGCTGTTGTCTTAAGCGTTCCTCACTTTCATAATCTCTCACGCTGTATTCAAAACCTTTCACTATCATTATGAATAAAAAAAGAGCCCGGATTTTCGGGCTCTACAGGATGGAGCATACGGGATTCGAACCCGTGACCTCTACAATGCGAATGTAGCGCGCTCCCAACTGCGCTAATGCCCCATGATACGAATATAGACTTTTTAAATGGAAGCAATGGGGCTCGAACCCATGACCTCTCGCGTGTGAGGCGAACGCTCATCCCAGCTGAGCTATGCTTCCTTTTTTGCTCGCCCTTGCGGCTCACGAATGCTATTATAACACGTCCGGCAAAAATTGCAAGCACAAAATTTAAAAAGATGACCCGGGCATAGGAAAGCTCACCACAGGTCATCGTAGTCGCTTTTGTACAGGACGATTTTCCCCGTCTTTCTCGTCTTTGGCAGGTCAATCACACGCTGGTTGTCGCTCCCCCGATACTGCAGCGTCAGGTTGCGCTGTGCCAGAATAAAAGGCCCGTCCACAAGGACATCGGCAAGTTCGAGGAGCCGCTGCACGCTGCTGTCCTGCATTTTCAGCAGGTCTTCATAAAGGTAACCGGTGTAGATCATCAGATGCTGCCCGGCGGATTTCACAGCCTCTGCGATCGGGACCAGTGCCTGCGCCTGGCAGAAAGGCTCGCCGCCCGAAAAGGTGACGCCGCCCAGCAGAGGATTCGCCGAGATTGCGGCGAGTATCTTTTCCGTATCTGCGACCGAGCCGCCCGTGAAGTCATGCGTCTGCGGATTGTGACAGCCCGGACAGTGATGTGGGCAGCCCTGGGTAAAGATCACATAACGAAGCCCTGGGCCGTCCACGATCGAGTCCTGCACCGTTCCCGCAATGCGCAACTCAGGAAAGGGTGTGCTTGACACGGTCTCTCACCTCGGCTCGCTTCGCGTTGTTGAAGCGGTCCATCGTACCCACCAGATAACCGGTGATTCTGCGGATGCGGTCAAAACCGACATTCTCTCCCACTTCTCCGTTGTTCGGTAATACTTTTGTTGCCATAATATGTTCCTCCTTCTCTTATTCTCTAGTGATTTGCATCTAAATAAACCGGAATATCCGGGTATTTTTTGCGCAGCTCATTCAGCCGTTCAATCGAAACAGCCTCGCCCTCGCGGCGTCCGCAGCGCGGGCACACGTCGTCGATCACGCCTGTGTAACCACAGACCGGGTCGCGATCCACCGGATGGTTGACCGAGCCGTAGCCTACACCGTTCTCCTTCATGCAGCGGATAACAGCTTCGAAAGCCTCCGGGTTCTTTGCCGTGTCGCCGTCGAGCTCCACATAGCTGATGTGCCCGGCGTTCGTAAGCGCGTGATAAGGCGCCTCGATCTTAATCTTTTCAAAGGCGCTGATCGGATAATAGACCGGTACGTGGAACGAGTTTGTATAATATTCTCTGTCTGTCACACCAGGAATTGTCCCAAAGCGCTTCTGATCGATGCGGACAAAACGTCCGGACAGGCCCTCCGCCGGCGTCGCGAGCAGTGTGAAGTTCAGTCCCGTCTTCTCGCTCTCGTCATCAAGATATTTGCGCATATGAGAAATAATCTCATAGCCGAGCTTCCGGCTCTCTTCGCTCTCGCCGTGATGCTTTCCGGTCAGAGCGACAAGCGTCTCCGCGAGGCCGATGAAGCCGACGCTGAGCGTCCCGTGCTTCAGAATCTCCCCGACCTGATCGTTCACTCCGAGATCATCCGAGCCGAGCCAGATGCCCTGTCCCATCAGGAAAGGATAATTCTTGACCGTCTTCTTCTTCTGAATCTCGAAACGGTGCAGCAACTGTCTGCAGCAGAGCTCCATACGCCTGTCCAGATTCTTATAGAAGAGATCAATATCGCCCTTCGCAGTGATGCCGAGGCGCGGCAGGTTGATCGAGGTAAAACTTAAATTGCCGCGTCCGCAGGTGACCTCATGCGTCGGATCATAGTGATTGCCCATCACACGCGTACGGCAGCCCATATAGGCGATCTCCGTGTTGTAATCTCCTTCTTTATAGTACTGAAGATTAAAGGGCGCGTCGATAAAGCTGAAGTTCGGGAACAGACGCTTCGCGGAGACCTTGATCGCCATGCGGAACAGATCGTAGTTCGGGTCGCCCGGATTGTAATTGACGCCCTCCTTTACCTTGAAGATCTGCACCGGGAAGATCGCTGTCTCGCCGTTTCCAAGGCCAACATCGGTGACCTTCAGAAGATTGCGGATCGCCATGCGTGCCTCCGGCGTCGTGCAGGTGCCATAGTTGATGGAGCTGAACGGAACCTGCGCGCCCGCGCGGGAATTCATGGTGTTCAGGTTGTGAATCAGTGACTCCATCGCCTGATAGGTTGACTTGTCGGTCTCCTTCATCGCGATACGGATCGAGGTCTTGTGACAGCGCCGGATGTCCTCCTCCGACACCTCCTGGCCAATCCAGTCCTTCGCACAGCTCAGCAGCCATTTCACCAGACACTCCTCGTAGCTGTCGATATTCGTCATGTCGATGCGCTCCGGCATCGCGTCCTTGAGTGCCTGGCGGAAATCATCCTCCAGCACACGCTCACAGCTGTACTCCAGCCAGAAGTAACGCTGTACCGCGTCGTAATATTCCTTGCGGAAAGTACAGGCCACGCCCTCCGCCATCGCGTAGTCGAAATTCGGCACCGACTGGCCGCCGTGCATCTCATTCTGGTTCGCCTGGATCGCGATGCAGGCGAGCGCCGCGTAGCTGACGATCGACTTCGGCTCACGGATGTAGCCGTGGCCGGTCGAGAATCCGTCGTGGAACAGCTTCAGCAGATCAATCTGGCAGCAGGTTTCGGTCAGCATGTAGAAATCCTTATCGTGGATATGGATGTCTCCATTGATATGCGCCGCCGCGATGTCCTTCGGCAGGATATAGTTGTCAACGAAATAATTCGCACCCTCGGAGCCGTATTTGAGCATCGTGCCCATCGAAGTGTCCGCATCAATATTCGCGTTCTCACGCTTGATATCGGCGTCCGCCGCGCTCGTAAAGGTGAGCTCCCGGTAAATATTCACCAGGTCCGCCTCGGTCTTGCGCACCTTTGTGTGCTCTGCGCGGTATAAAATATAGGCCTTTGCGGTCTTCGCAAAACCATGCCGGATCAGCTTCTCCTCCACAAGATCCTGGATCTGCTCCACCTCCGGCGTCTGTCCCTCCGGGATAGCCTCCACAATTTCATTTACCAGTTCTTCGAACTGAAAGGGGGCGATCGCCTCCACCTGCGCCGCATTGTTCGCCTTGCGGATAGCGTTTTCAATCTTCTCTACATCGAACGCTACCGGCGTGCCGTCGCGCTTTTTGATCATTTCCGGGTACACGATGCCGTTTTCACTCATGGTATTCCTCCAAAACAATATCTGGTATTTTCTAAAATGCGTTTGCACAAAATATAGTATCATGAAATGACTATAAGCGCAAGAACAATTTGTATGAACTGTATGTTTTCGTCAGAATGCACGAATATTCTTCAAAATCCATATTCTATAGAGAAACCATCCGGAGGGTAAGCCCATGGAAACCTTGCTCCAGGCAGATCATGTTTCTTATTCCTATCACAACCTGTCGGGGGAAACCCCGGCGTTATCGGATATTACCTTCTCTGTGAAAAAGGGAGAGTTCCTTTCTCTCGTGGGTCCCAGCGGCTGCGGCAAATCCACGCTCCTCTCGCTGCTGGCCGCTCTCCTGAAACCGGAGAGCGGAACTGTCACAATTCAGGGGCGGATCGGTTACATGCTGCAGAAGGATCATTTGTTTGAGTGGAGAACGATCTGGAAAAATGTAACGCTCGGACTGGAAATACAGAAGCGAATGACGCAGGAGAACCTCGCGCGCGCGCAGCAGATGATGAAAGATTATGGCCTGTGGGAATTCCGGGACGCCAGGCCCTCAGAACTCTCCGGCGGCATGCGGCAAAGAGCTGCGCTGATCCGCACGCTGGTGCCGGATCCCGATCTTCTGCTTCTCGATGAGCCCTTCTCTGCGCTGGATTATCAGACGCGGCTGAATGTGTGTGACGACGTTTGCCGCATTATTAAAAAAGAAGGTAAGACAGCCATTCTTGTGACCCATGATCTCTCCGAGGCGATCAGTGTGTCAGACCGCGTCCTGATTCTCAGTCATCGCCCGGCATCCGTTCGCCGCGAGCTGCCTTTGTCCTTTGCTGATTCCCGGCTCACGCCGATGGCGCGCAGGCAGACGCGGGAATTTCAGGATTATTTCAACATAATATGGAAGGAGCTGAATGCTGATGAAAGCGAGATCTGAGAAGCTGACGCTGCAGGAGGCTTATGTTCAGAGCCATCACAGACACCATCGGCTCGTCGGCCTCTGCCGTTTTCTGTGTTTTTTCACATTTTTGTCCGCCTGGGAGCTGTGTGCGGATCTGGATATTATCAATTCCTTTATTTTCAGCAGTCCGAGCCGCATTGCATATACCATCTTCCTTATGTGGCAGGACGGCTCTCTCTTTCTCCACACCGGCGTGACCCTTCTGGAAATACTGATCAGCTTCGCACTCGTGGCGATTGTAAGTCTTGGAACCGCCACGCTACTGTGGTGCTCGCGTACCCTCTCGGAGATCCTTGAACCCTGGCTCGTCATCCTGAACAGTCTGCCGAAATCGGCGCTCGCGCCGCTGCTCATCGTCTGGCTCGGCTCCGGCATGCGCACAATCATTATCGCCGGTATGTCTGTCGCGCTGTTCGGCAGCGTGATCAGCGTCTGCACAGCATTCCGTGAAAGTGACCCGGAAAAGATCCGGCTTATCTACACACTCGGCGGAAATCAGGCGCAGGTACTGTATTGTGTCATTTTCCCGGAGAGCCTTCCTGCGATCATCAGTATTCTGAAAGTCAACATCGGACTCTGTCTGGTCGGCGTCATCATTGGTGAATTTCTGTCCGCCAGACAGGGGCTTGGCTATCTCATTATCTATGCAAGCCAGGTCTTCAAGCTGAATTACCTGATCGCCGCGCTGATCATTCTCTGCGTCATCGCTTTCGGACTGTACCAGATCATCGCGCGGCTGGAACATCGGGTGCGCAAAAGCCGGCAGGCACAGCCCTGAGGATTGCCTCGGCCATGACCTCCGCAGCGAGCGTCCCTGTCACGTTGATATCTGCCGGAATGTCCCCGACGGACGCCGCATAGATCGTATCTCCGTCCGCGAGTGTCCCGACCGGGCGAATACAGCGGGCATAGGCGTTGCGCGTCATCGAGGCAATCTTTGTGAGCTCCGCCTTCGAGAATTTTCCGTTTGTGACAATCGCCCCGATCGTTGTATTGCCGGTGAAAAGATCCGTGCGCCGTGCCAGACGATACAGTTCCTCACAGGTATCAGCGAAGCCTTCCCCATCCGCGGCGCGCAGCCCCGCGATCTTCTGTCCGCTCTCCGGGTCAAAGATATCCCCGAGCGCATTGAGCACAACGACAGCTGCGATCTTCAGCTCGCCCAGCGCGAACGCGCAGATGCCCAGACCGGTCTTCGTCGCCCGCTCCATCCCGCAGAGTTTGCCGACCGTCGCGCCGGTTCCTGCGCCGAGGCTGCCGCAGAGCCCGAGGAGCGCTGCATTTTGCCCGGCTTCGTCGTCCGGGCGCCTGCATTCCGCATCCACGCAGGCCGCATAGCCCATCTTGGCATCCGGGCGTACGGTCGCGCTCCCGATACCGAGGTCGTAGATGCAGGACTGACAGACGAGCGGTACCTTTGCAAAACCCGTGTCGTAGCCGATCCCGCGCTCCTCGAGATAGTACATCACGCCGTCCGCGGCGGCCAGCCCATAGGCCGAGCCGCCGGAAAAGACGATCGCATCGATCGGATTGTCAGCTGTCACCGGCGAGGTGAGCGGCGTCTCACGCGAAGCGGGACCGCCACCGCTGATATCGACGCCGACGGTAGCACCTCCGTCGAACAGAAGGACGGTCACGCCGGTCTTCGCTTCCTCGTCCTGTGCATTTCCGATGCGCAGGCGTTCCATCTCCGTGAGGGGAATTTCCTTTATCAAATCTGAATTTCTCATTTTTTCCTTTCTCAGCTCTGTTTCAAAGCCAGCGCCAGCGTGCGCGATACGACGCCCGCGATCGCGAAGCAGACCACGGCTTCGATCAGTCCCTGCGCTCCTACAAAAGCCACGACAAAGGCAAACGGATTCGTTACGCCGAGCGTGCTCACAAAGCCCTGAATATAGTCGGTGTTGTAAAAGAAAAATACCAGAGACGACATATAGAGCAGCGTGTTGAGCAGCGGGCAGGCAAGACTCGCGATGAAGTAGGCCGGATTTTTCATGAATTTGCGCAGCGCCTTAAAGATCAGGCCGCAGAGCCATCCCTCGAGCACGCGCGGCACGATGCAGGTGAAGGCGGTGCCGATGGGATTGATGCTCAGAAGCATCGTTCCGAAGGCGCTCAGGCCAAAGCACTGGATCAGGCTCGTAATACCGAAAGCCAGACCACAGATCGCACCGGCCTTCGGTCCCAGGATAATCGCACCGACCGCGACCGGCACAGTCAGAAAGGTGATCGAGAGCCCCGGTGTCTTCAGATAGCCGAGAGGTGTGAAAGCCATGATAAAGATGATCGCGATCATCAGGGCAAGCTCCACCATAAATAGCGTTTTCGACGAGTTACTGTTCTTCATGTTTCTCTCCTTTTCCGGTGAAACGGCGCGATACGCGTCCCCTGTCTCCCGGTATTGTATTTACCACAGTATATGGAAAAGACTGGCTGTGACAGCCGTTCCTGTTCATTTGCTGTGGCGTATGGGGAAATATGTGAACAAAACTCCCGACAGGTCGAACAAAGACATAAGAAAAACACAGCTTTCCTCAAAAGTTGCCGCCTCTTGGGTCAGCACTTTCCTCCTTCTGTGATGTGAAAGATATGTAACTGTAAATAGTCGATGCGTCTTCCGTGGGAATAACGTTCTTCTATACTATAGCACAATTTCCGGAAATGACAAGCATTTCCGGAAATTAATCTGATTCATAAGTTATAGATCTCAACCTTGCAGTGATGGTCTTTGCTCTTCCTGTTATAGCCAATGCCCACCATGAATATCCGTCCGGCATGACGTTTCTTTTCCGCCATCCTGCCCTGAAACTTTAGCACGTATTTTCTGTCTTTGATCTGCTGAATAGCTGCCTCTGGCGTATCGTCGACCTTCATTTCTAAAATCAGGCCATCGTCTTCCTGCCTTTCAGGATAGAAGATAAAATCCACATATCCTACACCAGCCTTATTTTCCCGTTCTACATAATAACTGTCTCGTGCCGCAAGATAAACGAGGTTCACAATCGCCGTCAGTTCCGTTTCATTGTTGTAGTTTAATAATGGCGTTTCCGTGCGATGAAATGCCCCACTGGGGCATTTCCCTGCATACTGAGGCATATCGTGGGCAAACTGAAGAATTTCTTCCATCGTTTTTGTGTCGCCTGCCAATGTGGCTTGAAGCATCCGGCTTGATGCATTTGCCAGGTCATAGATATAGCCCAGATTTTTCTCCCTGCGAATGGTTTTTTCAAACTCATCCATCAATTCCTTATTCGGTATATGAACCTTTCCGTCTTCATAATTCAAAAAGCCATATACAACCATCGCAGAGAATATCTCATCTCTGGTGCTCAAATGCATCGCAGTAGCCGCAAACTCCTCCACCTTCGAAGAGACAGCTTCTCCGGTGAGCATGAGCGCTACATCTTTCTTTACACCGTCTATATCATTCATAATGTAGGTGGAAATTTCTGAATATGGTCCTGTAGTTGTCCAGTAACTTGCCAGATTATTGTTGCTCAGAGCCAGTACAACCGAGCGCGGGTTATATAATTTCGTTCCACCTGCCGTATGATAGCCGTCATACCAATATCTTAAATCCTCTCTCGCAACTGCAGGATTCTTTTCATTTTTCAGATAACGCTCATATAATCTGTCAACTTCCTGGTCCGAAAATCCAAAATATTCGCTGTACTTTGGCTGCACGGCCATCGTATATTCAACAAAATTATTGATGGTAGAACCGCTTGAATACTTCGCAATCGGAAGAACTCCCGTCATATAACTTAAAGAAACATATCCCGTTCCTTTTGTCAATGAAGCGAGAAAATTGATAAAGCTTTCCTTATCCTCTTTCGTAGTGTACTTTTTATGAAAGATGCAGTCCCATTCATCAAAAATAAAGACAAACGATGTCATAGTCTCTTCATGAATTGATCGCAAATATTCAACCACCGAATCATCTTCATCAAATTCTACAGATGGAAACGCACGGCGCAAATCGGTAATCAGCTTCTTTTCAATCTTCCCGATAAAACGATCATAACTTTTGCTAATATTTGCCGCTTCACTGAAGTCAATATAAATCACGTCATGCCGGTTCAGATGCTCCCGATACTTCTTCGCATCTGCTATTTTCAGAGAATCCAAAATACTGCTGCTGTCAAATCCTTTACTGAAAAAAGCACCCACCATCGACGCCATCACAGATTTTCCGAATCGCCGCGGCCTCGTAATACAAATATGATTATTTCCCTGCTCAACAAGCGTAATCAGCTCAACAAGCATTTCCGTTTTATCAACAAAATAAGGCTTCTTTACTTCGCTTTCATACAGTGAATAGACCTTGTTGCTGTTAAGATAATATCCCATTTGTCCCCATCCTTTAACAGTCACTCCTCTCCCGCGCGGTCCCCTTGGCACGGGAGCCAAATAAAAATCTCTGTTTTTTATTCTAACACATGCAATTTGATTTTAACAGTCGCATTTCATAAAGGATAGAAAAATTGACATTTGAAATTATTTG
>JAJPXQ010000006.1 GCA_021205385.1 Lachnospiraceae bacterium | reverse complement strand
TTCACCGCTGAAAAGCGGTTTGCTTTTAAGCTGGGGCGGATGATTTGACGTTTACTATATATCCTCTTGGATTGATGTTAAAATAAATATTAATCCAGGATGTACAGGAGATGCTGAAAGACCTGCTGGGGGATATCCAGTCGCTGTGAGAGTGTCGGGAGTAAGGTTGCAAGGGGGGGATCAGGGAAGACTATTAATCAATATGCAAAAAAAATATGAACGTTTTGTAAACATCGGGACTTTTTCACGACTGTGTGATAAAATAAAAAAAAGGGGGATTTTGTATGTATAGTGCACTTGTTCTGTCGAGATACATTACATCGAAGTGTGTTGATGACGATTGTCCTGTCAGCAATCTGCAGCTTCAAAAAATACTATACCATATCCAGAAAAAATACCTGGTAGAATTTAATAAACCGGCATTCCCGGATTTGATTGAGATAAGTTATGCCTACACCCTCCACGCCACTATTCATTTTAAATGAAAATGTTCTATATCCCCATATTGTCAATGCCGGATTTTCATAATATAGATTACTTCGACAAACCATAATAAAGATCAACAACAGCATCCCACTAAATACCAGAAAATCCTGAAGGGTATTTATATCTATAATTAGTGGTAGCAGGTAAGACGCAAAAAAGTTCAATCCAACATCATCATGGTAATCTAACGTCTCAATCTTTTCTCCGGTGCTGCTGAATCCGGCGGTCTGTATTTCTTTAAATACCAGCATATATAATAAAGTTGTCACGACCCATATCGCAGAGACCAGAAATACAATCATTTTCCAAACTTTTGGATGACATATGACGCTGACAATTACAGATAAATCTTTATTAAAAAGTCTGTACAGTGTCTCACTGGTTAATGACAGGTATTCTATATCAGAATGCTGGATACATAGCAGAATAAACAAAGGCATAAAAGATTGCATGAGAAACAAAACTTTGATTTTGTGATATTTTTTTTCAGTCAATTCGCCACGCAGACCCCCTTTTCGCACCTGATATATTCCCAAGTCCTTGTATTTTTTGTCCCTTTGAGAAAAACTCTTTAGTGGAATTACCGCGCAGAGTTCTCATTTATGTTATGACTGCAATAGTGGAATTGGAATCTATAACAACCGTCGTTCCGAAGAAACGATCCTGTCAGTCCGGACAGCGAATACGAGATTATATAGCCTCCTCCATCTGTCCGGACTTGCATAATAATTTCCCATGATACTTCTCCTCCAGTTTCCGCTTCTCAGTGCTGTTTATCTGGTGTGTCCGCATATTTTTTCCGACAATTCGAAGATAGATCGCATACTCATTAACCTCATCTTTAAACCTGGAAACAGCTGATTCCAACTGCTGAACAGCATCACTTGTGTTGGTACCCTTGAGTTCTATGAAATATGCTCTTTTTTTACTGTCATTTAGTACCAGAAAATCACAACACTTTTCCTGCCGAACAATATCTCCATCCAGTCTGTAATGCCTTACTAAAGAATGTTCTATATTGATAGCGCGATGTTTTCTCCTGTTTTCCTCTGATACAATAATTTTCTGGTGTTCTTCACAAAGTGATTTATCTTTCGTAAGAAGCACACTATTCCCTCCCGTATCTTAAAGCTACCAGTTGGTCATACTCCTCGTTAATCGCATCTGACGCACCATCAATTACTTCACTCTGGATCTGCTTTCCGTCCTCATCCATACAAGGCTTCAGCCGTCCGTCCTCCATATTATAAGCTGTAAATTGCTCTCTATACAATCGGCATTCACAAGGAATAATTTTATCCAGTTCCTGCTTGTCAACCATTTCGGATATTTCCCCCGCATACAACAGATTATTTAAAGAACCAAGTATATAGGGACTATGTGTTGTCACCAGGACCTGATTCTGGTCCGATTTAACAAGGGCAATAAATTCCGTGATCAATTTCTGCACATTTGGATATAAATGCGCTTCCGGTTCCTCAATAATGAAATATGCATTTTTTTTGTTCAACAGAAAATAAAATAGCAAGTTTAATATCCACACTGCTTCCTGTTGACCAGAAGAAGCAAAATTAATCTTTACATAATGTCCGTCAGACAAGAATAGACGTTCTTCCCCATTAACATTTTTATATTCACCCTGTAAAATCTCTGAGATCAGCTTTTGGGCATGATTAAGTAGGCTCCGATCCAATTTAATACTTGTAAGGCTGAAGGTTTCATCAATCAGCGTCTTTAGATCCTTGGAAAAAAAAGGCTTAAATTTTAAAATCATCTCCAGATAATTCTGCATACAATAGTCTAAACTACGCTTTTGCACGTCATCCATGGATGCATAGATATATCCAAGTTGATCAGACAGGAGAGTAAGCATACTTCTACCCGCAGGAATATATATAACTTCAGAGAAAGACCCAAAAAACAATTGTATCTGATCTAATGATATATTCTCCATATCCAATTGTTCCAGGTCTTTCAGAAAACGTGTTAAATCCGTTGACAAATCAATCCAAATATAATTAGGACTTCTATCATCAGGTGTTAACGACACTTTGATTGTGATCCCGGATTTATAGGTATAGGTCATATACATATCTGAGTTCATCGACCATGAAGTCCCAAAAGTCCTGAGAAAATTCATACGAATAGCTTTGATTAAAACATCTCTAAGCGGCAATTTTAGCACATCACTGCTCATAACATTTCGACCTTTTGTTATTTCTGCATTCAAAAGAAATGGAATATTTTTAAAAAAGAAAATAGATTTGGCCACAGTACTTTTTCCAGACGCCTGCTCTCCGGTAAAGACCATAAAATCTTTAATATCAACACAGCAGTCCTTCACCGGACCCAGATTATGAATTATTAATGACTGCATTTCAGGACTGTTCTCTTTTCGAATTTCTTCCATTTTATTCCTTCCACTTTCTATATCGAAAACGCATATTTAAACGCACATTGTTTTATGTATATTATACGCGATAGCCATAAAAAATCAATGATTTTGTCCCGGACAGCTTCTCGGCTTTTCTCTCAGCTCGGTGCTGAAGCGAAAAATTTATTCCAGCGTAAACGACGCAATATTTTCTCTATTTTTCTGAAAAAGCGAGGGGAATGATCAGTCGTATGTTTCTCCCTCTTGTCAAGCCATACAATACGGTTTTCGCGGATATAATAGTGGGAACGGCATTTATATGCGCCATTCCCGACAGATGGCGACAATGTTACGGCTTCTCCATCGTACTGCATCACCCAGCCGTAACTTTTGTCCAGGGGTGTGGAGATGATTTCCCCACACCCACAGGCACATCTGTGAATTACAGCATTGTACGGTAAACAAAGATACAAATAGCCGTCTTCTACGTTTTGTGGAATTTCTTCCACGAATTCAGGCAGTATTTGGTCAATCATCGTTGACTATCTCCCCTGTATCAATCATGTATACCGCCTGAACGTTATCCCTGACATTCTGATAAAATCCATAATGCTTTTTATAGCTTATGACTGCAAGTGCAGCATTCAGAGCGTTTAACTCGACAACTCGACAATCTGAATGTTGTTTTCATACAGATTTTCTTCATTGGCTTTGTCCTCGCCCATGGGGATATACTTTTCCGCCAGTGACCGTTGCCCGTTCCAAATTGAACTTGTGCGAATCTGGCCTAGCAACGCGCCGCCGCCAATCTCCAGTCCAATCCCAGCATCGATAAAAGGAATCTCTCTTTCGAGGAGGAAATCAACAATGCACTTCTTGTCCGAATTGCTGTCCATTGACAGAAATACAAAGTCGTATGCCGACAATGTATGCACATTGTCCTCTGTGATGTATTCCGTATGCGGGAATATTCCGGAATGGATATTCTGATACTTACCGCTTAGGTATACCACCTTCGGCATACACTGATCGAGCTCTTGCCCGGAGGCCGCACCCGGGGCTCGGAATGCATTGTGCTGCAGGAATGTGTCGCCATCGAACAAGTCAATTTGCCGTACCGGAACTTTACTCATATAATCCAGAATATATGATCCCGTTCCACCCAGACCAATGATCGCGATTTTGTGTTCCTGCAGTTTTTCCACCAGTGCGCCAATGCCGGCTTTGCTGCTGTTGGTGTCCCTGTATTGAAACACATCGGTCTCTTCATTTTCCCTGACACGGTGGGTCTGTATAACCACTGACGGATCAAGCGATCTGGCGGGAGCAGAAATAATTTCGATATAACGCTTAAATTTTTCATAATAATCCCGATATCCCTGTGCAGGTTTGTTTGAAAATCCACAATTCACCTTAATGCCGTTCCCCAGTACCTTGCCGCTTCTATTCCAGGCAATGCTGGAAATTTCGCTGCCATTTTTGTTACAGGGATGGCTGCCCGTGAACCAGATTATGTGACTATTGGGCTTAATTGTTTTGTCACCGTTTAACATAAGGTTCGTCACAAGAGAGCCATATTCTATGTGTTTGTCCTTCGTGACGTACGGGATATGATGAACGAATACGAATGCTCCCTTTACTTCCAACTCATACCCTTCATCGACAAGTCTGCGTAAGTCGTCGCTATGATCTAGTAGTCTTTGTAGCATTGAACACCATTCCTTCCTTAAGTTTTACAAAATCTCCGGCAACCAGTGATTCCTTTGTTGTGATCATGCCCGTTTTTATAGGAATAGGTTACCGTATACGCAATATTGTCATCTGCATGGTATTGCCCAAATGCCAGCCGCACGATTTCCTCGAAAGAAATGTTCTGTTTGCGGACTTCTTTCCTGACGCCGTTTACAATGATTGTAATTGTCTTTGCATTCACTAAATTATTTTCACTCATAATACTTTCCTTTCTGCGCTTTCAAACGCGCGTTAACAGGCTCTTTGCGAGCATCGATAATGATACATGGAAACGAGAAATGATCGGTCTCGTTGTTGGCTGGAATAATTTCAGAACCAAACAAAAGTTCACTTGAGTTTCCGCAAACTGTAATTAAAAAAATGAGTATGTCTTCCCAAAGTACC
>JAJPXQ010000070.1 GCA_021205385.1 Lachnospiraceae bacterium | reverse complement strand
CAGGCTTTATGCGGCCTGCAGGGTTATTTTTCTCTATTCAACTGTCAAACACCCGGGCCTGCGGTTTGCAGTTCGCGACGCAAAGATAACAGCCCTTACATCTCTCAACGCTTAATTTGATTTTTTTCATACAGCGATACCTTTCTTAAAAAATGATATAAGTTCCGCACCATAGAACGTTGTTCCGACAGTGGAAATTATATCACTTTTAAAGTATGCCCGTCAAGAGACTTGACAGTGTAAAATGAATGTGATATTCTTTGAAAATAGAATACTGTTCCGAACGACAGAACGTTGTGCCCAGCAGGAGGTATGACCCTATGAAACTGTTAATTATCAATCCCGGCGGAGCTTCGACCAAAATCGCAGTGTACGAGGATGAACAGGAAGTCTTTAAGGCGTCCATATCCCATACGGCTGAGGATCTGAAGGATTATCCGCATGTATTTGACCAGTATGCCTATCGGCGGGGTCTGATTGTCAACGAGGTGGAAAAGGCGGGATATCGGATATCCGAATTTGATTGTTTCGTGGGAAGAGGGGGCCTCATGCGCTCGATTCCCGGCGGAACTTACACGGTCAATGAGCAGATGATCGAGGATCTGAAAAATGCCGTAGCGGGCGAACACGCCTCAAACCTGGGTGCAGTCATCGCGAAGGATCTTGGCGATGAGTATGGAAAGCCTTCTTATGTGGTAGATCCGGTGGCGGTAGACGAGATGATGGAAAAGGCAAGAATTTCCGGAATAAAGGATCTCGAACGGCCAAGTTGGTTTCACGCGCTGAATCAGAAGGCCGTCGCCAGGTGGGTGGCGAAAAAATATGGGAAAAAATATGCGGACATGAATATGATCGTCGCGCATCTGGGTTCCGGAAATTCCATCGTTGCACATAAAAATGGCCTGATGGTAGACGGCACCGGCGGGCGTACCAACGGTGCATTTTCTCCGGAGCGATGTGGGGGACTTCCCACCTATCCTCTGATTGAACTGTGTTATTCAGGAAAATATACCCATGAAGAGATGGTTCATAAAATCAGTGGACTGTCTGGATTTTATGATTATCTCGGCACGAAAGATGCTCAGGAAATCGAGGAGCGTATCAGCAGAGGCGATGAGAAAGCCCGGCTGGTGTATGACGCCTATACATATGCCGTCGCGAAGGAAATCTGTTCCCTTGCGGCAGTGTTTGAGGGCAACGTGGACTGCATTGTGCTGACCGGCGGAATCTCCCACTCCTCCTATGTAACCGACGCGGTTCGGCAAATGACCTCGTTCCTCGCTCCGGTGGAGGTAGTAGCGGGAGAATTTGAAATGACTGCCCTCGCGCTCGGGGCGCTGCGCGTGCTGCGCGGGGAAGAAGAAAGCAAAGTCTATTAAAGGAGATGTACCATGATTCACAATTTTCAGGAATTGCTGGAAAAAGCAAAAGCTGAGAAAACAAGAACGGTCAGCGTGGCAGCTGCAGCGGATCCTGCCGTGCTGGAGACGATTCGCGATGCGACACGGATGGGACTTATTCAACCGATTCTGGTCGGCGACGGAGAAAAAATTGACGCAATCGCCGCTCAACTCAATTTTCATGAATATCGTCTCGTAGACGCTTCCGATGAGGAAGATGCGGTGGAGAAAGCGGTTCGCCTGGTTCATGACCGAGAGGCAGAGGTATTGATGAAGGGTCTTGTCAACACGTCTACCTATATGCGCGGTATTCTGAATAAAGAATGGGGACTTCGCACAGGAAGGCTTTTAAGTCTATTGGCTGTCTATGAACATCCCGGTTATCACAAATTGCTTTACTGTTCGGACAGCGGCATCAATGTGGCACCCGACCTGATGCAGAAAAAGGATATCATGACGAACGCGCTCCTGGCCATGAAGAATCTGGGACTTGAAAATCCAAAGACAGCAATCCTGGCAGCCAATGAGATGCCAAACGATAAGATTGCGGCGTCTTATGACGCAGTGCGCCTTGTGGAGATGGTGAAAAACGGAGAGATCCCTTCCTGTATTGCAGAAGGCCCTCTGAGTTTTGACATTACATTTGATAAACATGCTGCAGAACATAAAGGTTTTGCAAGCGAAGTTTCCGGCGATCCCGATTTTCTGGTATTCCCATCGATTGAAGCGGGAAATATTCTGGGTAAATCCTGGTTGTATTTTGACCACGCAAAATGGGCCGGCATTGTGCTTGGCGCATCTGCGCCCGCGATCCTCGGTTCACGATCGGATACGCCGGAGATTAAAATTAACTCTATCGCGCTGGCATGTCTGGCAGCCGATAAGATATAAAGGAGGTTTTAAATTTTTTATGAGCTTTTCAATCAGAATGAGCCGTACAAAGGCGTCCGGCATCAGAGCAGTCCAGAAAAAGATTGCTCTGAAACCGGACGTCATTTCTTTTGCGGCGGGTCTTCCGGATCCAAATCTGTATCCACTGGAGGACTTGAAAACAGCGACGGATCTGTTAATGGACAACGACGGAAGAAAGGCATTTTCCTATGGGCTGACCAAGGGATATGGTCCGCTGATCGATATCCTTGTGGGGCGCATGAAAGCCAAGGAAGGTGTGGAATGCACCAGGGACAACATCGCCATCATCAGCGGTTCTCAGCAGGGACTGGCGCTTGCCGCGCTGATGTTTATTGACGAAGGAGACATTGTCGTTGCAGAAAATCCCAGCTATCTGGGCGCCATCAATGCCTGTCGGCCCTATGGTCCTGTTTTTATGGGCGTGGATACCGATGATGAGGGAATGGTAATCGAGGATCTGGAGCAGCTGCTTCAGGAAAATCCGAGAGTAAAAATGATCTATGTAATCCCGAATTTTCAGAATCCTACAGGAAGAGCATGGTCCCTGGAGCGCAGGAAGAAATTTATGGAGGTCGTGTCCAGATATGATGTCATCGTTCTGGAGGACAATCCTTATGGAGAAATCCGGTTTAAGGGAGAATTTGTTCCCAGCCTGAAGGCTCTGGATACCAAAGGGCAGGTTGTATATCTTGGTTCCTTCTCCAAAATTCTCTGCCCCGGGCTGCGGGTGGCGTGGATCTGCGCATCGCCGGAGATAGCATCCATGGCAGAATGCATGAAGGAAACGCAGGATCTGCAGAGTCCTGAGTTCACACAGATGCAGGTAACCTCTTATCTGAATCATTTTGATATCGAGGCGCATATTAAGATCATTCAGGAGACTTATAAAAAGCGCTCAGATCTGATGCTGGAGATGATTCGCGAGTATTTCCCACCCTCTGTGAAATACACCGAACCTGAAGGAGGTATGTTCCTCTGGCTTGAGCTTCCAAAGGAGCTGGATGCGAACGAGATTCTGGACGAGGCGATTGAGGCGGGAGTTGCATATATTCCCGGAGACTCTTTCTATGCAAATGAAGGTCCGAAAAATACGATCCGCATGAATTACACGACCGTATCCGAGGAGCAGATCCGGAAAGGCATCCAGATACTGGGAGACGTATTCCGGAGACATATGTAGCATATGATAACAAACAGCGACAAAAAACGTGCGGCAATGGCCTGGGTGATGTGGGGAATTATGATTTTGACCTACATGTTTAACACCTTTCACGCTATCGCCATGGGTGTGATCCGGCAGGAACTGATCGATCAGTTCCTGCTGTCAGAAAATCAGTTTGTGCTGCTGACCAACATGTTTTCCTATACATACATGGTAATGCAGATACCTGCAGGTATTCTGCTGGACCGGTTCGGAGCAAAGAAAATAGCGGTGATTGGTGCGTTTACGGCCGCGTTGGGTACGCTGATTTTCTCTTCCGGAGCCGGCTATCCGACACTCCTCCTGGGCAGAGCGGTGGTTGGTCTTGGGTGTTCTGTCAGTTTTTTGTCCGTTCTGAAGATCAGCTCCTGCTGGTTTGAGGAAAAAATCTTTTGTACAATGTCCGGTGTAACCTGCTTTGTCGGCATGATGGGCGCCATGGCAGCACAGGCACCGATGGCGCTCCTGGGCAGCATCCTTTCATGGCAGAGCATTTACCGCGGATTGGGAGTATTGATTTTTGCAGTGGCTGTTCTGGTGCTTCTGATTGTGAAAGACACGCCGCAAATGATGGGATTCTCTCCGGTCGCGGAAGAAAAAGAAGTGACAGACGTTCCGTTAATTCAGGCAGTAAAAAGTGTTCTGAAGAATCGATGGACCTGGCCGCCATTCATCTCCTACGGATGTTTTTACGGAACCTATCTGATTATAAGCGGGCTATATGGTTCCAGTATCCTCCAGGCCTTTTACGGCTGCGGTACAGTGAAAGCATCCTCAGTCATCACTTTTGCGGTTATCGGCTGTGCAGTGGGGAGCATTGTAGTCGATGTCGCGGCCGATCGCATGCAGGAAAGAAAACGTCCTCAGCTGATCTGCGGTATCCTGTATCTGGCTGTATGGATCTTACTGTTCCTTATGGCAGGGAAGGGAAGCCTGACTCTTATGTACCCGTTGATTTTCGCGATCGGATTTTTCAGCACCGCCTATGCGGTCTGCTGGTCTGCGGTAAAAGAATGCAATCATCCGGATTATGTCGGAATCTCCACCTCTATTGCAAACATGGGAGGATACCTGGGCAGCATCATCGTCCCCACAATAGCCGGTTGGATTTACAGTGGCAGTATCTCGTTTGGAGAACAGACAGCCTATCGATATGTCCTGCTTGGCGCAATTCTCATGACGGGAATCGGTATTGCAGCCTCTTGTTTTTTAAAGGAAACACATGGCCGAAACGTCGGTCTTTAATGTTTCGGCCATATGGAATTTATTTCACAAAGGAAGGAATGTTGTTATGGAAGAAAAAGTAACCAAAGGAAGAACCCCCAGATTCGGATATGCGGCGATAAATCTGATTCTCATTATCGCGATCCTGATGGCCGGTCTCCTGGTCTTCGGGCTGGATGAGCATGTGCTTCTGCTCTGCTGCATTATTGTAATGTGTATTTCCTGCCTGATTCTTGGATACCGCTGGGACGAAGTACAGCAGGCAATGATTGACGGAGTCACAAAGGCTCTGGGCGCACTGTTTTTCTTTTTCCTGATCGGCGCCGCTGTGGGCGCGTGGGTGAACTGCGGCACACTGCCTGGCCTGATCCACTATGGACTGATGATTCTGTCTCCGGGCTTGTTTCTGCCGGCCACACTGGTCATCACCAGTCTTGTATCAATCTGTATCGGAAGCTCTTGGACGACTGCAGGTACTGTCGGCGTCGTCCTGCTCGGCATTGGCGTCACCATGGGAATACCAGCTCCGCTGATTGCCGGATGTATCGTTTCCGGAGCCTTCTTCGGAGATAAAATGTCCCCGATGTCCGATACCACCAACCTTGCACCCGCTATTGCGGGAACCGATGTATTGACCCATATACGCGCCATGATGTGGAACGCCATTCCGGCCTATGTCGTCGCATTTATCGCCTATTTCATTCTGGGAATACAGTACGCGAATAACGCTCTGGATGCGACTGAAATCGCGGAAATCCAGAATGCGATCACCTCGACCTTTACAATCAATCCAATCGTACTGCTGCCGATCATTCTGCTTCTGGTGCTGAGCATCGCGAAATTTCCCGCGATTCCGGGACTTGCCATCAGCGTGATCATCGCCTACCCCATCGCGGCGATCTTTCAGGGTACGACGCTCGCAGAGTTTTTTGATGTAGTTAACTATGGAAACTACTATGAGACAGGCGTGGCAGCGGTGGACGAGCTGGTGAATCGCGGCGGTGTTCAGGAAATGATGTGGACCTTCTCCCTCGGCGTGTTTGCGCTGGTTCTGGGGGGATTAATCACGAAAACCGGCATTCTGCAGGTGCTGATCGGAAAACTGATCGAAAAACTGCCGAACCGTAAATTCCTGCCCATGTGTACGATCATCACCGGCATCATGGGATGCGGATGTCTGGGCGAGCAGTACATGAGTATCGTGGTTACCGCCGAACTCTATAAGGATGCTTATCCGGAGGCAGGATTGAAACGGCAGATGCTTTCCAGATGTGTGGAAGAGAGCTCGACCGTCACTTCATCACTGTTCCCGTGGACGACCTGCGGCGCTTACATGTACGCAGCGCTCGGAGTTCACCCGTTTGTATATGCTCCGTACGCAATTCTCAACTGGCTGACGCCTATCTTGGGCGCGCTGCTTCCTCTGACCGGCTATGGTCTGCTGACGGAAGAGAAAGAAGCAAAGACGGAATAACGCATTTTTGCCTGTGAGGTTGTCGCTTTAGCGCGAAAGAAGTGCTTCAAGAGTAGTTTTTTGTCTGATCGGCTTAAAAAGATTAGCGCCCCGGGGAGCGTATTCACTCCCCGGGGTTCTTTATGCCCGACCACGAAGAGGGCGCCGCGGAATTTATTATACTCAAATATCTTCAAACAAAATTCGGTGCCTCGTCAGACATCTCCAGGACACCGCTTCTGGCTTGTGACGCAGAATCAGACTCATGTATTTCCTTGTACGTTGCAGTGACTTTGTTCCATCCTTAAATCATCAGTTTTTCCAATATATCATAAACTCCGAGAATCTGCTCCGACAATTTCTTTCTCACATACAACCCTGCACCTCTTTTTATAACAGGCAATCCCATACCGGAAGATCGTATGATACCCTTCCGCTTTTAGTTCTTCGGTGTAGCGCAGGGAAGCGATCTGTGAGGATGCTTCCTGGCAGGTCTCATCATATCGGGCATCTTCAGCGTATTTTATTTCTATAATGATACCGATATCCTCGTCCTCAATCCGGATACAGATGTCACTGAATCCGTCCCCGGATTCCCGGTTTGACTTCACATACCAGTCGCTTTTATAAGCCAGAATGCCGAGCAGGATTCCGTGGTAAAAATTCTCTTTCGTCGGCTTCCGCACAAAGGTATCCCGGATGCTGATAGTCTGTTTCAGATAGTCGGTAAACTGCTTTTCTACTTCCGCAGCATCACCGTCTTGCAGGGCGCGGCAGAAGCTGCTCAGTCTTTCCCCATCCTTTGCCATATTCTCCCTGAACATTTTCATGATCTGGTCTGTGAAAATATTTCGGATTTCCCGGTTCGGGATCGTCAGCTGATACAGCTTTCCATCCGGTTTGCCACGCTGCGTCAGGTAGCCTGTCGTAAACAGAAGACTCCAGATATTGTCGATGGAATCATAAAGCCGATTGTAGGTCAGATCCTCGTAGATCTCCTTCGTCACAGTCTCGCCTGTTATCAATGACTCAATTTCACCTTTTGTCACCCCGCTGCCTGTCATCTCAATGAAATGCCGCACCGCATCATTGCCGCTGGTATTCGACCAGTAGTCCTTCGGAGAGGCGGAGGAATTTTCTGTAAGCTCATAGCAGTAGCTGATCACATCCCACGGGCAGTATACATCAATGTTGCCAAAGCGATAACCGTCGTACCATTCCCGAACCGCATCGTATTTCTCTGTCAGATTATAATATTTCAGCATTGCTCTCACTTCCGGGTCGGTGAAACCGAAGTATTCATCAAATCGGACAGAGGTAATAGACAGGATGTTGAGATTATTCAGTCCGGTAAAAATGCTTTCCTTCGCCACGCGCATGCAGCCGGTCATCACGGCAAAGTACAGGTTTTCATTTGTCTTGAGCGCCTGATGGAACAGGTCACGGATCAACAGGACCATCCGGTCATAGTAGCCCCCGGCGTGCGCTTTTGCCATCGGCACGTCGTACTCGTCGATTAAAATGATTACCTTTTTCCCGTAATGTTTATGAAGTAGTTCCGAGAGCTCTCTCAGGCTGCAGATCAGCGTCTCATCGTCCATCTCTTTTTTCAACAGATCGGACAGTAGTTTCTTGTCTTCCGGGGACAGTTTTTCACTTTTCAGAAGGAAACTCAGTCGCCGTGCTTCCTCATTGATGATCTTTACGGCCAGACCGCGCGCGGTCTCATAGTCGCCCGCGTCGATTCCCTTTAAGCTGATGGAAACGACTGGGAATTTCCCCATGTATGCCTCGCAAAGTGCAGTTTCCTCCGAAATCGCAAGCCCGTCGAACAGCGTTTTATCGCAGCCAATCTCGAAAAAGGCTTTCAGCATACTCATGTTCAGTGACTTTCCAAAGCGTCGCGGACGGGTAAACAGGTTCACTTCTCCCCAGGCATTCAGCAGGTCACGGATCATAGCCGTCTTATCCACATAATAAAATCCTTCTGCCCGAATTTTTGTGAAATCTTCGATTCCGACCGGGAGCTTTTTCTTCATACCTGTAATATTCACGACTTCCACGCCCCTTTCCCTGTGACACCAGACAGTTCTGCTATTGTCTTTCATTTTAACATGGACTATCCGGATTCGCAATCATTCCGCCGGGTACTTTTCAGAAATGGGCTTGTACACCTTCTTTACCTCGTTCTGAAAAATGTGGTTTTTTTCTATTTTTTTCTCAGAAAAATGTGCGAAAACATGGCTCATGAAAGAGTTTGGCCGATCCTGTTACAAAAGTTATGTTTATTTTAGCTTCGATGAAGAGGATGAGCTGAATACGCTTAAATATTTTAAGGAGAAGGCAAACGATTATCACGTAATCGCCGCAGGCAGTCTGCCTGGCACGCTACTTGCACAGCCGAAATCTTACCCGGTCGGGATGATGAATCTACTTGAACTTTATCCTCTTACTTTTGACGAGTTTCTTGAAGCGGTCGCATTCTTATGGTCTTCTGAAAGCTATGGCCGGAATTGACAACAGCGCAATTCTTCTGAAATCAGATTATCAGTTCAAGGGACCGCTGACTGAAAATTTTGTTCTGCAGCAGCTTCATTGATTTTGTACTTCAATATGGGACGGAAATTATCCCTGTTGAGGCAAAAGGAGGGAAGGCAAATCGGCACAGACGGTTCTATTACCAACCTTCCACTGTACCTCGCACGAAAAACAAAAGAGCTCCTGCGATGTTTTTTCATCACAGGAGCTCCTTCATTGCACACAATCAAAATTGCCTGTATTACCCTTCGTTCAATTTCACTGTCACTTTATCGAGTTTCCAGATCTCATCGACATACTCCTGAATCGTACGATCCGAGGTGAACTTGCCGGAGCAGGCCACGTTCAGGATCGCCTTCTTCGCCCAGCCGTGCTCATCGCGGTAGGCGGCCTCCACACGCTTCTGCGCTTCGGCATAGGAGCGGAAATCCTTCAGAATGAAGTACGGATCCGGACGGTTGTAACCGCCGTCCACGAGCAGTGCGTTGTACAGCTCGCGGAAACGCTCCGGATCGTTCGGGGAGAACTGCCCGTTGATCAGCTGCATCAATACCTGACGGATGTCCTGATCGGTATTGAACAGCTGTGAGGGATCGTAGCCGCCCTGCTGCTCCAGTGCGATGACCTCGTCGGAGCTCATGCCAAAGATGAAGGCATTCTCCTCGCCGACTTCCTCGACAATCTCGACGTTCGCGCCGTCCATCGTGCCGATCGTCACCGCTCCGTTCATCATGAACTTCATATTGCCGGTGCCGGAGGCCTCCTTGGAGGCAGTCGAAATCTGCTCGGACACGTCCGCCGCCGCGAAGATCAGCTCCGCATTTGACACACGATAATCCTCGATAAACACGACCTTCAGCTTGCCATTAATCGAAGCATCGTTGTTGACGACGTCCGCGACGGAATTGATCAGCTTGATCGTCAGCTTCGCGCGCTTGTAGCCCGCAGCCGCCTTCGCGCCGAAGATGAAGGTTCTCGGATAAAAATCCATATCCGGATGTTCCTTGATCTGATTGTAAAGGTACATCACATGCAGGATGTTCATAAGCTGTCTCTTATATTCATGGAGACGCTTCACCTGTACGTCGAAGATCGAGCGCGGGTCGACATCAACGCCGTTGTGCTCCTTGATATATTTCGCAAGGCGCACCTTGTTCTGGTATTTGATATTCATGAACTCGCTCTGCGCCTTCTCATCATCCGCATAGATCGCAAGCCCGTGAATCTTCGGAAGATCTGTAATCCACTCGTCACCGACGTGCGCCGTCACCCACTTCGCGAGCAGCGGATTGCCGTGCAGCAGGAAACGCCGCTGCGTAACGCCGTTCGTCTTATTATTGAACTTCTCCGGCATCATCTCGTAGAAGTCCTTCAGCTCCTGATTCTTCAGGATCTCCGTATGGAGTCTCGCCACACCATTGACCGAGTAGCCGGCGGCGATCGCCATATGCGCCATCTTCACCTGGCCGTCCATGATAATGGCCATCTTGCGCACTTTCTCATAATTGTTCGGATAGCGCTGCTGGATCTGCGCCACAAAACGGCGGTTGATCTCCTCGACGATCTGGTAGACTCTCGGCAGCAGTCTCGAGAAGAGCTCGATCGGCCACTTCTCCAGCGCCTCCGACATGATCGTGTGGTTCGTGTAGGCGCAGGTCTTCGTCGTGACCTCCCAGGCCTCGTCCCACTCGAGATTGTAATCGTCCATCAGAACGCGCATCAGCTCAGCTACCGCCACCGTCGGGTGCGTGTCATTGAGCTGGAAGGTCGCCTTCTCATAGAATTTGCGGACGTCATCATGCGCTCTCATATAGCGCGCGACCGCCGCCTGCACGCTCGCGGATACGAAGAAATACTGCTGCTTCAGGCGTAGCTCCTTGCCCGCCATGTGGTTATCGTTCGGATAGAGCACCTCGACGAGGTTGCGCGCGAGATTCTCCTGCTCCACCGCCTTGCTGTACTCGCCCTTGTCTAAATGATCAAGCTCGAAAGAGTTGATCGCCTCCGCATCCCAGATGCGCAGGGTATTGACCATGTTATTGCCATAGCCGACGATCGGCAGATCAACCGGCACCGCAAGTACCGACTGATATCCCTCCTGAATGAAATAGTTCTTGCCGTCGCGATGTTCCACGCGCACGTAACCGCCGAACTTGACGGTCTTCGCGTACTCCGGACGGCGCAGCTCGAAGGGATTGCCATTCTTCAGCCACATATCCGGCACCTCGACCTGATAGCCGTCGCGGATCTCCTGCTTGAACATACCATAGCGATAACGGATCCCGCAGCCGTAGGCCGCGTAGCCGAGCGTTGCCAGAGAATCCAGGAAGCAGGCCGCCAAGCGGCCAAGGCCGCCGTTGCCCAGCGCTGCGTCGGGCTCCTGATCCTCGATCACATCGAGATCGAGGCCGATCTCCTGCAGGGCCTCCTTGACCTCATCGTAGAAGGTCAGATTGATCAGATTATTTCCCAGGGCGCGGCCCATCAGAAATTCCATGGACATGTAGTAGACGATCTTTGGATCGGAGCGCTCAAACTCCTTCTGCGACGCAATCCAGGCATCCATGATCGCGTCCTTCACCGCATAACCCACCGCCTGGAAGATCTGCTGCTGCGTCGCCTCCTCGATCTCTCTGCGGAACAACGTACGGACATTATACTTTACGCTTCGAATAAAGAACTCTTTGTTGAAGTTTCGTTTCGACATCTTTAAGCCTCCTCGTATTACTGTCGTTCTACCCCGAGTGTAACGGATTCGCCATTAATATTCCATTCTTTCACATAACCCTTCATCTGCGTCAGGCTGAGAGCCGTGGCCATGACATCTCCCAGGATCTCGTCCTGATGTGCTTCCATGAGAGCCGCGATACGCTCACTACCCGCGCTGTACACGATGATGCGGTCCATCACCTCAAAGCCGGCCTCCTTGCGCATGGTCTGTACCTTGCTGATGATCTCGCGCACAAAGCCTTCCTCGATCAGTTCGGGCGACAGGTTGGTGTCCAGCACGACGGTCACGCGGTTGTCGGCCTCTGTCACATAGCCCTCCATCTGGGCGGTATCAATGAGCAAATCCTCTTTCGATAATAACACTCTCTGCCCATCAATGTCAAATGAGAGGCTTCCCGTCTCCTCAAGCTCCTTCATCGCAGCGCGTCCGTCGATGTCCGCAAGATGCGTACGAATGCCGTTCAGCAACTTTCCGTACTTCGGACCGACCGTCTTGAGCTGCGGCTTGAAGGTGTAACTCGTGAAATCACTCAGATCCTCACGGAAAACGACCTGCTTCACGTTCAGTTCATCCTCGACAATCTCTCTGTACATCTCGTCCAGCTCTTTTTCCGCGCGCACATACATTGTGCCGATCGGCTGACGGTTCTTGATATTCGCCGTATTTCGCGCCGCGCGGCCCATGACCACGAGGTCGAGGACTTCCTCCATCGCGCTCTCGAGTTCCTTGTCGACCAGGCTCTCGTCCACAGTCGGATAGTCGGTCAGATGCACGCTCTCCGGCGCATCCTTGTCAATGCTGCAGACCAGGTTGCGGTAAATCTGCTCGGTCATGAAGGGGATCATCGGCGCCGCCGCCTGGCTGATCGTCACGAGCGCGGTGTAGAGCGTCATGTAAGCGTTGATCTTGTCCTGCTCCATGCCCTTCGCCCAGAAACGCTCGCGGCTCCTGCGCACATACCAGTTGCTCATATCATCCACGAACTCCTGCAGCGCCCTCGCCGCCTCCGGAATCCGGTAATTCGCCAGGTGATCGTCCACGAGGCCAACCGTCGTGTTCAATTTAGAAAGAATCCAGCGGTCCATGACAGACAGCGACTCCCTGTCCAGCGTATATTTCGTGGCGTCGAACTCGTCAATGTTCGCGTACAGCACGAAGAAGGCATAGGTGTTCCACAGCGTACCCATGAACTTGCGCTCGCCCTCCTGCACCGCCTTGCCGTGGAAACGATTCGGCAGCCACGGCGCGCTGTTGCTGTAGAAATACCAGCGGATCGCGTCGGCTCCATAGGTCGCAAGCGCCTCGAAAGGATCAACCGCGTTTCCTTTGGACTTGCTCATCTTCTGGCCGTTCTCGTCCTGCACATGGCCGAGCACGATGACGTTCTCGTAGGGCGCGCAGTTAAACAGCAACGTCGACTCCGCAAGCAGCGAGTAGAACCAGCCTCTCGTCTGGTCGACCGCCTCCGAGATAAACTGCGCCGGGAACTGCTGCTCAAAGATATCCTGATTTTCAAAAGGATAATGGTGCTGCGCAAAGGGCATCGCGCCTGAATCAAACCAGCAGTCGATGACCTCCGGTACGCGGCGCATCGTCTTCCCACACTTCGGGCATTTGCAGGTGATCTCATCGATGTAGGGGCGGTGCAGCTCCACGCTCAGCGCCTTCTCATTTCCGCTCATCTCATAGAGCTCCTGACGGGAACCAACACTCTCCATATGACCGCAGTCCTCGCACTCCCAGACGTTGAGCGGCGTGCCCCAGTAGCGATTGCGGCTGACGGCCCAGTCCTGCACATTCTCAAGCCAGTCGCCGAAACGGCCCTTGCCGATGCTCTCGGGGATCCAGTTGATCGTATTGTTATTGCGGATCAGGTCGTCCTTCACCGCCGTCATCTTGATATACCAGGACTCGCGCGCATAGTAGATCAGCGGCGTGTCGCAGCGCCAGCAGAAGGGATAGTCATGCTCGAATTTCGGCGCGGAGAAGAGCTTGCCCTCCGCATCCAGCATCTTCAGGACCTCCGGATCCGCCTTCTTCACAAAGAGTCCGGCGAAAGGCGTCTCCTGCGTCATATTGCCCTTTCCATCCACGAACTGCACGAAGGGCAGATCGTAGTTTCTGCCGATACGGGAGTCATCCTCACCGAAAGCCGGCGCAATGTGTACGATACCGGTACCGTCGGTCATGGAGACGTAATCATCGCAGGTCACGAAATGCGCCTTTTTGCGCTGCTTCGCGGCGGCCTCGCCCGCACAGGCAAAGAGCGGCTCATACTCCTTATATTCCAGATCTTTTCCGACGTAAGTCTCCAGGATCTCGTAAGCGGGCTGTCCTTCCTTCGCGAGCTCGCCCAGCACACTGTCCAGAAGTTCCTGCGCCAGATAGTAGGTGTAGCCGTCCGCGGCCTTCACCTTCACATAGCTGTCCTCCGGGTTCACGCAGAGCGCCACGTTCGAGGGCAGCGTCCACGGCGTCGTCGTCCAGGCGAGGAAATACGCGTCCTCGTCCTTCACCTTGAAGCGGACGACCGCGGAGCGCTCCTTCACCAGCTTGTAGCCCTGCGCCACCTCATGCGAGGAAAGCGGCGTGCCGCAGCGCGGGCAGTAGGGCACGATCTTGAAGCCCTTGTAAAGCAGGCCTCTGTCCCAGATCTTCTTCAGAGCCCACCACTCGGACTCGATATAATCGTCATGATAGGTGACGTAAGGATCGTCCATATCGGCCCAGAAACCGACCGTGCCGGAGAAATCCTCCCACATGCCCTTGTATTTCCAGACGCTTTCCTTACATTTCTCAATAAAGGGAGCCATGCCGTATTCCTCGATCTGCTCCTTGCCGTCGAGACCCAGCTCGCGCTCGACCTCCAGCTCCACCGGCAGGCCGTGCGTGTCCCAGCCGGCCTTGCGCGGAACGTCGCAGCCCTTCATCGCGTGGTAGCGCGGGATCATGTCCTTGATGACACGCGTCAGCACGTGACCGATGTGCGGCTTGCCGTTCGCGGTGGGCGGCCCGTCATAGAATGTATATTTCGGGCATCCCTCGCGCATCTTGATGCTCTTGCGGAAGGTATCGTCCTCCTTCCAGAAACGCTCCACTTCCTTCTCGCGCTCCACAAAGTTCATGTCTGTGTTTACCTTGGCGTACATCTTTCACTCCTCCTTGAAAACAAAAGGTCTCCCGTCCTGCAACAGGACGGGAGACCAATATCTGCCCGTTTAAAAACCACCTCTTACAACATACCAGCATATGCGTCCCGATAACGGCGGGAACCCGTCGGCGCCTACTCAGAAATCTTTCCACCGAATCTTTTCAGCCCGCGGCTCGGAAGTGATCTTCGGATATCCGCCTACTCTGACCGGGCTTGCACCCTCCCCGGCTCGCTGCACATTTGAACGGTTCCTACTGTCTTCGTCAATGCCTTTTCTCTTGGCAATTATAAGGTGGAAACTTCCGGTTTGTCAAGGGGTGCCGCGCGAAAATTATACCTTAAAGCGGTACCCTACTCCCCATATCGTCTCGATATACTGGGGCTTCGCCGTGTTGAACTCGATCTTCTCGCGAATCTTCTTGATATGAACGGTGACGGTCGCGATATCCCCGATCGACTCCATATCCCAGATCTTGCTGAAAAGTTCCTCCTTCGTGAAGACATGATTCGGATTCTGTGCGAGGAAAGTCAGAAGATCGTACTCCTTTGAAGTAAAGGCTTTCTCCTCTCCGTTCACCCACACCCTTCTGGCGGTCTTGTCGATCTTGATACCGCGGATCTCAATGACTTCATTTTCCTGGATGCCGCTGCCGACCAGCCGCTCATAGCGCGCCAGATGCGCCTTGACGCGCGCCA
Source organism: Lachnospiraceae bacterium (assembly GCA_021205385.1). GTDB lineage: Bacteria > Bacillota > Clostridia > Lachnospirales > Lachnospiraceae > Hominiventricola. The sequence continues at coordinate 10,650 of JAJPXQ010000070.1, read as the reverse complement.
CCAGCTCGCTCGGGCTGAAGGGCTTCGTCATGTAGTCGTCCGCGCCGAGACCCAGCCCCCGTATCTTGTCGATGTCGTCTTTCTTGGCCGAAACCATAATGACCGGGATGTCCTTTTTCGCACGAATGTTTTTGCAGATCTCAAAGCCGTCCACACCGGGCAGCATCAGATCGAGGATGATCAGGTCGAAATCTTCCTCCAGCGCGCGCTGCATCCCGACGTCGCCCCTCTGCTCGATCTCCACTTCAAAACCGCTCAGTTCCAGATAATCCTTCTCCAGATCCGCGATGGATTCCTCATCTTCAATAATTAAAAGCTTACTCACCTGCCGGTACCTCCTGATATTTTCTAAGCACGAAATGCATCGTCGTCCCGATGCCTTCCCTGCTTGTAGCCCATACTTGTCCTCCGTGATCCTCCATGATCTTGTGGACGATCGACAGTCCGATGCCGCTGCCTCCCTTGGAGGAATTGCGTGAAGTGTCGGTGCGGTAGAATCGGTCAAAGATGTATGGCAGATCTTTGGCCGCAATGCCTTTGCCATTGTCCTCAATCTCGACCTGGATGAAATCGCCGACATCCTTCACGCGGATCGCAATAAACTTCTCCTCTTTATCCATGTATTTTACTGCATTTCCAACGATATTGTTAATGACGCGCTTGAGCTGCTCAGCATCCGCGATCACGATCACGTCCTGCGCCACCTCGTTGTCATAGCTCAGGCCGATCTTTTGCTGTCCGAGCTCCAGCCCGACATCCTCAAAACAATCGTCGAAATATTCCCGCACATTGATCTTGCTGAAAGCATAGGGAATGCGGTTCGTATCAATCTTTGAATAAAAGGTCAGCTCATTGATCAGCCGGTCCATGTCGTTCGCCTTGTTGTAGATCGTACGGAGATATTTCTGCTGCTTCTCCGGCGTATCGGCCACGCCGTCCATCAATCCCTCCACATAACCCTTGATCGCAGTGATCGGCGTCTTCAGATCATGGGAAATATTACTGATCAGCTCCTTATTCTGGCTGTCAAACGCGACCTTCTCCTCCGTACTCTCCTTAAGCCGGACACGCATCTCCTCAAAATCGGCACAGAGCTCGCCAATCTCATCATTGTCCTCAATCTCGACCTCAAAGTCCAGATTCCCATCCCGGATATTCCGCGTCGCTCTCTTCAACGTCTCCAGCGGCGTCAGGAAACTCCGATAGAGCCATATAAGCAGAATACCGCAGGTCATCGCCATGATCAGCAGCATCGACAGCAGCATCTCGACCAGAAACTCCTTCGTCTGCGGCGTCACGACGCCGGCCGGCTGCAGGCTCATGAAACCCAGGAAAATCATCGAGACCAGAAACAGCGGTACCGCGATCACGATGCCAAATGTCACGACCAGCCTCATCTTCAGATTCAAAACACGATTCCTCCACATTTATAACTAAAGGTATTGTAACATAAATACAGGGGCTGTTTTATAAACTTTTTCTAAAATGCTTGACATTTCCATAAAGCCGGCGTATGGTATTCCACAGGAAAAGTCCATAGTGCAGTTTCTCTTATTCAGAGCGGTGGAGATACATAGGATCTGTGAAGCCCGGCAACCCCTGCATACAGGAAGGTGCTAACCTGAGCGAGTAATCGAACAATAAGAGAACCTGAAATATGTTATCAGGTTCGCTTATCACGCGGACCTTTCTTTATACCATTTATTTATCGGAAGGAGTACGAAAGCATGGAAAAAATCTTATTTACATCTGAATCGGTAACAGAGGGACATCCGGATAAAATCTGCGACCAGATCTCCGACGCCATTCTTGACGCCCTGATGGAGCAGGATCCGATGAGCCGCGTGGCCTGCGAGACGGCCACGACCACCGGTCTCGTAGTCGTCATGGGCGAGATCTCGACCAAAGCCTATGTCGATATTCAGAAAATCGTCCGCGACACGATCCGCGAGATCGGTTACACACGCGGAAAATATGGTTTTGATGCGGACAACTGTGCGGTCATCACAGCCATCGACGAACAGTCCACTGATATCGCGATGGGCGTCGACCGTGCGCTCGAGGCAAAGGAGCACACGATGGACGAGAGCGAGATTGAGGCCATCGGGGCCGGCGACCAGGGTATGATGTTCGGCTACGCGACCAACGAGACGCCGGAGCTTATGCCTTATCCGATCGCGCTCGCACACAAACTTGCCCTGCAGCTTACCAGGGTGCGCAAAGACGGCACGCTGCCCTACTTAAGGCCGGACGGCAAGACGCAGGTGACGGTGGAGTACGACGAAGCCGGGAAGCCGGTGCGTCTGGACGCGGTCGTGCTCTCCACGCAGCACAGCGAGGATGTCACGCAGGAGCAGATTCACGCCGACATCCGCAAATATGTATTTGATCCGATTCTTCCGCCGGATATGGTCGACGCGGACACGAAGTTCTTTATTAATCCGACCGGGCGTTTCGTCATCGGCGGCCCGCACGGTGACAGCGGCCTGACCGGGCGCAAAATCATCGTCGACACTTACGGCGGCTACGCGCGTCACGGCGGCGGCGCCTTCTCCGGGAAGGACTGCACGAAGGTCGACCGCTCTGCTGCTTACGCCGCACGATACGCGGCGAAAAACATCGTGGCGGCCGGACTCGCCGACAAGTGCGAGATCCAGCTCTCCTACGCGATCGGCGTCGCGAGGCCGACCTCCATCATGGTGGACACCTTCGGCACGGGAAAGGTCTCCGATCAGAAGCTCGTGGATATCATAAGAGAAAACTTTGACCTGCGCCCCGCCGGCATCATCAAAATGCTCGACCTGCGCCGCCCGATCTACAAGCAGACTGCGGCCTACGGACATTTCGGCCGCACCGATCTTGATCTGCCATGGGAGCGGACAGATAAGGCAGAGACTCTGAAAAAATACCTGTAAAATTCAAAAACCCCGCGAGGATCTGTCTCCTCGCGGGGTCTTGTCTTTTTGTCAGCCGACCTTCAGCCGGAATTTCTGAATCTCCTTCTCACCGGAAACCTTCTCGATCTTCGCACCGAGCTGCTGCAACTTCAGATCCAGATTCTCATAGCCGCGCTCGATATAGTAGATATCATCGACAATCGTGATACCTTCCGCTGCAAGCCCCGCAATCACGAGAGCCGCGCCTGCTCTGAGATCCGGAGTATTCACATGAGCTCCGGTAAAGCGCTCCACGCCTGTAATCACAGCCACGTTCCCCTCAACCTTGATCGAGGCGCCCATACGGATAAGTTCATCCACATAACGGAAGCGGTTTTCAAAGATACTCTCTGTCACAATGCTGGTGCCGTCCGCCAGAGCGAGCGATACCGCAATCTGCGGCTGCATATCGGTCGGAAATCCGGGATAGGGCATCGTCTTCACATGTGTGCTGTGCAGCTTCTCCGGGCCGATGACCTGTATCGCATCGTCGTACTCACGCACTCTGCAGCCAAGCTCGAGCAGCTTGGATGTCGTCGCCTCAAGGTGCTTCGGAATCACATTGTGCAGCAGTACATCCCCGCCAGTCACGGCCGCCGCGAACATAAATGTACCGGCCTCGATCTGGTCCGGGATAATCGAATAATCGGACTTGTGGAGCCTCTGTACACCGGTCACACGGATGACATCCGTCCCCGCGCCCTTGATGCGCGCTCCCATACTGTTCAGGAAACTGGCGACATCCACGACATGCGGTTCCTTCGCCGCGTTCTCGATCGTCGTGTTGCCCTCCGCCATGGAAGCGGCCATCATGATATTGATCGTCGCGCCCACGCTGACCATATCCAGGAAAATATGAGCTCCGTGCAGGCGCTTCGCCTCGGCGATAATAAAGCCGTGCTCAATCCTGGTCTCCGCGCCCATGGCCTTGAAGCCCTTCAGATGCTGATCGATCGGACGGCTGCCGATATTACACCCGCCCGGCAGCGGTACCTGCGCCTTTTTGTATTTGCCCAGCAGTGCTCCAAGCAGATAGTAAGACGCCCGGATCTTCTTCATATTTTCATTTTCAACGATGCAGTTCTCCACACAGGATCCGTTCACTGTCACAGTATGGCGATCCACACGCTCCACATGGGTACCGATATCCTGCATGGCTTCGAGGAGCACATTGATATCTCTTACATCAGGAAGATTCTCTATCCGGACGGTCTCGTCCGTCATATTCGCGGCCGCCAGAATAGCAAGCGCCGCGTTCTTCGCGCCGCCGATGCCCACTTCACCTTTCAATGGGACGCCGCCTTTGATTACATATTGTTCCACGTTTACACCTCGGTAACGACTTATATTCTTATATTCAGCTTGCTCCGAACGAGCTGTTTTTATTTAACACAAGATCGCATGTCAGCCTTGACATACTGGGTTCATTATAGACCACTGATCAGGAAAATGCAATCCATACATTTACAGAAAAAGGATATTTTTCACCTTCATGAGCCGGATCTGCGCCCCGCGCTCGTTCTCGTCCAGTTTCATCGAAATGTACCTGATGTTCGCCTGTGTCTGCGGGATGATGACGTGCTCCAGCGCGTTCACGCGGCGGCGGGTTTTCTCGATCTCAGCCGCCATGAGCTGACAGGACTTCTCGACTTCCGCCAGCCGCAGCATATCCGGCAGAATGTCCGCCAGGGACTTCACTGCGTCGTCGAGGTCGTCGGAGGTGAAGGCGAAGCCGTAAGAATAGATGTCATTTTTATCAGGAGTCCGGGTTCTGCAGGCAAAGACCGGGATCTCGACGCTCATGACGTTTTTCCGGGTCACCTCGAGATATACCTCCTGCTTCGGCGCTATCAGGGCGGTGCCCAGGCTTTCCTCCGACATGCCCGCCCGGGCAATGACAAAATTCCGGTTCGCGGCCCGGATACCCGCCTCGACCCTACGGCGAAGCGCCATGTTCTCGCGCACAAGGTCAAGAAACTGCCGCATCAGCTCATCCCGCTTGTCCTTCAGAAGCTTATGCCCCCTCAAGGCTGTCACAAGCTTTTTCTTCTGCCTCGTCAGCTCCATTCTGGTCGGATTCCCCTGTGCAGATGCCATGTGCGCTCACCCCTGCTTTCCATAATACTGGTCGAGATACCTGTCGTCGATGCGCTTCAGCTCGCTCCGCGGCAGGATGGACAGAAGCTTCCAGCCGATGTCCAGCGTCTCCTCAATGCTGCGGTTCGTCTGAAATCCCTGCGAGATATACTGCTTCTCAAATTCATCGGCGAATTTCGCATAAATCCGGTCGATATCGGACAGCGCCGCCTCGCCCAGGATCGTCATCAGTTCCTTCGCGTCCTTGCCGCGCGCATAGGCCGCGAACAGCTGGTTCATCGTACTGGCGTGATCCGCCCGGGTCTTTCCTTCGCCGATACCCTTGTCCTTCAGGCGGGACAGGCTCGGCAGCACATCGATCGGCGGGTTGACACCCCTGCGATACAGGTCGCGGCTCAGGATGATCTGGCCCTCGGTGATGTAGCCGGTCAGGTCGGGAATCGGATGGGTCTTGTCGTCCTCGGGCATCGTCAGGATCGGGATCATCGTGATGGACCCGTTCTTTCCTTTCTGCCGTCCCGCACGCTCGTACATCTGCGCGAGGTCCGTGTACATATAGCCCGGGTAGCCGCGGCGGCCCGGCACTTCCTTCTGCGCGGCGGAAATCTCGCGCAGCGCGTCCGCATAGTTCGTGATGTCCGTCAGGATGACGAGCACGTGCATATCCCTCCCGAAAGCGAGGTATTCGGCGGCGGTCAGCGCCATCCGCGGGGTTGCGATACGCTCGACAGCCGGGTCGTTCGCCAGATTGACGAAGAGCACGGTACGGCCGATGGCGCCGGTCTCCCGGAAGCTCTCCACAAAATAGTTCGACTCCTCAAAGGTGATGCCCATGGCCGCGAAGACCACGGCGAACTTCTCATCCTTTCCACGGACCTTCGCCTGTCTGGCGATCTGCGCCGCGAGCTGCGCATGCGGCAGGCCGGACATTGAGAAGATCGGCAGCTTCTGCCCGCGCACCAGCGTGTTCAGTCCGTCGATCGCGGAGATGCCCGTCTCGATAAACTCATCCGGGTAACTTCTGGCCACCGGATTCATCGGCAGGCCATTGACGTCCATACGCTCTTCCGGCAAAATCTCGGGACCGCCGTCCGCGGGACGACCCATGCCGTTGAAGACGCGCCCGAGCATGTCCTCCGATACGCCGAGCTCCATGCCGCGCCCGAGAAAACGCACTTTACTGTTGGAAAGGTTGATACCGGCCGAGCTCTCAAAGAGCTGTACCAGCGCGTCGGTTCCGTTCACTTCCAGGACTTTGCAGCGGCGGGTTTCGCCGTTTGCCAGCTCGATCTCTCCGAGCTCATTGTAGCTAACACCTTCGACACCCCTCACCAGCATCAGCGGTCCGGCTATCTCCCGAATCGTTCTGTATTCCTTTGGCATTCAGACGTCCTCCCTTCCGCATACTTCCCGGATCTGAGAACCGAGCTCCGCGAGAAGCTTTTCATAGTTCCTCTCGATATCGGACTCTGCCGTGTACTTGTAACGGCCAATCTGTTCGCGGACCGGCAGGTCGATCAGGCCCTGAAGGCTCGCGCCGCCCTCCAGCGCCTCCCTGGCCTGATCATAGTAAGCGAGCACGAGCTTCATCATCAGGAGCTGCTTGTGCAGCGAGGTGTAGGAATCTGCCTCGTGGAAGGAATTCTGGTGCAGGAAGTCCTCGCGAACCGAGCGCGCCGCCTCCATCTTCAGGCGATCCGCCGCGGACAGTGCGTCCATACCGACCATCTGTACGATCTCCTCGAGCTCCGCCTCCTCCTGCAAAAGCGCCATCATCTCCTGGCGCCCCTTCATCCAGTCTTCCGATACATTCTTATCAAACCAGTCGGAAATATTATCAAGGTACAATGAATAGCTGGTCAGCCAGTTGATCGCCGGAAAATGGCGCTTGTAGGCGAGGTTGGAATCAAGCCCCCAATATACCTTCACAATACGCAGCGTCGCCTGCGAAACCGGCTCCGAGATATCGCCGCCCGGCGGGGACACGGCTCCGATCACCGATAGCGCCCCTTCTCTGCCGTCCTTTCCCAGATTCACCACATGACCGGCGCGCTCGTAGAACTGCGCCAGACGGGAGCTCAGGTAGGCCGGATAGCCTTCTTCACCGGGCATCTCCTCCAAACACCCGGACATCTCGCGCAGCGCCTCGGCCCAGCGCGACGTCGAATCGGCCATCAGCGCGACTGAGTAGCCCATGTCACGGAAATATTCCGCGATCGTGATACCGGTATAGATGGAGGCCTCGCGGGCCGCCACCGGCATGTCGGAGGTATTCGCGATCAGCACGGTGCGCTCCATCAGGGATCTGCCGGTCTTCGGATCCTTCAGCTCCGGAAACTCGTTCAGAACGTCGGTCATCTCATTTCCACGCTCCCCACAGCCGATGTAGACGACGATCTCCACCTCCGCCCACTTCGCGAGCTGGTGCTGGATCACGGTCTTGCCGCTTCCGAAGGGACCCGGCACAGCCGCGACGCCGCCCTTCGCGATCGGGAAGAAGGTGTCGATGACGCGCTGTCCGGTGATCAGCGGCATTCCGGGGCTGAGCTTTTTCCTGTAGGGACGGCCTCTGCGGACCGGCCACCTCTGCATCAGCGTGATTGCTTTGTCACCCTCTTCAGTGGCAACAACCGCCACTGTTTCCTCCACGGTGAATGCGCCGGATTTGATCTCCCGGATCGTGCCCCTGACGCCGTGAGGAATCATGATGCGCTGCCCAACGACCTCCGTCTCCTGCACCGTGCCAATGATGTCTCCGGCCCCGACCTCGTCCCCGGCTTTCGCCGCAGAGACGAAATCCCACTTCCGGTCGCGCTTCAGGGATGGAATCTCCACGCCGCGCTTCAGATTGCTGCCGCAAATCTTCATAATATCGTCCAGCGGACGCTGGATACCGTCGTAAATACTGCTGATCAGCCCGGGTCCCAGCTCCACGGACAATGGCATCCCTGTGGACTCCACCGGCTCGCCGGGTCCGAGACCGGAGGTATCCTCGTAAACCTGAATCGACGCCTCATCCCCGTGCATCTCGATGATCTCACCGATCAGACGCTGCCCGCTGACGCGCACCACGTCGAACATGTTCGCGTCGCGCATCCCCGACGCGACGACCAGCGGACCGGCCACCTTTTTAATCGTGCCTTTACTCATGGAATGGATTCACCCTCTCTCTCATCATTTCCGAACAGAATGTCCGAGCCAATCGCCTGCCGGACACTCTTCTTCACACCGGCAGCGCCCGCTCCCGTATTTCCGGAGACGCCCGGTAGCTGGATGATCGCCGGAAGCACCTGCTCCCGGTACCTGCTCAGCTTCTGTGCCAGAGAGGCAGCCAGGGCTTCCGTAATATAGATTACCGCGTAATCGTTCTCCAGGAGCCTCCGCAGCAGCCGTTCTCCCTCCCGGGTATCGGATACCGGAAAGGTATAAAGGCCCAGCGCCGCGAAGCCGTAAATGCTGTCATAAGCGCCCATCACCGCAATCTTATACATACATTTCCCTTATCCTTTCCCGGATGAATTCATCGGGCAGGCCGTTCTGCTTACAGATCAGAATCATCCTCACCGTTTTGATTTCATTTTCCCTTGCAATGACATATGCCACCAGCGGTCCGACGGAAAAAGCGTTGTATTTCTGCGGCTGCACCGCCCGGATAAGACAGTTGTCGCACCAGCGCTCGAACGCGGACGAAGAAAGCCGCAGAGCCTCCGCTCCTTCCGCATAACCGCAGGATTCGAGATACTCCAGGATCGCATCCGTACCGGACAGCGCCGCCTGCGTCAGTTGTTCGACACGCAGGCTGTCGCAGGACGCCAGCGCGCGTTTCAGAAACTCCCGTGACTTCCCGGTCTTTGCGGCGCGGACAGCAATCCGGATATTCGCCACAGCCACCGTAACTTCTGCGTAAGCGCGGACGATCTGCGCCTTCGAAGCCCTGCCCGCCGCCATGATCGCGTCCAGCGCCGCGCGGTCGACGATGATGTCGCAGAGCTGTCCGTCGCCCGTGTGGAGCAGCGCTTCCGTCGCCTTCCTCGCGGCCTCGCGCATATTCGCCGGCAGCGCGTCGTAATCCTTCTCCCGAATGATCCGCGCCAGCTCCTCACCGGAAATCGCGGTCGGTGCAATATAGATCCTTCCCCTGCTTCCGCCCGTGCAGGCCTCTTTGATCGCGGCCTTCAGATTGTGAAACTGGTCGGCATACGACAGGACGTCGAATATACGCATGTCCACATGCATTTCCCGGATCGTCTCCCAGGTCTTCTCCTTCTCTCTTGCGAGGATCGCGTCGGCGGTGAGCGGAGTGTCCGCTCCGCCCCAGCCATGATCCGCCAGGAAGCGAAGACAGCTCTCCTCATCCCTGCAGGCCATCAGCTGCCCGATGGTCGCCGCGGAGAACAGAAAAACCTCCAGTGCACGGATTCGTGCCACCGCACTGGTATATTGTGTATCAGACATAGAACCCCCTACAGAAACAGAATCTCATTTACCTTATCCTGAAGCTGCCCTCTCTTTGCATGAAACAGGGCCCGCAAAGTGCAGTTTTCCTCCACGCCCCCATAGACGAGGATGAAACCGTCTTCGATATTTTTCGGCTCCTTATGCAGGACCAGACTTCCGCCCTTCTCCAGCGCTGCAGCATGAATCTTTTTCTCAAAATCCCGCGGCATTCTGCCAAGATCCGCCTCAGAAAAATAAATCTCCCCTGCTCCCGTCAGCTCATAAGTCTTCAATAACTTCTCCATCGTCAGGAAATAGCTCTGCACGTCCTCATTTTTCAGAGTCGCGTAAGCCTGATCGAGGACTTCCGCGATGATCTCCTGTTTTGCCGCGAGCAGCGCCGTCCTGCGCTGCTGCTCAGCCGAAGACCTCATGCGGCTTTCATAATTCTTTCGCGCCGCGGCGGACTTCCGCTCGCCTTCCGCTTCCAGCGCCGCACATTCCTCCCGCGCCCTCACGAGGAGCTCGTCAGCTTCCCGCTGCGCAGCGCGGATTCGCTCCGCAGCTGCAGCTTTGGCTTCTTCCTGAATCTGGTCTGTAATTTTTTCCAATCCGCGCATTCCAAAGCTCTCCCTTTTCACAGACTACAGGCTCGTCACCGCGAGGATGGAAATCAGAAGAGACAGGATCGCATAGGTTTCGACCATGGCCGGAAAGAGCATTGCCTTGCCGAACTGATCCGGTTTTTTCGCGACGATGCCGATAGCCGCCGAGGTCCTGCCCTGATAGATCGCGGAAATCAGACCGGCGAGCGCGATGGGAAGACAGGCCGCAAGGATCAGCAGGCCGTCCGCTACCTCAAGATAGCCCATGCCGCCGCCAAGCAGGCCGATCTTCGACAGGACGATGAAGGAAACCAGCAGGCCGTAGATGCCCTGCGTACCGGGAAGCAGCTGCATGATCAGAACTCTTGCAAATTTGCCCGGGTCTTCCGTGACAACGCCGGAAGCCGCCTGACCCGCAATGCCGACTCCGATCGCGGAACCGCAGCCCGCGAGCGCGACCGCAAGCGCCGCCCCGAGCAAAGCCCAGCCATTCCCACTGATATTTGCTAACATATTTCTTTTTCCTCCCTATTTAGTCAAGTGTTTTTTCCCTTAAAATCAAGGAAATTTTATTA
>JAJPXQ010000055.1 GCA_021205385.1 Lachnospiraceae bacterium | reverse complement strand
TTTATAAAATTTGCGGATATGGTAAAAAGGCAGCGGAGGGAGAAGACATATGGCTTTGACGACACTTCAGGAACTGTTGCGGGACGCTATGATGAAAAAACTAGCAATAGCAGCTTTTAATACAACAGATTTGTATGTGACGGAATCAATCCTTCGGGCTGCTGAAGATGAAAACGCACCGGTTATTGTGATGGTTCCATCTGTTGCATTAAAGGGACGCAAGGATATTTCCTGGTATATTGATTCGACGGTTTCGCTGATTAAAGCAAGCAGAATTCCGGCATGCCTGCATTTGGATCACAGCGATAGCGTGGAGGAGTGTATTTGGGCATCGCAGGCAGGCTTCACGGGTGTGATGTATGATGGATCGTCGTTGCCGTTTGCGGAAAATATAGAAAATTCCCGGCAGGTAGTAAAGGCAGCTCATGCGTTGAATGTAGGAGTAGAAGCCGAAATTGGCCATGTGGGTGACGCGGCTCTGGACGAAGGAGAGCAGGAAGATTATTATACTTCTGTAGAAGAGGCGGACGAATTTGCGAGAAGAACGAGAGTAGACGCGCTGGCGGTAGCGATCGGGACAGCTCATGGTTTATATCGCGGAGAGGTAAGACTGGATTTTGAAAGATTGAGGAAAATCAGAGAGCGTGTCAGGGTTCCGCTTGTGATGCATGGCGGCTCGGGACTTCCGGCAGATGACTTTAAAAAGGCGATTCAAAATGGTATCAATAAGATTAATATTTTCACGACTCTGTCGCTGAACGCGGGAGAAGCCTGTAAGGAGCTTGGAAAGAGGGAGGGCGAACGTCCCGTCCATATTATGGAATTTGAACAGGCGATGCGTGTAAGCGTATATGAAACCGTGAAATGGCACATAGAACAATTTAGGGTAGAGGAAGAAGCTGGCTGAAAATGGATGTAGTCTGTATTGGACAGGTCACACTGGATATTATTGTCCGGGGATATACGGAAGGGATGATTAGACCGGGTGAACTCGGTCTTGTTGACGATGTTTCACTGTCGGCGGGTGGTGATGCGGTAAACGAGGCGTCTGTACTGACCGCTATGGGGTATAATACAACGCTGGAAATTGCATTGGGAGACGATATAGCGGGACAGATGATCCTGGCAGAACTTAAGGAGCGGGGACTGGAACTTGGAAAGGCAACGGTGGAGTGTGGGAAGACATCTGTATTGACCACAGTTCTGGTTGACGCGGATGCGGAAAGAAGATTTCTTATATCAAAAAACCAGGAGCAGTTTGCCTGTCTGGATATATCGGGCGATCTGGATTTAAATGCGAGGATTGTGACGTTGAGCAGTCTGTTTATGCCTCCGTTTCTGGATGTCGATTCCGTGATTGGGCTTGCAAAAAGAATCAGAGAGGCTGGCGCATTGCTGTGTGTAGATTGTAGCGTCAACGGACTTCCATTTGATTACTACGGAGATTTGTGGGGATACGTAGATTATTTTTTCCCAAATGAACAGGAAGCTCGATATTTTTCGAAGGAAGAGAACCCGGAGAGCATGGCCGATTACTTTCTGAGTAAAGGAATTGGAAATGTAATTATAAAACTTGGTGATGAGGGATGTCTGGTGAAAAACGCAAAAGAAAGTTTTTTCCAGAGGGCTTTTCAGGTTACAGCAGTAGATACTACGGGGGCAGGAGATGCCTTTATGGCGGGCTTTCTTGCGGGAATACTGGATTCTGAGAATCTCCGATTTTGCAGCCGGATGGCCTGTGCAGCTGCCAGTATCATGGTTCAGCATGTTGGCACTGGGAATGCAGTGAAGAGTAAAAAACAGGTGTTGGAGTTACTGTAGAGGAATATCAGGGAGGAAAAGCAGATGGATGATATTTTGTCCAGGTTTTATATGAAGGGCAAAAATGTTATGGTGACAGGTGCTGCAGGCGGTATAGGAAGCTGTTGTGCAATTGCTTTTGCCCAGGCGGGAGCGAATGTCCTTCTTGTCGATCGAAAGGATGCGGAGAGCGTAGCAGAAGAAATTCGCGGGATGGGAGGACAGTCCATCTGGTATCAGGCCGATCTGACGAAAGAGGATCAGGTGACTGCAGTGTTTGACCGTGCGGAGCAGGATTTTGGACCTGTACATTCTCTTTTTAATAATGCTGGTGTATGTCTGCTTGAGAATTGTGAGGATATGACTTATGCCCAGTGGAGAGAGGTCATGGCTGTCAATATGGATGCCTCATTTCTGGTGGCGCGTGAGGCAGGACGTCGGATGATCAGAAACGGGATACATGGAACGATTGTAAATACGGGCTCCATGTCCGGAGATATTGTAAATTATCCGCAAAAACAGGTGGGTTACAATGTTTCTAAAGCAGGAGTAATTCATATGACAAAAACGCTTGCCTGTGAGTGGGCGGAATACGGAATACGAGTCAATTGTATCAGCCCAGGCTATATTGAGACGAAAATGGCCCCGGTCTCGGGAACCCCGCAGGAGTTCCTGGACACTGTCCATGAAAGAATTCCCATGGGAAGACATGGGCAGCCGGACGAAGTGGCGGGAGCGGTTTTATATTTGGCCAGCGATGCATCATCCTATACAAATGGATGTGAGATTCTGATTGATGGCGGCTATTGCTGTTATTAATAAATAAAGGAAAAAGGAGAAAGAGTATGAAAAAGAAAGTAGCAATTGGATTGTGCCTGGCAATGGTATTTTCTCTGGTAGCATGTGGAAGTTCATCAGGGACGACTACCGAAACTGCAGGGGAAGAGGCGACTGAGGATGCTTCCGACGTGGGGGAAACAGAAGAAAGCACGGAGGAGCAGCATTACAAAATAGGATTCTCTTTCCAGGATGCTTCACAGCCATTTCATACGACGATTCGTGATGAGATTCAGTCAATTGTAGAAGCGAACGGAGATACTTTCATATACGCAGATCCGGCTATGGACCAGCAGCTTCAGATTGATCAGATCGAAGATATGATCACGCAGGAGATTGACATTCTGGTCCTGAATGCAGTGGAAAACGATGGTGTTCTTCCGGCGCTGGAAGCCTGCAAGAACGCGGGAATCCCTATTATTGCCTATGATGCCAGACCAGTTGATGACGGGTACATCGTCTCCTACATTGCTTCAGACAATGTAACTGCAGGAGGGCTGATTGGTGAATACGCGATGGAGCAGCTGGAGGAAGGCTCTAAGGTCGGAATTATGTACTTCCCGTATTCGGATTCTATTATAAACCGTACAGACGGATTTGAAAGCACGGTTGGTGATTATTTTGAAGTCGTGAGAGGTGAGGTGACAGTAGGATATATCCTCGAAACCGCAGAAGATATGATTCAGGCGAATCCGGATCTGGATGCGATCTTTGGACCGTATGAGGGCTTTTCCATTGTGGCTGCCGCAGCTGTCCAGGCGGCAGGACTTGGCGATACCGTTCAGGTGTACGGAGTCGACGGTTCTCCCTCCGAAAAAGAGGCAATCGAATCGGGTGAAATGACAGCTACAGCAGCGCAGTCGCCAGTTTCCATAGCAGACAAAACGGCGGAAGTGATGTATCAGTATCTGGCCGGTGAGGAAGTAGAATCTGAGTATCTCCTGGATTCTTTCATTATTGATGCGGATAATGTTGCGGAATATGGCACGGATGGCTGGCAGTAAGAATGTGCTGACTTTCAGGTTTATTATGAGGAGATAAAAATTTGAGTCAACAGTATTTATTAGAGGCACAAAATATTCATAAACATTTTGCGGGCGTCTACGCCCTGAAGGACATGCACTTCGATCTGAAGGCTGGAGAAGTGCATGCCCTGTTGGGCGAAAACGGAGCAGGAAAATCGACACTGATTAAAATATTCAGCGGAATCTATCAGTGCGATGAGGGAAAACTGTTTGTGAACGGGGAACCGACGGTTATAGCTTCCGTGCATGACGCAAACAATGCGGGAATCCGGACGATACATCAGGAACTGGTCTTGGTTCCGCACCTGTCTATCGCAGAGAACATATTCCTGGGCAATGAGATATCCCGGTCTTTTCTGGTGAGCAGAAGGAGTATGGAGGAAAAAGCGCAGGAAATCCTGGATCGGTTTGACCTGCATATTGATTCCAGAAAGGAAGTAGCGTCTCTCACAATTGCAGATCAGCAGATGGTGGAGATTATCAAGGCGGTTTCATTTGATGCGAACATTATCATTATGGATGAGCCGACCTCATCGCTCACGAACAATGAGACTGAAAAACTGTTTGAACTCATTTCCAGGTTACGAAAAGAAGGGGTGGGAATTATCTACATCTCCCATCGAATGTCCGAACTCTTTGAGATCGCAGATCGAGTGACAGTCATGCGGGACGGTCAGTATGTAGCGACAAAAGAGATTGGAGATACCACTGCGGATGAGTTGGTGTCCCTGATGGTGGGGCGCGATATGACAGATTACTATATTCGCGATTTTAATCCACAGGGAAAGGAAGTGCTCAGAGTTGAGAATCTTGGTAATTCCTGTGTACATGATGTTTCCTTTGAACTGCATTCGGGTGAGATACTTGGTTTTGCAGGGCTGGTAGGGGCTGGTCGGACGGAGACGATGCTGTCGCTGGTCGGATTGGATCCGGTAAAAACCGGAAAAATTATTTTAAATGGGGAAGAAGTTGTTTTTCAGAGTCCGAGGGATGCGTTGCAAAAGAGGATTGCCCTGGTTCCGGAGGATAGAAAGAAGTGTGGATTTTTCCCAATACAGTCAATCAGAAATAACCTGACGCTAAAGGTTCTGCCAAAGTTCATAAAAGGTATCTATGTGAACCGGCAGAAGGAGGATGAAATCGCAAATCAGTATTTTGATGAACTGAGTATCCGAGCGTCTGGTCTGGATGCTCCGTTGGAAAGTCTGAGCGGTGGAAATCAGCAGAAAGTCGTGCTGGGAAGCTGGCTGGCGAGTGAGCCGCAGATTTTGATTCTGGACGAGCCGACAAGAGGAATCGACGTTGGAGCAAAGGCGGAAATCTATACAATCATTAATGATCTGGCAAAAAAAGGAGTTGCGATTATCATGATATCCTCTGAACTGCCGGAAATTCTGAATATGAGCGATCGGGTTATTGTTATGCGTGACGGGACGACTAGTATAACGTCTCAAAATTAACTGGACTTTTTAAGTGGAAGTGTATCAATAA
>JAJPXQ010000108.1 GCA_021205385.1 Lachnospiraceae bacterium | reverse complement strand
GTGTCTGGGTCCCCTACCACCTCATGCGTAGCTGTGAATGCCCGGAATCAGCGTATTGACCCCAATATAGGTAAAGATCACGCAGATGAAGCCGACTGCCGCGAAGATTGCCGCGCTCTTTCCCTTCCAGCCCTTCGATATCCGCAGGTGCAGGTAGATCGCGTAAATAATCCAGGTGATGAGCGACCAGGTCTCCTTCGGATCCCAGGACCAGTAGCTGCCCCACGCGCGCTCCGCCCAGATCGCGACTGGATGAAAGATACCAATCGACAGAAACGAGACTGCTCCAAGCAGGATTCCTTCTATATGCATATCCGCTCCTTCTCTGTTCTTCTGACTTCCCTTTCCTGCCGCCGCAAAATATCGAATGGTTTCGGAGCCGTGTCAAGCCTTACGAGAAGTTTCTGCTTTGCATGCGGCGCGCTCTCCATCTCCGCCCCATTCTCATCGCGGATGCTCAGCACCCGTGCTGTGAGATTCCTCCCGTCCGGTTTCATGATCTCAATCTCTTCGCCTCGCGAGAACTTATTTCGCTGCTCCAGCCAGAAATATCCATCCGACCCTGTCTCGCCCGCCAGGCCAAGATAGCTGTACTCTTTATGGTAAGTACTGCTCTCATAATCCTGCGCGTCCTGGTCTGCCTTTCCATAGAAAAAGCCGGTCGTAAATTCCCGATGCGTGCAGCTTCCGATCTCCCTGCGATACCAGGGCAGGTTTTTCTGATAAAGTTCCGGATCCTCCTTCAGATTATCAAGCGCTTTCCGATAAGCACGTCCGACCGATGCCACATAGAGCGCCGACTTCATCCGGCCCTCCACCTTCAGACTGTCCACGCCCGCCGCGATGAGATCCGGCAGATGCTCCACCATGCACAGATCCTTCGAACTGAACAGAAAGGTGCCGCGTTCATTTTCGTAGAGCGGCATGTACTCGCCCGGCCGGGTCTCCTCCATCACCGCGTAGCTCCAGCGGCAGGGGTGTGCGCAGTTTCCGCGGTTTGCGTCGCGTCCCGCCAGATAATTACTTAAGATGCACCGGCCTGAGTAGGAAACGCACATCGCACCATGCACAAAAGTCTCGATCTCGAGATCGTCCGGAATCTGTCCGCGAATTTCCCGGATTTCCGCAAGGGAAAGCTCGCGTCCGGTCACCACTCTGGATGCCCCCAGCTCATGCCAGAAGCGAAAGGTCTTATAGTTCAGATTATTCGCCTGCGTGGAAATGTGGATCGGAATCTCCGGACAGCGCTCACGCGCAGTCAGGAACATCCCCGGATCCGAGATGATCAGCGCGTCCGGACAGATCTCTTTCAGCTCTTCAAAATACTGCTGTGCTCCGCGAATGTCCTCATCATGCGCCAGAACATTGGCCGTTACATAGACTTTTACCCCATGCTCATGTGCAAAGCAGATGCCTTTCGCCATCTCGTCCACGGTGAAATTTTTTGCCTTCGCGCGCAGCCCATAGGCTTCACCGCCAATGTAGACAGCGTCCGCGCCGAAGACGACCGCGGTCTTCAGCACCTCCAGGCTGCCGGCGGGCAGCAGGAGCTCAGGGCTCTTACTCATCATCCGTGTCCTCGCTCTCCTCCTCACCAGCCATCTCGGCCATCATCTCGCTCGGTGTCATCGAGGTATTCAGAATATAGCTTCCCGGCTGCAGTTCCCCGTCGTACTGAAACAGCTTCAGCTGGATACGGAAGACGGAGGAACTTTCGATCAGGCCCTTTTTCTCCAGTATCTCCGCAATATCCCTGTCCGTCATGCTGCTGTTGATCGTCACGCTGATATCACGTCCGGGCTCCTCCGCTATCGCAGCATCCGACACCACACGGTAGGTAATGCTGTAGGCACTTTCCCCAATCCGAATGATGGCAGCTATGATAAAAAGCAGGAGCGCCGTGCGAAACAGAAACAGAGAAACTGTGAGCGCCGTGCCTGATGATTTTTTCCTTTGCTTTGACATCTTATCGTCCTTATACTTCCATGATGATCGGAAGGATCATCGGATTTCTCTTGGTCGTCTTTCTGATATAATCACCCAACGCGTCCTTCATAACATTCTTCATCTTGCCCCAGTCCGTTATATGGCGATCCAGGCAGCGCTCCACCGCCTCGTAGACGACGGCGCGTGCATGCTCCATCAGATCCTCTGACTCCCGCACATAAACAAAACCGCGGGAGACAATGTCCGGTCCGGACAAAAGCGTATTTCCCGCCCGGTCAAGCGCCAATACAATAATAATGATCCCGTCTTCAGCCAGGTGCTGACGATCATGCAGCACAATCGTCCCGACATCCCCCACACCGAGGCCATCTACAAAAACAGCTCCCGTGTGAACCTTATCTACCACCTTTGCCGACTCCGCGTCCATCTCAACCACATCGCCGGACTGCAGCACAAAAATATTCTCCTTCGGAATACCAAGCTGCGCGGCAATCGCCGCCTGTGCCTTCAGATGGCGGTATTCTCCATGCACCGGAATCGCGTACTTCGGATGCACGAGTGAATAAATCAGCTTGATCTCCTCCTGGCAGGCGTGGCCGGATACATGCGCGTCCTGGAAAATGACATTCGCTCCCTTCGCGGAGAGCTCGTTGATCACTTTCGATACCGCCTTCTCATTGCCCGGGATCGGATTGGAGCTGAAAATCACCGTATCGCCCGGCATGATATGCACCTTCCGGTGAATATTCTGTGCCATACGTGACAGCGCCGCCATGGATTCCCCCTGACTGCCGGTCGTGATCAGCACCGTCGACTCCGGCGGATAGTCATTCAGCCGTTCAATGTCGATCAGGGTATTCTCCGGCATATGAATATAGCCAAGTTCGGTGGCAGTCGAGATGACATTCACCATACTGCGGCCCTCGATCACTACTTTTTTGTTGTACTTGCAGGCGGAATTGACAATCTGCTGCACGCGGTCTACGTTCGAGGCGAAGGTCGCTACAATAATCCGGGAATTACAGTGCTCCGCGAAGAGTGCGTCCATCGTATGCCCCACCGTCTTCTCCGACATCGTAATACCCGGACGCTCCGCGTTCGTACTGTCACAGAGCAGCGCAAGCACGCCTTTCTTTCCGATCTCCGCAAAGCGCTGCAGGTCGATGCTGTCGCCGTACACCGGCGTGTAATCGACCTTGAAATCTCCTGTATGCACGACAATGCCCGCCGGGGAGTAGATTGCAAGGGCGGACGCATCCGCGATGCTGTGGTTTGTCTTGATGAATTCTACACGAAATTTGCCCAGATTGATGGACTGGCCGTGCTGTACGACCTTTCGTCTCGTCGTGCCCAGCATTCCGTGCTCCTCAAGCTTCCCCTCGATCAGTGCGATCGTCAGCCGCGTCGCATAAACCGGAGCGTTAATCTCCTTTAAAATGTAGGGAAGAGCCCCAATATGATCCTCATGTCCGTGCGTGATAACAAAGCCCTTCACCTTGTCTATATTCTGTTTCAGGTAACTGACATCCGGTATTACCAGATCGATGCCCAGCATGTCATCTTCCGGAAATGCCAGACCGCAGTCCACAACAACAATACTGTCTTCAAATTCGAAGGCAGTCATATTCATTCCAATCTGCTCAAGTCCGCCAAGCGGAATCATGCGCAGTTTTGAGTTATTCAGATTTTTCAAATAATAACCTCCTGTTTTCTTTTTTCCCTACTTCTGAATCTCCACATCGTCCAGAAGCTGCTCAAAAACGGCCAGCACGCCGTTCAATTCTCTTTCGTCCTCCACGATCTCGTAGATACTTTCAAGATCCTGCTCAAGCGCGATATCCTTCAGAATCAGGCACTCCCCGTCCTCTTCCTCAGAGTCCGCCGCAAGCAGATAGTTTACACCGGCGATACGGGTCTGCTCCAAAACGTAGAGCTCCATCGCATCCCCATCTTTTCCCAGAAATGTCAGTTTTTCCATTCTTTTCCCCTGTTCGCATCAAGGTAAGTCTGCAGAATCAGCACAGCCGCAATCTGATCAACATAGGCTTTTCTATGCTCCCGGCGCACACCGCTCTCCATGAGCGAACGCTCCGCCGCGACGGTCGAAAGACGCTCATCCCACATAACAACAGGCAGACCTGTCCGCTTTCTTAGCATTTCTGCAAAGTCCTGCGATTTCTCAGCTCTGTCCCCTATGGTATTATTCATATTCTTGGGGAAGCCCACCACGATCGTCTCCACCTGGTATTCCCCGCACAACGACTCAATCCGCGCCAGCGTTCTGCGAAGCTTGTTCTCCTTCGGCCGCTCGATCGTCTCAATCGGCTGAGCAGTCAGAAGAAGCGCATCACTCAGAGCGACTCCCACGGTTTTGGAGCCGTAATCCAGACCCATGATTCTCATGTCTTATCTGAAGCTTTCATTGTCTGTTCCACATACACCCGGAGCAGCTCCTCGACAAGCTCGTCCCGCTCCACCTTCATGATCAGGCTCCTGGCACCCTTGTAACTGGTGATATATGTCGGGTCGCCAGACATGATATAGCCCACGATCTGATTCACCGGATCATAGCCTTTCTCGGTCATGGCCTGATAAACCAGCTGCAGGACATCGCCGACCTTGATCTCCTGGTCGGATTGAATTTTAAAATACTGTGTGTTCTCCAGTTTTTTCATCGTTACACGCCCTCAACTGTAGTCTTCTATCAGTTTACTATAATCCGTCCTCAAATTCAACGACTTTTTTCCGACAGGTTTCGGGGGATGCCTGGCGGGATAGGTTCCCTTAAGTATCGCGGCCTGAGCTGCGGCGGTATCCCCCTCGAACTCGCTCTCGCTCAGCGTGAGACGCAACGGTACTAAGCTCGCCCTTCGCCCTCCGGGCTTGCGCTCGCTAAGTGCCGGCGTCTCCCGATGGTTCGAGCGGGGATACTGCCTCCACTCAGACCATGTTACGAGTTGGCAGACCTATCCTGCCGGGCTCCGTTATTGGCAAAGAGCAAAGCATAAATTCTTCAGGGCGCAGGCTCATCAAGTGTCAGCGTATCTGCTTTAACAGCATAGTTGGTAATCAGGCACATACCAGAAAACGCAGATATCATAAACATACGAAAAGTAAAAAAGTGATGAACATAGGAATGGTTGCTTACAACCAGACACCACAAAACCGGCAGAAAACAAACCGCCAGATACAGCATCCACTTCATATTACGCAGTCTTTCTTTTGAATCTTGAGAGTGAAAAGTTCTCCCCTGTAACTCGAGAGTGCCTTTCACATTTCTCCT
>JAJPXQ010000076.1 GCA_021205385.1 Lachnospiraceae bacterium | reverse complement strand
TTTGTGTTTCATAACCCCATCGGTGCCTTTCGCAGAAAGGCGAATTATAAGCATGCTGTCAGAGGAAATCCGTCGCCGGGAGCTGAAACCCCTGCAGATGATCGCAGATAATTATGAAAAGATTGTATTGTCCATGGACAGGGACTACATCAATTCCTATGAGGGAATTAAATCCGAAAATCTTATAGACTGGCTGCTTGCAGACTGAGTTATATGCTTTAATATAAGAAGAAAGGGAGAGAAAAACATGCCACAGTTAAGCAGACGCGTAGGAACCTTTACCGACTCGGTCATCCGCCGGATGACCCGCATCAGCGACCAGTACGGAGCCATCAATCTCTCGCAGGGCTTCCCGGACTTTGACCCGCCGAAAGCGCTTATGGACGCGCTCGCGAAAGCCGCCTATGAGGGACCGCACCAGTACTCCATCACCTTCGGCGCCAGAAATTTCCGGCAGGCTCTCGCTGAAAAGCAGGCAAAAGCGATCGGGCGCACGATCGACCCGGAAACGGAAATCGTTGTCACCTGCGGCGCTACCGAGGCCATGATGTGCGCGATGATGACCATCTGTAATCCCGGCGACAAGGTCATCGTCTTTTCGCCTTTCTATGAAAATTACGGGGCGGACGCGATCCTCTCCGGCGCGGAGCCGATCTATGTCCCGCTCGTACCGCCGGAATATCAGTTTGACCCCGTCCTGATCGAGGACGGCTTCCGGCAGGGCGCGAAGGCCATCATCCTCTGCAATCCCTCCAACCCCTGCGGGAAGGTATTTACGAGGGAGGAGCTCGTCACCATCGGGGAACTCGCACTGAAATACGACGCCTTCGTCGTCACGGACGAGGTCTACGAGCACATGGTCTACGAGCCGAACGTCCACATCTGCATGGCCTCGCTTCCGGGAATGTACGAGCACACGATCACCTGCAACTCCCTGTCGAAGACCTTCTCCATCACGGGCTGGCGGCTTGGCTACCTGATCGGCCCCGCAGATGTCGTCGAGGCTGCAAAGAAGGTACACGACTTTCTGACTGTGGGTGCGGCTGCCCCGCTGCAGGAGGCCGCGGCGGTCGGACTGCGTTTCGACGAAAGCTACTATGAGGAACTGCGCGAGCTCTACACGAAGAAGCGCGACTTCTTCCTGAAAGGACTCGATGAGGCGGGCCTCACGCACAATGTCCCACAGGGTACCTATTTTGTAATGGTGGATATACAGGAATTTCTTGATCTTCCGCAGTTCGCGGGCTGGACGGACCTGCAGTTCTGCGAGTGGATGATCCGGAACGTCGGCGTGGCGGCCGTGCCGGGCTCAAGCTTCTTCCGCGAACCGATCAACCGCTACATCCGCTTCCACTTCGCACGGGAGGAGGAGACGCTCTCTGAGGTGATCCGCAGGCTGTGCAGGATGAGGGAACTATTGGGGTGAAGCTTCGATTTACCCCAGCTCCGTAAACTCCCCGGTTTTCTCCCGGAACTGCTGAAACAGAGGAATAAAGTCGTGGACAATCGTATCAAAACAATCCCGCGCCATGCTGCCGTCATAGTCATGGGTGAGTTCACTACGCATGTCCAGCATGTTCATCCACGCGTCGTCCGCGGGATCCTGTCGATCTCATCCTTCAATTCGAAAATCCTGACGCCGCCCTTTATAATAATATCAATATCACTGGTCTCAGTCGCCGTGCCGTTCGCGCGGGAACCAAAGAGATAGAGATGCTCTACCTCATACTTGCGGCACAGGATCTCTACCTGTTCCAGAATTTCATCAATCGTCAGATTCGCCATGCGCGGCTCCTTTCCGGGACTTTTCTTCCCTGATTATACATCCTCAGGGCTTTGCCATGCAAGGTATGGCGGCAAATTTTGAAAACCCTTGACTTTTTCCAGCATGCGATGCTAAAATGCGAAAAAGGACGCGACCGTTAGCGAAAAACGTGCAAACCGACTTAAGGCTTGCACGTTTCGTTTTTATAAGGAGTAAAATTATGGAAAAGACAAATAAGATGGCAACCATGCCGATGGGAAAGCTCGTGCTGAACATGTCGCTGCCGCTGATGTTCTCGCTGCTCGTGCAGTCGCTCTACAACATCGTGGACGGCATCTACGTGGCGCGAATCAGCGAGAAAGCGCTGACCGCCACCTCGCTCGCCTACCCGATGCAACTTCTGATGATCGCATTTTCTGTCGGCACCAGCGTGGGGCTGAACGCGCTGCTCTCGCGCAATATCGGCGCCAAAAATTATGAGGAGGCCGGGCAGATCGCCACGACCGGACTTTGCCTGGCCCTCGCCAGCACTGTCGTCTTCATGCTGATCGGCGCGTTTGCCGCCACACCCTTCGCCTCGGCCTTCACTTCGGACGCGGAGACCGCCCTGCTCTGCAGCCAGTACCTCACAATCTGCATGCTGTTCTGTGCCGGAATCTTCGTAGAGACGCTCGCACAGCGCCTGCTGCAGGCCACCGGCAACACGATGCTCAGCATGGTCTCCCTTGTCGTAGGCGCAGTGACAAACATCATTCTTGACCCGATCCTGATCTTCGGCCTCATTGGCTTTCCGGCTCTCGGCATCCGCGGCGCGGCGATTGCGACCGTCATCGGCCAGTGGCTCGGAGCCGCAGTGGCACTCCTTCTGAACGCGTTCCGGAATCCGGAGGTAAAATTCGTGTTCCGCGATTTCCGTTTCTCCGGGAAACGCCTGCTCGCCATCTACCAAGTGGGGCTCCCGACGATCGTGATGCAGGCGATGGGCTCCATCATGATCTCCGCCGTCAACAGCATCCTGATGCCCTTCTCCGCAACGGCGGTGGCTTTTTTCGGCGTCTACTATAAACTGCAGAACTTCCTGATCATGCCCCTGCAGGGACTCGGGCAGGCGGCAATTCCCATCGTCGGTTTCAACTACGGCGCAAAGAATGAGAAGCGTATCCGGGAAATGCTGCACGTGATGCTGCCCGCAGCCATCGTCGTGATGCTGCTCGGCACCGCCCTCTTCTGTATCTTCCCTGCACAGCTTCTGCAGCTCTTCTCCGCCGGGGAGGACATGCTCGCAATCGGCGTCCCCGCGCTGCGGATCATCTCTGTCACCTTTGCGCTGACCGCGGTGACGACCATTCTCGGCTACAGCATGTCCGGTCTCGGCGACGGCGTGATCAACATGCTTGGCACCGCGATCCGCCAGCTCATTCTGCTCGTCCCGATGCTCTGGCTCTTCTCAAAGCTCTTCGGCATCTCGCACGCGTGGTATGCCTTCTGGATCTCGGAGGGCGTGGCGGCGCTCTATGCGGCGCTGGCCTCGCGGCGGGGATTAAGAAAAAGGAAGATCATTCAGTGATAAGATAAGCTAACCTTTGTAAAAATTCGATGGCTTCATACACATTAGAAAAAGTCATACTCTTTGTGTTTAACCATTGATTTCTTACATCCGTATCTTCTAATTCCGGCAATCCGTCAGACAGCAGCGCCTTAACGGTCTTCCTGGAATTATCTACTGCCGTATGATAATTTACCGCTATTTTCTCTATTGCTGCGTAATTCCCTTTCGTGTAAGTCGGAATTAATTTTTTTACTTCATTAATGACTTTCTCCTTTTCCGGGACAGTCACTAGCTTTGGCATATAATATTTAAAATGCAGCATGAACCAATACTCAATACACCCACTGGTCATTAGCAGCCTTACCCGGATTTCCTGCTTCTTTCTTAACCTCCGCAGCTTTTTTATAATAGCAAGCCTTCCGTCCCACTTGGGTATATCCTTTTCTTCTACATCGTAAAAGAACCATATTTCATCTGTTACATCTATGCTGTTTTTATACTTCGGTGATTTAGAAAATTTTGCTTCCGCCTCCTCAAACAATCCTGTATCCGGGGGACGTCTTAAAACGGCCACATCTGAAAATATCCTTTTTAGATAATCCGTATAGGCCTGCTCACTCTCTCCTTCGCAAAACACCCAGATAAGCGGTTTGACCGGTTTGGTTTTCCGGGCCATCACTCTACCACCTCGATCTCAATATCAGGTGTCGCGCCATACTTACCAAGCAAATACCCTTTTCTGACATTCTCCGTGGTGCGTGTACCAAACTCACTGATACTGTAAAGTTCTGAGGCTCCATCGTTTTTGTTTTTATCTGCAAAATACAACTGATCCTTGCGCAGCAATTCCATATTCATAAGCTCTGTATTATGCGTCGTAAAGATAAGCTGCGCGCCATTTGGATTCGATTGCTTACTTTGAAACTTTGCAACAATATAATCAACCAGCATAGGGTGGAGCTCTTTTTCTATTTCATCAATAATGAGAACGCCGCCCTTATCAAGTGCGGACTCGATTGCAGGTGCAATCGACATCAATTTTCTTGTTCCATCTGATTCATCCGGCAATTCCAACAAATAAAGCTCGATTTCTCCATTTGCATTAACCCCCTGATGTCCTGAAATTGCTTTTATCTCATTCATCTTCAATCGTGTCTCTGAATTATCAGAAGTTTCCGACAAAATATGCATAAACTGTGTCAACGCAACCTTGATACCTTCCGGAATACTCTCTGGAAAACTCAGATCATCCTTTATTTCCTTACTGTCAATTTCAAATTGCATGCTCTCAATACCGACATCTGCTGCCTTTGCATAATCCGAAATGGCCTGCAGCATATTGGCGTCATTGGAATAATCCAGTAACTGTCTGGGAATATCCGAATAATCTCTCGAAAAATAGAGGAATTCCCGAAACCATTTCATGGCATTCACACACACAGCATCATTCATGGTACACGCCATCGAGAAAAACAGTTGATTTGGAGCCACAGTTTTGCTGATCAGCTTTCTTTTCGCTTTGTCTTCCGTAAAATGAAAGGTCTGATTCTCCCTGCGGAAAACCAGTGCTTTCTGCCCTTTGGGCGCATAATATAAATATTCTTTACATATCTTTTCTTTCGTGGCCGCAAAGGAATACCAATACTTGATTCCTTCCAGCGTGTAAATGAATTCAAATTCTGTTGGTTCCTTCCTGGAATAATCATTCAACGCAAAGGGTATCACCGGGATCTTTGCATTCTCGTGCTGGGTTCTCTGTGCATTTTTTATAAACTGTACTGCAAGCCAGAATGCACGAATAACATTACTCTTACCGCCACCATTCTTGCCATAAATTGCAACGCCTGGCAAAAGATTCATGGAATTACAGGAAATCAGACTGTTCCTGAAAGTTCTAAGTCCAGTCGCCTCCATGGATAATATTGTCTCATCGCGAAATGATCTGTAGTTTTTA
>JAJPXQ010000022.1 GCA_021205385.1 Lachnospiraceae bacterium | reverse complement strand
GGCTTTATGCGGCCTGCAGGGTTATTTTTCTCTATTCAACTGTCAAACACCCGCGATGCAGATAAGCAGCCGGGCGATGTGGTCTGCTATTATGGACATGTGGGTATCTATATAGGAAATAACCAGATCGTTCATGCCAGTACGGCCAGTACGGGGATCAAGGTCAGCAATATGTATTATCGAAGTATTCGCTGTATTCGGAGATATTGGTAAAAAATTTATTTGACAAAAACGTCATGTGTGTTTATGATGGTAACCGGTATACTTTTGTATGCCGGTTATTTTTTCATAGATAGAAGGAGGAAAGCATTATGAAAAAGTTACTTTGTCTTATGCTGACGGCGGTTGTTGCATTCTCTGCTGTCGCATGCGGAAGCTCCAGCTCGAGTTCGTCCGAGGAGGCGGAGAGCACGGAGAGCACTGAGTCTGAGGAGAGCACGGCAGAGAGCGGTGAGACCTTCAAGATCGGCGTGATCGGACCGATGACCGGTGATTATGCGCAGTATGGCCTTGGCGTATACAATGCGGCGCTGATCGCGGCTGAGGAGATCAATGCTGCGGGCGGTATCAACGGCTACCAGATCGAGATCCTGGACGCCGGCGATGACCAGGGTGATCCGGAGAAGGCAGTTAACGCTTACAATGACCTGCTCGACAAGGGCATGCAGATCCTGGATGGTACCGTGACGAGCGGCGCCTGCATCGCAGTCAGCGCGGAAGCAGCGGAGAAGACCTTCCTGTTCACCCCGTCCGGCAGCGCAGTAGACTGCATTACGGCTGGTTCCAATGAGTTCCGTATGTGCTTCACGGATCCGATGCAGGGATCAAAGTCCGCACAGTATATTTCTGAGAATGGTCTTGCAACGAAGGTTGCTGTGATCTATGATTCGGCTGCGGATTACAATGTAGGTATTCATGATTCCTTCGTTGAGGCGGCTGCGGAGTACGGTCTGGAGGTCGTAGCTGACGAGGCTTATACGACGGACAGCAACACGGACTTCTCTGTACAGCTCAATAAGGTGAAGGAGAGCGGCGCGGAGCTTCTGTTCCTGCCGAACTACTACTCTGATGACGCGCTGATCCTTCAGCAGGCAAGCGATATCGGACTTGACATCCTGTTCTTCGGCGTGGACGGCATGGATGGTATCCTGGCTGTGGAGAACTTCGACACGAGCCTCGCAGAGGGCGCGATGCTGCTGACCCCGTTCTCGGCGACTGCTGAGGATGAGTTGACGCAGTCCTTTGTTGCCGCTTACGAGGAGGCTTACGGTGAGACCCCGAACCAGTTCGCGGCGGATTCCTATGATGTGATCTACGCAATCAAGCTGGCGGCTGAGGATGCGGGTATTACCCCGGATATGAGCAATGAGGATATCAGCGCTGCGCTG
This sequence comes from Lachnospiraceae bacterium, assembly GCA_021205385.1. Taxonomy (GTDB): domain Bacteria; phylum Bacillota; class Clostridia; order Lachnospirales; family Lachnospiraceae; genus Hominiventricola. The sequence goes on along the minus strand of JAJPXQ010000022.1, from coordinate 3,889 downwards.
ACGGCTTCCATGCTGAACATTACGCTGAAAGGCCTGACCGGCACCTCAACCTGGACTGAGGACGGCGAGTGCGACAAGTCCCCGAAGGCTGTCGTGATTGAGGACGGCGCATACACGATGATGTAATGTTTACAGTGTCAAAAGTCTGAATCCCCGCCATGCTTGCATGGAAGGGGATGAAGGACTTTATGACACGCCGGGATATGAGCAAAAGCGCGTCAGCGCGGATTTTCGGGTTTTAAACCTAACATTCAGATGGGCGACGGTGCCTGCGGGTAGGGCGCCGTCGTTTGTCTTTTTTTCGGGAGCCTGACAAAGCGGGCGCGGAAATTTTACGAGGTGTACTATGAGTTTTCTTTCTTATCTAAAAGATGGGATCAGTCTGGGCAGCGTCTATGCGATCATCGCCCTCGGCTACACGATGGTGTACGGAATCGCGAAGATGCTGAATTTTGCGCATGGAGATGTTATCATGGTCGGCGCGTTTGTGATCCTCACGGCGATTACGAAGGCGGGACTCTCCCCGGTGGTTTCGATTATCCTGGGCGTAGTGTTCTGCACGGTTCTGGGTATCACGATTGAGATGGTTGCGTACCGGCCGCTGCGCAAGGCGGCTTCCAAGCTGGCAGTGCTGATCACGGCGATTGGCGTCAGCTACCTTTTGCAGAATCTGGCGCTGCTGATCTTCGGGGCGGACGCGAAGAGCTTTGTGACGGTGATCGACGTTCCCTCACTTGTTCTCTTTGACGGGCAGCTCACGATCAAAGGTATCGCGCTTGTGACCATTGCGGCGTGTATTGTGATCATGATCGCGCTGACCTGGTTCGTGAAAAAGACCAAACCGGGACACGCCATGCAGGCGGTTGCCGAGGATCAGGACGCTGCACGGCTCATGGGTATCAATGTCAATGCGACGATCTCCCTTACCTTTGCAATCGGTTCCGGGCTTGCTGCGATTGCCGGACTGCTGCTCTGTTCCATGTATCCGTCTCTGACGCCGTACACCGGTTCCATGCCGGGCATCAAGGCATTTGTCGCCGCGGTCTTCGGCGGGATCGGTTCGATCTCCGGCGCGATGGTAGGCGGCCTGCTGCTCGGCGTCATTGAAATCTTTGGAAAGGCCTATATTTCTTCCCAGGTGGCGGATGCGATCGTGTTCGCGGTGCTGATTCTGGTGCTTCTGATCAAACCGACCGGACTCTTCGGGAAAAATATTCAGGAGAAAGTGTAGGGCGGCGGATATGAAGAAGAAAATGATAAACAGTACATCAAAAAATAATCTGCTGACCTATCTGATGGTGCTCGTGATTTTCGTGATCGTACAGACCCTGTCCGCGACCGGAAATCTTTCCAACCTGCTCACCGGCCTGCTTGTCCCGCTCTGTGTCTACACGATCGCGGCGGTGTCGCTGAATCTGGTGGTGGGATTCTCCGGAGAGCTGAGCCTTGGACACGCGGGCTTTATGTGTGTGGGGGCCTTCTCCAGCGCGATCTTTTCCAACGCGATGGCGGATGTGCTGCCTTCGCTGCCAAGGCTGATCCTTGCGATTCTGATCGGCGCGCTGGTGGCGGCAGTGTTCGGGCTGCTGATCGGTATCCCGGTGCTGCGTCTGCGCGGCGACTATCTCGCGATTGTCACGCTGGCCTTCGGTGAGATTATCAAGAATCTGATCAATGTCATGTATGTCGGTGTGGATGAGAACGGGCTTCATGTGGCCGCAGATTCGGCTGGCCTTGGTCTTTCGGAAAACGGCCAGGAGATTCTGAAAGGGGCGCTCGGCATCTCCGGTACATCGGCACTCTACAGCGATATCAAGAGCTGGTTTTTCCCGATTGGAATTGTGCTTCTTCTGATTACATTGTTCATCGTGCAGAACCTGGTGAATTCGCGGAGCGGACGTGCGATCATGGCTGCGCGTGACAACCGGATTGCGGCGGAGTCGAACGGCATCAACGTGACGAAATACAAGCTGATGGCCTTCACGATCTCGGCGGCGCTGGCCGGGGTGTCGGGTGTTCTTTACGCACATAACCTTTCCATGCTGAAGGTTTCCGTTTTCGATTATAACATGTCCATTCTCATCCTCGTGTACGTGGTGCTGGGCGGTATCGGAAACGTTCGCGGTTCCATCATTGCAACGATCATTTTGTATGCGCTGCCGGAGTTGCTGCGCGGTTTCTCGACCTACCGTATGCTGATCTACGCGGTCGTGCTGATCGCGATGATGCTCTTTAACTGGGCGCCCGCGGCGCGCGACTGGAGGAGCAGGGTGCTGGAGAGAATCAAGTCTCTCCTGCCGAAGAAGGGGGTGGAGTGACCATGGCGATGCTGGAAGTGAAAAACCTGGGAATCTCCTTCGGAGGACTGCGTGCAGTCGACGATTTCAATCTGAAGATTGAGGAGGGCCAGCTCTATGGCCTGATCGGTCCGAACGGCGCGGGCAAGACGACGGTCTTTAACATGCTGACCGGCGTTTATAAGCCTACGGACGGAAAGATTTTTCTGGACGGCGTGGACATCACAGGGAAGAACAACATTGAGATTAATAAGGAAGGCATTGCCCGTACTTTCCAGAATATCCGTCTGTTTTCCGATATGACGGTGCTGGACAATGTAAAGGCCGGTCTTCACAATCAGAAGGAATATATTTACTCGACGATCACCGGTATCCTGCGGCTGCCGCGTTATCATAAGGCAGAACGCGCGATGGACGAAAAGGCGATGGAGCTTCTGAAGGTCTTTGACCTTGACGGTGAGGCAGATTACAAAGCCTCCAACCTGCCCTATGGCAAGCAGCGTAAGCTTGAGATTGCCAGAGCGCTGGCCACGAACCCGAAGCTGCTGCTTCTGGACGAGCCCGCAGCGGGCATGAATCCGAACGAGACACAGGAACTGATGAAGACGATCCGTTTCGTGCGGGACGAATTTCACATCACGATTCTGCTGATCGAGCACGATATGAAGCTGGTCGCAGGCATCTGTGAGGAGTTGACGGTGCTGAATTTTGGGCAGATTCTGACGAGCGGAGAGACTTCTGATGTGCTGAAGGATCCGAAGGTCATCACGGCCTATCTCGGAGAGTAGGAGGGACGTAAGATGGCAATGCTGGAAATCAAAGACCTGGAAGTTTACTATGGCGTGATTCAGGCGATCAAGGGAATTTCCTTCGAGGTGAACGAGGGAGAGATCATTGCACTTATCGGCGCGAACGGCGCGGGCAAGACGACGATCCTTCATACGATCTCGGGTCTGATCGCTCCGAAGAAGGGCAGCGTGAGCTTCGAGGGAAAGGAAATCACGAAGACGCCCGCTCACAAGATCGTCGAGTCGGGGATCGCGCAGGTGCCGGAGGGGCGCCGCGTGTTCGCTTCTTTAAGCGTTCTGCAGAACCTGCGGCTCGGCGCTTACACGAGAAAGAATAAGCAGGAGATCGAGGAGACGCTGCAGATGGTTTACAGCCGTTTTCCACGTCTCGAGGAGCGCAAGAATCAGCCGGCCGGTACGCTCTCCGGCGGCGAGCAGCAGATGCTCGCGATGGGCCGCGCGCTCATGTCGGAGCCGCGTATTCTGCTGATGGACGAGCCCTCGATGGGACTTTCCCCGATTTTTGTAAACGAGATCTTCGACATCATCCAGAAGGTCAGCGAGGCCGGGACGACCGTGCTGCTCGTGGAGCAGAACGCGAAGAAGGCGCTCTCGATCGCCGACAGGGGCTATGTTCTTGAGACCGGACGCATCGTGCTGGAGGGCAAGGCTTCCGAGCTGATGAACGATGAGTCGGTGAAGAAGGCTTATCTCGGAGAATAAATATTTAGGCTGTAAAAAACCGTTGGCATGTGGTAAAACCCGAGTTTGCCACTTATAGAGACTGAAAAAGGAGCCTGAGAC
>JAJPXQ010000071.1 GCA_021205385.1 Lachnospiraceae bacterium | reverse complement strand
CCGTCTCAGGCTCCTTTTTCAGTCTCTATAAGTGGCAAACTCGGGATATAGCATATTTCGTACAATTCTGCAACGTTTCCGGTCAGTTCGGAGCAGCCGCCCGGTAATCCAGCACCCTGACCTGAAGCGTCCGCCGCCCACGGTACTCATTGATCTCCGGATAATACAGAATATGAAGCTTTGAATTTTTCTGCAAATCCTTCAGAATTTCATTCATCTCGTCATGAAAATAAATTCCTTCCAGCACACTCCCGCTGTCATCCCGAAGCTTCAGACGCAGTACGTTCTGATTTCTTCCGAGTACGCGCAGCTCCAGGATCTGCACATTTCGCGCCGCGAACACCGGCTTTTCATTGCCCTTTCCAAAAGGCTCCAGAAGCCGCAGTTCCTCCACCAGTCTCTCGCTCACATACCGGAAAGGCAGCACAATGTCAATATGTATGACTTCCGTCAGGTCCTCCTCGCTCAGACAGCACAACTCGTTAAGCCGGGTACGGAACGTCTCCACATTCTCCTCCGGCATGGAGACGCCCGCAGCCATTGGATGCCCGCCGTAACGGGTGTAAAGCTCCTTGCAGCGGCTCATCTCCTCAAACATCGAGTAGGACGGAATCGAGCGCCCGGAGCCCTTAACGCCGTCCTCCGCATGTGTCAGCACAAAGACCGGACGATAACAGCGCTCACGAATACGTCCGGCGACAATCCCCGCCAGGCTCTCATGGCAGTCAGGCAGATAGACGACCATGACGCGGTCATATTCCCAGCCATTTTCCTCGATCTGTGTGAAAGCCTCCTTCACGCTCCGTTCCGTCATAAACTTTCGCTCATCATTCAGGGCTTTGAGCTCTGCCGCCTTCACGAGAGCCTCTTCCGGGTCTTCCGTGTCCAGAAGATCAAGTGCCCGCTTCGCCGTGCTCAGACGCCCGCTCGCATTGATACAGGGGCCGAGCACAAATCCAATGTGAAAGGCCGCCAGATTGTCCCGGTTCAGCTCATTCACCTGAATCAGTGCGGACATTCCCGGATGATGCGTCGTCCGCAGAAGCTTCAGGCCTTCCCGCACCAGGATCCGATTCTCACCGACGAGGTCCATGACGTCGCCCACCGTAGCAAAACCGGCCAACATCAGCAGATCTCCATACAGTGCTTCTGTCGAAATCCCCATAGATTCCCAAAGCGCACCGACCAGCTTCCAGGCCACCGCCGCTCCGCACAGATCTTTAAAAGGATAGGGACAATCCGGCTGATGCGGGTTCACCGTCACGTCCGCGGGCGGCGTCTGCTCATGCAGCGCATGGTGATCCGTAATAATGACCGTCATACCGAGTTCCTTCGCACAGGCAATCTCCTCCACCGCGGCAATCCCGTTGTCGCAGGTCACAATCGTATCCACCCCCGCTCTGTATGCCCGCTCCACGAGCTCCCGGTTCAGACCGTAACCGTCCCGGATCCGATCCGGAATATCCGTGTCCACCTGCGCACCGGCCGCACGAAGTCCCCGCAGCAAAATATAGGTAGCGCATACGCCATCAATGTCATAATCGCCGATAATCCGTATCCGCGCTCCCGCTGTAATCTTTGCCTTAAGCAGACGCACCGCCTCCGGAATTCCTTTCATAAGAGAGGCCGGGTGCAGATCGGAAAGGTCTCCATAGAGATAATTCTGAATCTCCTCGTCTCCCACGATTTCTTTGTTGCGAAGCAGGCGCGCTGTAAAAGGACTGATGCCAAAACGCTGGCCGATCGCCTGAAAATCCGCTCCTTTCCGTATCTCAACCCACTTTTTCATCCGTGTTTTCCTCTCTTCAAAAATCCATGGAAAAGAAAAAAGCCCTGAAACTTCAGGACTTTTCAAGTGGAGATAGCAGGACTCGAACCTGTGACCCTCTACACGTCAAGCAGATGCTCTCCCAGCTGAGCTATATCTCCACGGACCCTGCGAGAAGGCGTCCCTCCTCCGCGTCTGACGGTATTTTAGCACAAGCCTCCAAAAAGTACAAGCTTTTTCTTACAAAAATCATTGTGCGCCCGGATTCCCTCCATTTTCCGCGGGTTTCCGGAGTCTGTGAGATCTCCGTCTGCGACGGCGTTTTTTCTCTGCGCTCTCAGAGACAGCCTCTGCCTCATTCCCCCGTCCCCGCTGTGGTCCACCCTTGCGGAAGCCGCGCAGAAAGCCTCGTCCATGACAGTTGTCACACACCTGGAACGGCGCGCCCACCGGCAGCAGTCTGCCGCAATAACGGCAGCGCGCGATGTAATTCTGCTTTCCCTTTGTGAGATAACGCATAATCGCCACTTCCGTCCGGTCGCGCTCGTCAGCCAGCCAGTCTTCATCAATCACTTTCTGCATCCGCTGCGAGAACTGATAGTACAGATCCAGTTGTTTATAATAAGTCTCATACTGCTGAATGCCGCCCTTGCGATCCCGCAGCAGCACCGGTTTCAGGAGAGAAACGTCCGCCGTATAACTGCAGCAGTAATTCAGCCAGAGCTCAACCACCTCGTGATCTTTGATGTCGATCGGGCAGGTGATCATCTTGTAGAGAATCTGCTTATCCTCAAAACCGTCAATCATATTCCTGCACTGCTTCGCCTGCTCATAAAGGAACAGTGCCTCATCAATATTCTCCTTCACGAAAGGCTCGGTCGGCGTTACGGAATGCCAGATCTTCATAATCTCATCGAGAGGGCCCCGAATATCGAGCAAAATCTGCGGAAACCCGAGATTCACCTGGGTCAGCGGTTCCTCCTCCTGGTCAAAATGTGTCCGGATATGTTCAAGCTCCCGCTCTCCCATCGCGGTTACATAGCCTTTGTTGTAAATGCCAAAACGGCCTGCCCGTCCGGCGATCTGCTTGACCTCCGAGGTGGTCAGCGGCCTGCGGCTCACCCCGTCAAACTTCTCCGCCTGCAAAAATACAATCCGGCGTACCGGCAGGTTCAGCCCCATACCGATCGCGTCCGTCGCGACGACCACCTTTGTCTTCCCCTGATGGAAAAGATGCATCTGGCGGCGGCGAATCTCCGGCGGAAGACTGCCGTAGATGACGCTGGCCTTCATCCCTGCCTCCTCAAGGCGCCCGGCCACATCGAGCACGGATTTCTTGGAAAAAGCGATCAGCGCATCGCCCTTTCTCACATCATCCGGAAAAACAAACGGCTTTGTCTCACAGATCAGCTCTGTCTTCCGCTCATAGCGCTCCGCCTCGTAGTCATCTCCGCACAGCTCAATCAGATGACAGATCGCCTGCTCCGCCGTCGGGCTCATACAGATGTGAATCTCTTTGGCTCGCAGCCCCAGAATTGCCTTCGTCCATGAATGTCCCCGATCCGGGTCGGCTACAAGCTGCGCCTCATCGATAACCGCGATATCATAATTTTCCTCAAAATTCGCCATCTCTATCGTGGAGGCCATGACCAGGCTGCCCTCTTCCTCGATGCATTCCTGGCCCGTTCGCATCGTGCAGGGTACGCCGTATTTCTGCATCTGTTCAAAGACTTCCAATGCCAGCAGACGTAAAGGTCCCAGATACACGCCGTTCGACGCGAGCTTCAGCCGCTCGAGCGATCGGAAAGTCTTGCCGCTGTTGGTTGGTCCGATATGCAGGATAAAATGCCGACGCATCTCACGAACATCCGCAAACTCCAGTTCCGGCCTCGTCGGCACAAGCTCCACAATCCGATCTTTAACTTTGTGCTGAAAATAACGTGGACAGATCGTAAATAATGACTCCTGGCAGATTGAATTTGTTGGCGCCTGCTGCCGCAGCCAGTCGAGAAATTCCTCGTCCAGCCCCTCCTTCTGTTCCTCCAGCAGGAGTCCAAGATCGAGTTCAACCAGCTTCGGCAGGATCTCCGCGTTCAGCCGCTCCACGATCTGCGGCCGGTTCTTTCGATATCCAAACACCGCAACGGTCTTCAGCTGACGGTGATATTCCTCGAGCATGTGGACATTGAGCCGGGAAGCCCGGGAGCTCTTCACCGCCCGAAACAGCGTCTCCGTGCGCTTCTGCATCTCCGAGGCATTGATCGACCTTCGCGGTTTCTTATTCCCGGCCTGTCGGTATTGCTCTCTGTAAAATTCTATCAGTCGTTCCTTTTGTTCCTTCTCCAAACAGCGTCTCCCTCCGAAAGTTATAGCGCACGGCTCATCTCATGTCACTGTTCTCCACCCCAGGCAGAGTTTGCGAACCCGAGATCCCGGAATCCCATCTTCCCATACATCTTTACCTTCGTATCCAGGCAGGTCAGAATCAGCTGCTGTCTTCCGCGTCCAGCCTCGATTTCCGCGTATCTGGACACGATCGCGCGCGCAAGCCCGCGCCCGCGGTACTCCGGCAGAACATCAAGCCCCAGAATCATAATGTTTGCCCCATCCGGCTCATGCAGATTCGCATCCGTGAAAAATTCATCGCGAAACAGCGACTCACTCGTCGCCAGCCCGTTCAGGAAACCCGCGATTTTCCCCGTTCTGCTGTCCACCGCGACCAGAAAAGTCTCCGGCGCGACCCTGACCCGCTCCCGCATCATCTTCTCCGAACAGGCCTCGTTAGGCGGAAAACAGATCTGCTCGATCCGAACCGCCTGCTCCGCCTCGTCCGGTCGGATCTGGCGGAATTCGAAACGGTCCTCAAAATTTATCTCTTTCATCTTTTCAGAATCCTTCCTTTTTCCTCTCCCGGCGGAGCTGATAGCGACGCTCACCGCCCTCCCACTCGATCTTCTGCTCCGCAGTCTCACAGATCAAACCTGGCACTTCCACACCGTTTCCATCCTGATCGATCGCCACTTCCACCAGATAGGCAGTATTGATGAGCCGCCTTATCCCGTCCAGCGACTCCGCATAACTGTCCACCCGCACCTCCATAGAGCTGCGGCCAACATAGGTCATGCGTCCGATCAACACAACCATATCATTGATATAAACTGCGTTCTTGAAATTCATCTGATCGATACAGGCCGTCGTAACTTCACACTCCGCATGCCGCTTCGCCACAATGCCACCCAGCTCGTCGATCCACATCATCAGCTGACCGCCAAAAAGCCTGCCATAGCCGTTGATATGCCGCTGCATGACCAGGTAAGTCTGCTCTGTCCGCGAGTCGGCCACACGCTTCATTTTTCTCATCCTGACGACCTCCTCCGCAATATATCCCAATTATACCAGAATAACCAAACTGTGCAAGCTGTATTCCAGAATATCTATATACTGCTTCCGTTTCTTGCTGATCGGATAGGGGGATGATTAGTCCCCCTTCCACACCACCTGGCATACCGTTCGGT
>JAJPXQ010000064.1 GCA_021205385.1 Lachnospiraceae bacterium | reverse complement strand
TATCAACCACCTTCCTTGGAATTCCCTATACTTGAATTATACAGGAAGCTCCTTTACGCTTGAAACGATACAATCGCCGGATACATGACCATGATCAGCACGGTCAGCAACATCAGAAGCATCGGCAGAAGCAGCTTACTCTCACATTCTTCGCCCAGTTTTTTCGCATACGCCTTCCGATTTTCAAAGGCTTCCCTTGATTCCTCCTGCAAAAGCCCTGATAAATTCCTTGTCCCCTTTCTCAGATTCTGACTTAAAAGCGTCCCCAGCTTCAAGTAAGACGGCAGCCGACAACGAGTGCCAAAGCGCTCATAGGCTGCGCTCTCGGCCACACCGCTGCGCATTTCGCGGAGCGTGATGCGCATTTCCTCATAGGCGTCATTCTGCACACCGTCCGCTTCATAGCTCTCCACGATCCGCTCCCAGGCATTGCGCATGCTGATCCCGGCTCCCATGTAAAGGCCCAGACGGCTGACAATATCCGGATATGCGAGCTGCAGGGCGCGTTCCCTTTTTTCCAGCGCTTTTTCCTCTTCCTGCCGTCTTCCGAAAACCATGGCACAGAGCGCTCCCACTGTCAGCAGTGCGATCATAAGCCAACGGTCGTCCTTTGCCGGATACCAGGTCACCGGCTCCCCGAGAAGGCGATCCGGCAGCAGAATCGTTTCCGCACCACTGTCTTCCTGCGCCGACTCGATCTGCCAGGTCAGCATCTCCAGCTTTTCTTCCTCATCCGGCTCACTCGGCGGACAGACCCCGATCTCCCGCGCCCAGTCAAGCTCATAATCTGCCAGGGAAAGTTCTGCGCGCAGCTGCAAAACCTCTGTCTTCTCCAATCCTTCATTTTTCACCGTTCCGTCCGGTAAAATATACTCCCAGGAGCTCAGATACCACTGAATCGCAATCTCCGTCCCCGGATAAGTGGACGGCATCGCCACATCCGCTGTAAGATGCGCCAAATCCGCATTCCCGTTCAGAAAGATTTCTTCCAGGCCGGCAGCGGCCTCGCTCAAAAGCTCCTCCGCCTCCTCTTCGGTATACGGCAGCTCTTTCAGAGTTACCTCCAGCGTGTAAGTCGAATCCGCAATCTCTACCTCAAGTTCTTCAGCATAGTCGCCCTTCCCTACCTCCGGCCTGGTAAGCTCTGTCAGCGGTTTCCGGCCGTACAGGCTATACACAAAGAATGCCAGACTCAAAAGGCCTCCTGCCGCCGCGACAAGTATCATCTTTGTCCTCTGCTTCATATGTCAAACTGCACCATCCTTCTGCCCATCAGGCACGCCGCCAGATAAATGCCAAGACAAACCGTCATAACAGCCATCCCCGGCAGATTGTGATACAGATCCTCCACAAAATCCGCCGAGCCCAGCCTTACATACAAAAGAACTCCGGCAGGCATGACCATCATAATCTTCTGCTCAAACATTTTTGCCGCCAGGAAGGTGTCGATCTCTCTGCGTGTGTCCATAATCTGCGCCATCTGCTCCGCGGTGCTGCGTATAATCAGACTCAGGCTGCCGCCGCTTGCACGCGCCGTACAGAACACCTCCACAAAGCTTTTCACTTCCTCAAAAGGATATTTTCGCGCCAGTTCCTTCAGAAGAACCTCCGGACGCTGATTGTTTTCCGCCTTTTTAACCATCTCTTTCAATTCGTCCAGCATCAGTCCGCCGCCCGGAAACATGAGCTGCAGATCCCGGCAGGACTGCGTGATCGCATTTTCTACCGAATAACCAGCCGTCAATGAAGATGACAACAAAAGAATCCATTCCCGGAACATCCGGAGGAAACGTTCCTCGGCCTTTTTCTTCCGCGACGCACTGCACTCCCTGTGCCAGAATATCAGCAGCGGAGACAAAACCAACGCGGCGGCAAACATGTCATAATAAAGCCATGCCAGGGCAATCACGAGCAGTCCCCCTGTCAACAGATCAGGAAGAATCTCCCGGCCTGTCTTTAAAAATTCCGGCACGCGCCATCTTTTCAATATTTTTCAACTCTCCTGTCCTTTCCTGTATCCCGCAGATTCTGCCGGATACCTGACCGGTCTCCCGGAAGGAGAACAGCGGGTTTAAGGCCACCTGCTCCCCCTCCATGCCGGTCACTTCCGTGATTTCGAGAAGCCTGCGGCTCTTATCGCGCAGTCTCCCCAGATAAACGATCAGGTCGATACCGGAGGCAATCTGTCTCCGGATCGCCTGCAAGGGCAATTCCATCCCCATCAGAACCATGGTTTCCAGTCTTGAAATCGTATCCCGGGTGCTGTTCGCATGGCAGGTGCTGAAACTGCCATCGTGCCCAGTATTCAGACAGGTCAGAAGCTCAAACGTCTCGGCGCCCCTCACCTCACCCACTATGATCCTGCTCGGACGCATCCGAAGAGACGCCCGTATCAGATCGCGGATCGTAATCTCTGTACAATCCTCCGTCCCCGCCGCACGGGTCTCCATCCTCACCAGATTCGGCACGCCCTGTATCTGCAGCTCCGCCGTATCCTCGATGACAACGACCCGCTCATCCTGCGGAATATATTCCGAGAGTGCGTTCAGAAAAGTGGTCTTTCCGGAGCCGGTTCCTCCTGCAATCAGAATGGAATATCCGGCCCGCACTGCATCCTTCAGAAACATTGCCTCTTCCCGGGAGATACTGTCCATATCCAGCAGCCTTTGCATGGTCATGGGTTCTGCAGGAAATCGTCGTATTGTGATGATTGGCCCATTCACCGCTACCGGCGGGAGGACGATATGCACTCTGTCGCCGTTCTTCAGACGCGCATCCACAATCGGCTGCGACTCGTTGACGACGCGGTTGCACGCCCCCGCAATCTGCTGAATAATATCCTGTATCTTTTCCTCGGACGCAAAGCTTTTCTCCCAGCGGGACAGCTTTCCCTCCCGCTCCAGAAAAATACCGTCGGTTCCGTTCACCATGATCTCTGTAACGTCACGATCCTCCAGAAGCTCCTGGAGCACGTCCAGCTTTCGCAGATCATAGAACAGTTCCTGTTTTAACCGGCATCTCTCATTGAGCGGAAAGTGTCGCTCTTTCCCGCAGGACAGTACCACTTCGTCGATCAGCTCCTGCATTTCCTCATCCGGAACCTCCCGGCTCAAGTCCACCCGCTCCAGGATCTGTCTCTTCAGCTCCGCATATAACGCGGCGCTTTCCGGCTTTCCTGCCATGATCCCTCCTCATTCCTTCAGCAGTTCCCTGATATAAACACCAAGTTCCCGCTGCCGCAGCATCAGAAGATCCTCTGTACTCTCCGGCACACTCCTGCATACCGGAAGCTCCAGTTTCTGCATTTTTTCCAAAATGTCCAGTCCATCTAAAATCTGTAAATACATTTCGTATTGTTCCACCTTCGCTCTGGAAATCATGTCCTGCCGCACCGGTACGTAAATACCATCGCATTGTCTCAGCAGCTCTGCCTCGTGTCCCATCACATTCCCCATGTCCAGAATTATCGAATCATAATGAGTCTGTGTGCGGATCAGCTGCAGCAGCCGCTGCCATTCATCTGCCGTTATCTGGCAGAAATCCGTATAAGATTCGCAGGGCGGAATATACTCCATGCGATCCAGCTTCTGGATCATACTGTTCAGCCGGTAGAGAAACTGTGCCTTATTTTGTCTTAAAAAATAGATCAGATCGGATGCATTCCAGTGACCGCCGCCCAAATATCCGGCGATTCCGGAGCATTCTTCCATGTTCAGATATAAAACGTTCTGATTTTCTTTCTCCGCAAGTATTTCTCCCAACGTCAGAGCAAAAACAGTTTTTCCAGATCCCCCGCAGGGGGAGAAAACGCCGATCACACGCGTATCCTTACGGACTCCTACATAAGCGCGTTCACTATCCTGCTCGGAATAATAAAACATCACTTCCCGAAGGATGTTCTCGGCAGACTGATACTTATACACAGCCGGGCAGCTCCCGATATCTCCGGATACACTCCCCTCCGACAGGATGATCACACTCTTCTGGTGAATGAGTTCCCGAAAGGCCTCATACCACTCTGCTGTTATCAGCAATATTTCGATCTCCTCATCGGACAGAATTCTTTTCAGCTGCCCCTCGTCCGTACAGACGCGTACCTGAAACAAATGATTTTTCTTCAGATTGACATACTCCATAAAGGCCTTTGCATACGCCTCCTGGGAATCTGCAACCCACATACCTGTGCTTTTCACATAGATACCTCCAGCAGCACCAAGTTGGTCCTCCTAACTGCTATACTTCATGGAATCCGGCTCAGAATAAAACTGTGAGCCTATGGCGAAATGCCACTTCAAGATAAACGTTTATCACGGTCTCTATTATAAATCCTCTTTTTTCGTCTGTCCATAGAGTTTACAATTTGTTAAAATTATTTGTGCAGTTTTCACAAAAAACGAATCGCCGAAATCGCAAAAAGCAAAGAAACCCCACTGATTCCAAGGATTCCGGATGTCAAAAGACTTAAGGGACTGATGCCCACCGAGCAGGAAATCCCCCACAGTGCAAGCGCCATATTAACCACATGTATCGCGATTCCTCCCAGAACAGCCCGCAGGCAGAAATTCAGCAGGATCTCAGCCCTGCGCTTCACTGTCACCATAAACAGAACCAGAAGACAGGCTCCCGCAATGACAAAAATACCGCTCGTCTTATCCATCTTAAGCGCCTCCTTTTTCCAAATATACAGGCTGTCTCTGAAAAATATTCCAGAATCCGTATAAATTTTCCATTCTGCGACTATACTGATAGAAACCGATTGATGCAAATACAGAAGGGAGAAGCCAATGAAAACGAGAGATTCCAATCCTCTCAGAGAAGCCAGAAAGAAGCAGCTTCTGGAAGACATCGCTGATGCAAAATCCGCACTCGACCGCGCCTACTCCAACTTTGAAAATGTAATCGATCCGGATCTCATTGATTCCTCCATCTATGAGCTGCAGGCCGTACAGCTGAAATACCGCTTTCTCCTGAAACAGGCGGAGCTGCTCGACCTGACCGGCAGATGATACTTCGAAAAGACCCGCGTCGTTAAAGCCGCGGGTCTTTTATTGACTTCTTTTTCTTCGTGTGCTACTCTGAGAAAAACGGATAAACAGAGGTAGAAAAATGGAAAAGAAAAAATATTATATAACGACTGCCATCGCCTATACCTCCGGCAAACCGCACATCGGAAACACTTACGAGATCGTGCTTGCCGACAGTATCGCGCGTTACCGTCGCTTCCAGGGATATGATGTATTCTTCCAGACCGGCACAGATGAACATGGACAGAAGGTCGAGCTGAAAGCTGCAGAGATGGGCGTCACGCCAAAGGAATTTGTGGATGATGTGGCCGGACAGATCAAGGAAATCTGGGATCTGATGGACACCTCCTATGACAAATTCATCCGCACGACGGACGCGGACCACGAGCGGCAGGTACAGAAGATTTTCAAATACATGTACGACAAGGGCGATATCTATAAGGGTTCCTATGAGGGCCTTTACTGCACACCCTGTGAATCCTTCTGGACGCCGTCCCAGCTCGTGGACGGCAAATGCCCGGACTGCGGCCGCGAGGTCCAGCCCGCGCAGGAGGAAGCCTATTTCTTCCGCATGAGCAAATACGCCGACCGCCTGATCCATCACATCAATACGCACCCGGAATTTATCCAGCCCGTTTCCCGCAGAAACGAGATGATGAACAATTTCCTGCTTCCGGGACTGCAGGATCTGTGCGTGTCGAGAACCTCCTTTAAATGGGGCATTCCGGTCACTTTCGATGAAAAACACGTCGTCTACGTCTGGCTCGACGCGCTGACCAACTACATCACCGGCATCGGCTACGACTGCGATGGCGACTCGAGCGAGCAGTTCAAAAAGCTCTGGCCCGCGGATCTGCACCTGATCGGAAAGGATATCATCCGCTTCCATACGATCTACTGGCCGATCTTCCTGATGTCGCTCGATCTGCCGCTCCCGAAGCAGGTATTTGGTCACCCCTGGCTTCTGCAGGGCGACGGCAAGATGAGCAAATCCAAGGGAAACGTGCTCTATGCGGACGAGCTCGTCGATTTCTTCGGCGTAGACGCAGTGCGCTATTTCGTGCTACATGAGATGCCTTTTGAAAATGACGGCGTGATCACCTGGGAGCTGATGGTCGAGCGCCTCAATTCCGAACTGGCCAATACGCTCGGCAACCTTGTGAACCGCACGATCTCCATGTCGAATAAATATTTTGGCGGTGTCGTGACGAACGCCGGTGTGAACGAGAAGGTGGATGAGGATCTGAAAGCTACCGTCCTCGCCACACTCACCAAGGCAAATGAAAAAATGGATCAGCTGCGCGTCGCGGACGCCCTGACGGAGATCTTTGCCCTCTTCAAGCGCTGTAACAAGTATATCGACGAAACAATGCCCTGGGCGCTCGCGAAGGATGAGTCCCAGAAGGACAGGCTCGCCACCGTTCTCTACAACCTGGTGGAGAGCATCTGCTACGGCGCAGCTCTTCTCACACCCTTCATGCCCTCCACTTCCAGAAAGATCCTGGAGCAGCTGAATGCCGCACCGCGCAGCATGGAGGAGATGGATCGTTTCGGACTCTATCCGTCCGGCACAAAGGTCACCGACCAGCCGCAGATCCTCTTCGCGCGCCTCGATGTGAAGGAAGTGCTGCAGAAGGTCGAGGAGCGCCACGCCGCTGAAGAAGCCGCCAAAGCGCCGGCAGAACCGGTCATCGATCTCGAACCGAAGCCCTCCATCTCCTACGACGACTTCGCAAAGCTGCAGTTCCAGGTCGGCGAGATCCTCTCCTGCGAGGCCGTGCCAAAGGCGGACCGTCTGCTCTGCTCCCAGGTAAAGATCGGGAGCCAGGTACGCCAGATCGTCTCCGGTATCCGCAGCAGCTACACGCCGGAGGAGATGGTCGGCAAGAAGGTCATGGTCCTTGTAAACCTCGAACCGCGCAAGATCCGCGGCCTCGTCTCGGAAGGCATGCTGCTCTGTGCAGAAGATGCAGACGGAAAACTCTCACTGCTGACGCCGGAGAAGGAGATGCCGGCAGGCGCGGAGATCTGCTAGAAAACATTACAGAAAGCAAGGCCGGCAGGGCGGAACTTTCGATACCCTGTCGGCCTTTTTTTCTTCGAACCATCACTGCTCGGCCATGCAAACCTCCCGTTCCACTGCAACTTTGCACTGACTCTTATAACAGGCAATCCCATATTTCAACAGCGTACGCATGCCATCCTCCTTCAGCTCTGCCGTATAATCATTATCACGGATCTGCCTCAAGGCTTTTTCGCACTCCTTCTCGAACTGCGCGTTCCGGGCGTACTTCACTTCGATGATAATACCGATTTCTTCCTCCTCAATCTCGATAGCAATGTCATAGTAGCCAGCGCCGGATTCCCTGTTGGAATCGACGCTCCAGCCATCCTTAAAACCGAGGACACCGAGCAGAAGACCATGATAGAAGCTTTCCTTGAATTCCTTTCGGACAGCTGTGTCCCTGACGCTGACCGTATTTTTCATAAGAGCCGTGAACATTCTTTCAACCTCAACCGCATTACCGTCTTTCAGCGCTTCACAAAAGGCCGCTACGGTCTCTCCGTCCTGTGCGATATTCTTTTCGAACAGCTGCAATACATAGTCCCTGAAAATGCTGCGAACTTCTGTGTTCGGAATGGTAAGGCGCACCAGATTTCCCACCGGAGTCTCGCTCTGGGTCAGATATCCCGTGGCATACAGGAGACTCCACATATTTTCTACGCTACTGTACATCGTGTCGTAGGTGAGCTGTTCCTCAATCCTTTTCTGCACGGTATCCCCGGAAATCAATCTTTCAATCTGGGTTTTGGTAACGCCGTCCCCCATCTTCTGTATGAATTTCTGCACTTCCTCATTTCCGCTGGAATTCGCCCAGTAGCTTTTGGGAACCTTATTGGGGTTTGTCAACAGCTGGTTGCACCAGTTAATCACATCCCAGGGGTTATACACGTTCGCGCGGCCGATTTTATATCCGTCATACCATTCCTTTGTCAACTCGTAATACTCACTCAAATCATAATAAGCAAGCATTTTCTGCACTTCCGCGTCCGTAAATCCGAACTGCTCATCGCACTCTGTCTCTAGCAGCGTGTACATTTTGGGATTATTCAGCCCGGTAAAAATACTCTCCTTTGACACACGCAGACAGCCTGTCAGAACTGCAAATTCCAGATTGGAATTGGTTTTGAGCGCCTGATGGAATATGCCCCGAATCAGCCGGATCATTTCATGATAATAGCCACATTCATTTGCCTTTGCCAGAGGGACATCGTACTCATCAATCAACACGATTACTTTTTTCCCATAGTGCTTCGCCAGCAGCTCCGTAAGATTTCTCAGGCTGGAAACCAGAGACCCATCTTCCATTTCCTTGTCCATCAGCCTGGACAGGAGCTCCTTTTCACTGGGAATAAGACGGGGACTCTCCAACAGGAAACTAAGCCTTCTCGCTTCTTCGTTAATCACATCAACTGCCATACTGCGTGCCACGTTATAATTTGCGCCCTCAATCCCCTTTAAACTGACTGAAATCACCGGATACTGTCCCATATATTTTTCACACAGCTCCGTTTCCACGGAAATGGCCAAGCCGTCAAACAAACTCTTATCCGTTCCGATTTCGAAAAAATATTTAAGCATACTCATATTCATGCTTTTCCCAAAACGGCGCGGACGGGTGAAAAGATTCACTTCCCCCCAGTTGCTTAAAAGCTCCTTTATCATCCCCGACTTATCTACATAATAAAAATTATTTGTACGTAATTTCGCAAAATCCTCTATACCGATCGGCATTTTCTTCTTTTCCACGACGCTCACCTCCGAACCAGACGCAAAGCATAACAAATAAAACTCTTGTTTCAACTATAGCAGAAAACAGACGTTCAGACAACGGATTTTGCTTTTTGTTTCCGACCCGTGGAATCTTCCGCTCACCCGCGGCATATATTGTCCTGAAATGATCATACGGCGGGACACAACTATGCGCAGGCATCTGTACAAAGGCATCATTCCGGTGATTTTCTGCCTCCTTCTCTTTTCCTTAGTCAAAGTTCTTAACAGGACAACTTTTGATGATTTTTCCACCGATTTCTTCCGCCATGAGGTCTCGCAGAGCACAATCAGCCTCCGCTACACACTGGCCGACCCGTCCGCCTACGACATTGAAGAAACTGCGGCATCCTTCGGTCTTCTGAGCGAAGAGGAAGCCGCTGCGGAGCAGACCTGGCTCAGGGAAACCGCCGTAGAGCTGAGAGAATGGCTGAACAGGGGATTAGAGGAGGAAGACGAGACCTCCGCCCGCGTCCTCCTCTGGTGGGTCGAGGGACAGCTCGAAGCCGGCGACTTTTACTACTACCAGGAACCACTCGCACCGACGCTCGGCGTGCAGGCGCAGCTTCCGGTACTGCTGGCGGAATTTCCCTTCCGCTGCCGGGAAGACATCGACATCTACCTGGAGCTAATCGGAAAACTGCCAGAATATTTCGCGGAGCTGGCCGCCTTCGAGCGGAAAAAGTCCGCGCTCGGTCTCTTCATGCGCGACGAACTGCTCGATCAGGTGCTCGAACAGTGCCGCGCTCTCACGGAACTCGACTCCTCCCATTATCTCGTAGAGTCCTTCCAGGAGCGCCTCGAAGACTGCGATTTTCTGACAGACGATCAGCGCTTCACCTATGAAGTGAAAAATCAGGCGGCTCTCCTCGATGGCCTGCTCCCGGCTTATGAACAGCTCTCTGCGGAGCTGGAAACGCTGCGCGGCACGGGAACCAACGCCTGCGGCCTTTACTGTTACGATGATGGGCTCTCTTATTATCAGTATCTTCTGCGCTATTCTGTCGGTACCAATCGCGACCTCGAGGATATCGAGACTCTGCTCGAGGAACAGATCGCGGACGACTATGAGACCATCCTCTACGCGATCTCGGAGGGTGAAAACCTCCTCGAAGAACCGACTTCTGACAGCTCTCCTGCAGAGATTCTGACCGCATTGCAGGGGCAGATCCGCACAGATTTTCCGGAAAGCGCGGATATCTCCTGGCAGATTCGGGAAGTTCCCGCTTCTCTTCAGGACTTCTTAAGCCCTGCCTTCTATCTCACCCCCGCGATCGACGCGGCGGAGGAAAATACGATCTACATAAACCCTTCTTATGAGACTGCTTATGTAAACTTGGTCACAACGCTCGCACATGAGGGCTATCCCGGCCACCTCTACCAGCATTCCTTCGAGTCCGCGCTCTCCCCCGCCCGCTCGGTCTGTGAAATCGGCGGCTACACGGAAGGCTGGGGACTTTACAGTGAACTGTACGCCTATGATTTTCTCGGCCTCTCCGGGCAGAAAGCAGATGCGCTGCGTGCGCTTTCCTCTCTCAACTACGCGGTCTGCGCGAGCCTTGATCTCTATATCCACAGCGCCGGATGGACGGAGGAGGACTGTGCGGATTACCTCGCCGCGTTCGGCGTCACCGATACGGAGCAGCTCCACAGCCTGTACCTGAACATCCTTGCCGAACCGTCCAACTATATGAAATATTATCTGGGATATCTGGAAATCTGCAAATTAAAGGAGAGCTATCTAAAGCTCTCCTCTGACCATAGCGTCTGTGATTTTCATAAGTGGTTGCTGGAGGCCGGACCGGCTCCCTTCTCCATTCTGGAAGATCTCCTGGATAAGGAGAAAGACACATCAGAGATTTCGAAAATATTTCCGCAGCTTCAGGAATGCGCGGGATAGAACATCAAGCTCATTCTCCTCAAAACCCTCCATCACCGTCCGGATCATATTTTTATGAAAAGCGGCATGACTCTCGTAGGCTGAGCGTCCTTTCCCGGTAAGAGAGAGCAGCACGACCCGCTTATCCTCCTCGCTGCGCACCCGGCGCACATAGCCTTTCTTTACAAGATTGTTGATCGCGATCGTCAGCGTACCCACCGTCACGGAAATCGCTTTCGCCACCGCGGACATATTTTTCGGCTTCCCGACGCCGATCGCCTCAAGAATATGCATGTCATTGATCGAGATATCCTTATAATTACCCGTAATCAGCGCACGCCGCTCCGCGTCCTCGATCTCCCGGAACACCATCACAAGCATGCTGTTGAAAAGCTTTTCCCGATCTACGTCCATACCGCGTTACCGTCCTTTAAATGTATTATCCTTCAGCATTCGACTCATATGCAAGAACGATTTCCTTGTTCCTATGTTTATCTCAGCAATTACCTTTTTTATAATAATATAATCCCTACGCTGCATACAACTCTATCTCCTTGCCAACTTCGATAAAATCCGTATTCTGTAACGGACCATGTATGATATCTACCTCCAGCCCCATAATATCTTCAAGCTGCAATCGTATCTCTGAAAGGGTAAGTAATGAAACAGGTTCAAAGAATTCCATAATTAAATCCACATCGCTGTATTTATGATTCGTCCCCTCCGCCCGGGATCCGAAAAGCACCACTCGCTTTACTGGATAATTCTTAATAACTTTCAAAACCGAATGCTCTATTTCTTTTATCGTCATCTCTTATCCGCCCTTTCCTTGTTTTTCCCCTGCCGCAGTATTTCACTCTCCGCAAAGAGCGCAACGACTCTGTTTTGATTTATTATAAATGATTCCCATTGAAAAATCCACACTTTCACTACTATGCAAATATTTTACGCCCTTCCCATCATCCCCGCCAGCGCGACGCTCGCTGCAATTCCGGCCAGCGTCGCGATCAGGGCCCCCGGCAGCGTCCAGCGGGTCTTTGTCACCTTTGCAGTCAGAAAGTAGACGCTCATCGTGTAGAAGACCGTCTCCGTGCAGCCCAACATGATCGACGCCGTCAGTCCGATGCGGGAATCCGTCCCGTATTCTTTGAAAATATCGAGTGCGAGGGAGGTCGCTGCGGAGGAAGAAAAGAGCCGCACGAGCGCCAGCGGAATGAGCTGTGCCGGAAAGTGCAGCAATTCCGCCGCGCCGCCCAGCAGCTCCGCGACAAAATCCAGAAAGCCTGACGCGCGCAGCATTCCGACCGCCGCCATCAGCCCGACCAGCGTCGGCAGAATCTTCAGGATTATTCGAATTCCTCCCTTTGCGCCTGTGACAAACTCATCATACACGGGAATCTTCTCCGCAAGTCCATATGCGATAATATAAAAAAGAAGGATGGGTATAATAAAATCAGAAAGATAGAAAAGAAATTTCAAGGACGGCCTCCGATGCACAGGTCTTTCTACCAGTCTATTCCCGGGAAAGTCAGGTTATGACGCGCCGCGGG
The DNA here is from genome assembly GCA_021205385.1 of Lachnospiraceae bacterium. Taxonomy (GTDB): domain Bacteria; phylum Bacillota; class Clostridia; order Lachnospirales; family Lachnospiraceae; genus Hominiventricola. Next base: position 14,213 of record JAJPXQ010000064.1, on the reverse strand, counting down.
GCTGAGCCGACAGGAAAGGAACGCAGCATGAACAAAAATCCGGAACCCAACCCCACACCTGAGACAAAATACTCCGGCACACAGACTGAGAAAAATCTGATGACCGCCTTCACGGGCGAGTCCGAAGCCAGGAACAAGTACACCTTCTTCGCCGACATCGCACGAAAAGAAGGCTACGAACAGATCGCCGACATTTTTCTGAAAACTGCCGCGAATGAGCAGGAGCACGCCGAGCTCTGGTTCAATGAACTGAACGGCGTCGGGGACACCTCCTACAACCTGAGCGCCGCGGCCGCCGGTGAAAATTACGAGTGGACCGACATGTATGCCGGCTTCGCGAAAACCGCCGAGGAGGAAGGATTCCCGGCGCTGGCCGCCCGCTTCCGCATGGTCGCCGAGATCGAACGACACCACGAGGAGCGCTACCGCGCCCTTCTGAAAAACGTGGAAACCGCCGCTGTGTTTGAAAAAAGCGAGGTGAAGGTCTGGGAGTGCCGCGTCTGCGGCCACATCGTCGTCGGCACAAAGGCTCCGCAGGCCTGCCCGGTGTGCAGGCATTCACAGAGCTACTTCGAGATCCGGGCGGAAAACTACTGACATTCTGCCCAAACGCGCCATCCGAAACTTTGTGCACTATTCCTTTTGATTTTTCCGGCGGAAACCTGTAAAATATCAAGCTGTCAGCTTTTGACAGAAAATCAAATATTTTATAAGACATGAACGACACAAGTGGTGCTCTGCACGTAAATCTGATCACGGTACTATGGAAACCTGACTGGATCGAAGTGCTGAGGCCTCTTGTGTTTTTCTGTTCAACAGGAGGAAAAAAATGCCGGAAAATAAGTTTCAAAGAATGATTTTTGCACTGATCACGGTGATTATCACCGTACACGGATACGTATTCTACAGTCTTTATGTCGTCAACGGTGCGACACTCATGGAGGTGACAGGCGCCGACAGCGTACTGCATGCAATCCAGGCGCAGGGCGGCGTCTACATGTTTGGACGTATGCTCCCGATATGGGCACTGGTCCTGATCGAGTTCTGCTTTGCCTACCTGCTGGAATGCACCGTGGGCAGCCCCTTCTCTTTTAAGCTCGCCTGCATGAATTTTAACCCGCAGGAGACGCATCCCGTGATCTTTGAGAGTGCGGTGATCTGCGCCACTGTCGGTCTGATGGTACCCTCTATGAGCTTCCTGGCCGACATATTCTACTATCCATATTACAACGGATTTCACATCCTGACCTTCCTGGCGAACTGGCTGAAGCTGGTATGCTACAATTTCCCATTCGCGTTTTTCAGCCAGCTGTTTTTCATTCAGCCGCTGGTGCGAAAGATCTTTAAACTTCTGTTTTCGCACAGAAAGTAAATTCCGTTTTTGGTTGTTGATCTTAAAAATTCATGATAGACTGGAAGCAACTTTTCACATGTAATGTAAATCCGGAGGTTGCTCACTTGTCAGAACGTTTCTATATTGCCATCGACCTGAAATCCTTCTATGCTTCCGTAGAATGCGTCGAGCGCGGGCTCGACCCGCTGACCACCAATCTGGTAGTGGCGGATCTGAGCCGTACAGAAAAAACAATCTGCCTTGCCGTATCTCCATCTCTGAAATCCTATGGCATTTCAGGACGAGCCAGACTGTTTGAAGTCGTCCAGAAAGTAAGGGAAGTCAACGCCGAACGGCGTCGACATTCCCCGAAACGGGACTTTTCCGGCTCTTCCTTCGACATCAATGAGCTGAATGCCGATCCTTCCCTGTCTCTCGATTATATCGTCGCCCCTCCGCAGATGGCGCATTATATCAAACGCAGCACAGAGATCTATCAGATCTACCTCCGCTTCGTCGCTCCGGAGGATATCCATGTGTACAGCATCGATGAAGTATTCCTGGATGTAAGCGACTACCTGAACACCTATCGCCTCACCCCCCGCGAACTGGCGATGAAGATGATACAGGAAGTTTTAAAGGAAACCGGCATCACCGCCACGGCCGGCATCGGCACAAATCTTTATCTGTGCAAAATTGCCATGGACATTGTGGCAAAGCATATTCCCGCAGACAAAAATGGCGTTCGTATTGCGGAACTGGATGAAATGAGCTATCGGCAAAAGCTGTGGGCGCATCAGCCCATCACCGATTTCTGGCGCGTCGGGCGCGGCTACGCCAGGCGGCTGGAAAAACTGGGATTGTACACGATGGGCGATATCGCCGGATATTCTCTGAACAGCTACGGTGAAAATCAGTTATATAAGGAATTCGGGGTCAACGCCGAGCTGCTGATCGATCACGCCTGGGGCTGGGAGCCATGCCGTATCTCCGATATCAAGGCATACAAACCGGAAAATAACAGCATCAGCTCCGGACAGGTGCTGCAGTCGCCCTATGAGTTTCAGAAAGCCAGACTGGTTGTCCGGGAAATGGCGGATGCGCTTTCGCTGGATCTCGTGGATAAGGGACTTGTGGCGGACCAGATCGTACTGACCATCGGATATGACATTGAAAATCTGAGCACTCCGGAACGAAGGAAGGCCTACAAAGGTGAAATCGCCACCGATCATTATGGCAGAAGAGTCCCAAAGCAGGCTCATGGTTCCATCAACCTAGGATCACAGACAGCCTCTACCAGATTGATCACGAACGCTGCCATGGAACTGTTCGACCGCATTGTAGACCACAGCCTGCTGGTGCGCCGCATGTATGTGGTCGCCAATCATGTCGTCAGCGAGAATGACCTCAAAGCCCCGGAGCCGGAACAGCTTGATCTCTTTACCGACTACGCCGCCCTGGAACAGCAGCGGGAAGAAGAACGCCTGAAGCTGGAAAAAGAAAAAAAAGGCCAGAAGGCGATTCTGGAAATTCAGAAAAAATATGGAAAGAATGCCCTCCTCAAAGGCATGAACCTGGAAGAGGGGGCTACCGGTAAAGACCGCAACGCACAGATCGGCGGTCACAGAAAATAAGGAGGGAAGACCTGTGATCCAGAGAAAGATCGAAGACTATCAGGACATTATAAATCTGCCGCACTTTACTTCAAAACACCGGCCGCATATGTCCATGTCGGAGAGAGCCGCGCAGTTTTCTCCTTTTGCGGCACTCACCGGCTATGGCAGCGCGGTAGAAGAGGCGGCGCGGCAAAGCGAGCAGCGCTATGAACAGGGCGAATCCTGATCCCATGTGTAGGTTCTGATCTCGCAGTTTTTTATACCGAACGCAGCAAATTCATCGTTCGTCATATCGTAAAAATAAGAGTGCACCGCACGGAAGATTCCATTATGAGCCACCAGCAGATACGTCCGGTTCCCGGCACGGATCTCATCAAGCATATTGTATATCCGCTGGCACAACTGCATCATCGTCTCTCCGCCATCATAATGATCCAGGAAGTGGGTCTTCGCCACCCGGAACTCCTGCCCGTCTCTGGGTGTGGATTCATATCGGCCAAAGTTCTGTTCTTTCAGTCTCATCTCCACCCGCATGGGAATACCCGTTTCCTCCGAAATATGCCGAGCCGTCTCAGACGCGCGAACCAACGGGGAATATAATATTTCATCTATCGGAAGCTTTTCCGCCGCAAGCCGTCTGCCAAGTTCGATCGCCTGCGTATGGCCAAGCTCCGTCAGGGCGATATCTGTCGCCCCACAGATTTTGTTTTCTACATTCCAGACTGTCTGTCCATGCCTGGTAAAATAAAGTGTACCCAAAATTACCTCCTCTGCACCTGTCCCACATTTCCAGGAATCCGTTCAATCTCTTTTCCCAATCCTCAACATATTGATTTGTTGCTGTGTGAGATCACCCAATATTTCAATCTCTGATTTTATCGGCACTTTATCGGCATTTTCCGGCACTTTATCGGCATCCGGATTATTGGTGCCACTACTATTCTCATTATCGCCTACATTCTTCGGGTTCACAACTCCAAATAAGTCTGTTTCAAGAGTCCTTAGATACAGATTAACCCGGAAATCACTTCCTCTGTCCTCTAAAGTCGGCTCTGGAAGGCCATATTGCTTTGCATCCATAAACATATCCGGAATGCCACTTCCCCAGCCTTCAATCATGTGCATATATGCGCACTTTCGTCAATAATTTTTCCTGTAAAATAAGGTTGTTTCCACACTTATCAGTATAGCACAGGAAATTCGTAAAAACGACAGTTTTCTATTATATCTATCGCATCCGCCTCCTCTTCCTGCTCGCTCTTGAGCGCAAAAAAAGACCGATTGCTCGACTCTGTAAAACGAAGTCTCCACCTGGCAGGAGATAACTCTTCATTATTATTTTTTGAAGTCACAATTTGTGACTTCAAAATCTACTCCTCAGTTTCTAACTGCAGACGCTGTAAGATATCCCGAATCACACCATCATCCTGAAGCAAATTTATGGCGAAACACTTCTTCCCTGCATCCTTGAGTGACGCGCCGATATGATATGCCGTCTTTCTATCAAGTATCAGGAATCTGTCATGGAATACCTTTGTATATTTCACACGCAAAGAAGGATACTGCGCGTTGAATGTTTTTATATCCGTATCACTCAAGCGTGTCTTCTCATGCGTATAGATAGAGACAGATACCCCTTCATTCTTTTTGCAAAGCAAATTCAATGTGCCCACATCCACATAGCCGTCAATCAGCGTAATTTCTTTGGACGCCTTTTGAATCAAACTGATGAGAAGGCTGAAAGCGTCATAAATCTGTCCATCGAAAAAGACTTTTTGGGCGGATTCTTCATGCTCAGATATGTAATCAAATATTTGTTCCAGCTTTGCATCTGTTTGTTCTTGATATTGGAGTTGGCGTAACTCAACTGTACTAATCCGCTCAAACATCATTGCATTATTAGCAACAAAGCGACGCATTTCCACAAAAGCACGCATAATGCCAATGCTTACATTTACGGCAACCTCGCTATGAAGTACACTTGCAAGCATGGATATGCCCTGCTCAGTGAAAACATAAGGCAAATATCGTCTGCCACCTCGTCCATCCGTATTGTTTTCTGCGTCCATTTTTGAGGTGCCAAATTGGCACCTCAAAACCTGATATTCATCTTCAGATAGCTGAAACATAAAATCTTCTGGAAAACGGTTAATATTTCTTTTTACAGAACGGTTCAAAGATTTTGTTTCCACCTGATAGAGCAGGCTTTACAATATTTCCCGCTCAGAAAACAGGTTCCTCGTCATCTTCATAAGGCTCCAGCCGGAAAATCACAGGCCGGACACCATCGTTGCAACAGGCGATATGCACCAGGTCATGCCCAAACACTTTGCCGCCGCTGGCAAGCATCGTTGCCTGTAGGCAGACCGCCTGCCAGGCCATCGCACAAAACCCTTTCGGACATTCGTTTCCAAACGGGCAGGAGATGATGAACTCATCCCCTCTCTCATCATTTCACATGGACCAAAGTCGAGAAAGGGTATGTATTCCTTTGCCAATTCCGGATAAAATTCGCGTTTAAGAACTGTAATCTTACACTTTTTCATTGAAGGTTCCTCCTCGACAAGCTGGAAGTTACCGCTTACGTATCCAACTGACAGAAATATAAGGTGTTGGTATCCGTGTCATATAATACTAACGTGAAATTAAATGAATTTCTATGCAAAATATCCGCTCCTGTTGCCTTTCCTTCTTCGGCTTGTCGATCGATCAGCAAGTAATAGCCGTTCTGAATTTCCGGTACTAACGGATTCCCATTTTCATACGTCAAATAAGGGCCCATTTTGCTCGTTTCATCCTCTACACCATACACCAGAATCTGCACGGTCTCATCAAAGGGAATAGCTTTCCATTCTGCCTTGTTTTGTATTTCTTCCAAAACAGTATCATCATCGAAATTGAATACTATGCAGGAAGCGCCGTCTCCATTTCCGCTGTGTGTATCGTAATTGGACGTTTCTCTGCCACTGGAGACATCAAGATCAAGCGCTTCCGAAACCGTATCCTGTGTGCTTTTTGCATCACAGCCAGTAAAAACAAGCGGTATCAGCAGAATCAAAAACACACTGACAACACGTGCATGAATTGCTTTTATAACATTCGGCTTGTATTCTTTCTTCATGTCGACCCCCATTCAACTCTGTTTTTTCGACACCAAACTCGCAAACACTTCGTTTTTTGCTCGTATCCCTCGCTCCGCTCGGTCAATTCCGATTTGTTTTACATTAGTTCCAGTATGTACAGATAAGCGTCCTAACCACAAAGGAACACTGCTGTCTTCATTTTGTATATTTTCACCGACATACCAAACTTCTCGCCTGTTTGGAAAGATGCTTCTCCGGTCAGGATCTGATCCGTACACTCCATAATGTCGGAAATGATATCCGGCTTCAGCGGAAGGGATGCATGAGACGGAAAAATTTTATCATATTCTGGCCGGTGCGCCCATACTTTATCCAGACTCTGCCGATAACCGATCAGGTTCCTCATAGGGCCGAAGAGGAAAATTTCGCCGTCCTGTATAGAATCTGCACTGAAAAGCACCCGCTGATTTATGTCCAGAAGTGCAATGCTTCCGGGAGTATGGCCAGGTTGTGTGATAACGCGAAGCGGCCTGCTGCCAAGGTCAATGATATCGCCATCCCACACAGGCATCGGCGCCGGATGGGACGCTCCCTGCCAAAAATAATTGACGTATTCAGCCGGATGCATCAGCACTGTATCAAAAGCGTCGTTTCCTGCGATATGATCTATATCCGCATGCGTGTTAATCAACTGCAGCGGAAGATCAGTAAGAGATTCTGCTATTTCCCTTGCATTCTTCGTAGTCATACCGCTGTCAATTAAAAGCCCTTTTTGTGAGCCAGTCAGCAGAAAAAATCTTACACCCTGGTTTTCAATAGCCCATGTCTGGTTGTCTATCTGTTTGATCTCATAACTCATCATATCCCCTCCCCTGTATAGTGAAAGTTATATTCTTACTCCGTATTGATTGTAAAGTTCTTCCTTGTCCTGAACCACACTATAAGTAGCATTAAATACAATATCGTAAATATTTCCCCATTCATTTTTTAGGATTATATTGTCGATAGTTTGTGCATTGTATAAATCATCCAGTGTTACAAATCGAAGCTGAAATTTACATGATTTTCAAATTCTTTGAACCGGTTACACACACATTATTTTCATTAGAATCTATTGCCTTCTCATTGAAAGATTGTAATCTTCCATTATTGCCGCTGCAATAATTTCCGCTGCCAGCCTGGAACCTTCCTCATTCGGATGACTTCCATCATCCGCATAAAGATTTCGATATGCACTTTGCTGATAAAACACTGTTCCCACATCCGCAAGCAGCGCATCACCGGCAAGCGCCGCTTCCCGATACGCCTCCTGCAGCCCACGATACATTTCATCGTAATCCAATCCGGACTTCTTCATCTGAACACTGTCCCTTTGGTACGCCCAGGTCAGATAAAAGACTGGTTTCGCCCCTGCCGCGTGGATCTGATCACACAGCGCGACGGCAGTTTTCCGGAATTTTTCTCTGGTTTTCACCGGCGCGTTGCTCATCTCTTGCAGAACCACGTAATCCCAGTGTTCTTCTGAGAGCGCTTTCTGCGTCCTTGCGCCCATCTCTGTCTTCGGGTTAAGCTGTTCTGCCAGTCTTGCCCCGCCGCGTGTATGATGCACGACCTCCGCACCGGTTAATTCCGCAAGCATCTTTGGCATATCATTTGTGAAAATATAGCTGTTTCCAAGCATTAAAATTCTCATGTTTTCCCGCGCTCCTCTCTGAATTATACCTTCTGCATCCATGAATCACAAGCACTTTACTCTATGTAAAGGCGACCTTTCGCTGCCCCTCTTGTAGCATCAGTCCACCGCTTCGTCCAGTTCCACGAGCCGCCCATACACCACATAGCGCTCATTCTCAAAGGAGTACGCGCAGGTCGACAGGGTGGCATCGCTGCAAAGTGTGACACATGAATGAGCAGTCTGATGACAATTCATGAAGGCAGGTCAGTGACAGCTCATGAAATCAGCAACATTTTAACACAAGTCCAAATTCGATAAGGTATGAAAAGTGTTGTGGATTTGAAAAATAATGAACTGAAAATACTCTGTTCCGAAAAAGAAGAAAAAGCTGAAAACCTTTCGTTTTCAACCCTTCAATATCTTGGTCGCCGACTTGGTCGCTTTTCTGATCATTGAGCGACCAAGTTACACTCTCCTGTATTTTTGGTTTCGGCTATTTGGCTTATCTGGCATCGTCATCGTAACCAGTCCCTGTTCCATAGAAGGATTCAGATAATTTTTCCGGAAGGTTGGTCTGTGAGAAAGGCCCAGACGATTCATGAGTTCCGTCGCGGACAGTTCCTCGTCACCTAACGCTGACAGAAGTTTCTCTACTGACGTCAAAGACTTTGTACCTTGAGACAGATCGCTGTTTCCAACAACGGAAGTCTCTTTCAGCGTATCCAGAATAACTTCCAACATCAGTTCCACAAAAGCACAGCTATCGGCATCACGGTCAGACTTTCCCAATGCATCATAATACTCTGGCTGTCTCTCCCTCACCAGATCCTCAATGGGAAGCCAGTAGAAAAGCTCATTCCATTTACCCAGAAGGAGACTGTGCCACATCCTGCCCATGCGCCCATTCCCATCTGCAAAGGGATGGATAAATTCAAACTCATAGTGGAAAATCGAACTTTTAATCAACGGATGCATTTCTGCATTCTGATACCAGTTTAGCAAATCCTGTATTTGTGTGGGGACAAGCTGTGCCGGAGGCGCCATGTGAACAAGCACTTCACCATCAAAAACACCAACTCCTCCGGAACGAAATGTCCCGTTTTCCGGAATCAGGCCGTTCATCATATGTTTATGCGCCTTAAGCAAATCCTTCACCGAAAAAGGATCGAGAGTCAGCATCATCTCATAAGATTCATATGCGTTTTGCACTTCCCGAATTTCGTTTGGATTCCCCAGTATCCGCTTTCCATCCAATATAGCTGTCACCTGTTCCAATGACAGAGAATTATGTTCGATTGCCAGCGACGAATGAATCGTACGGATTCTGTTCTCCCGTCTCAGATGTGGATTCAGATTTCCATGAGACAATACCGTGATACGACCAATCTGCTCACCGATTTCAGCAACCAGGTTTGTGATTTTATCTGTCATATGAAACGGTGGTTTGTATTCATCCATACCTGAACTCGCCCCCATCAGTTTTATTATACCAAAAAGGCTGAAAACCTTACGTTTTCAGCCTTCAATCACGTCGCTAAGAGGATTTGAACCTCCGGCCTACCGCTTAGGAGGCGGTCGCTCTATCCAGCTGAGCTATAGCGACATACGGAATGTGGCTCCTCTCGAAGCCACATCCTATCTTACCATTTTTCTTCAAAATGCACAAGTCCCTGCAGCCAAATTATTCCGCGGAAGCGGCGGCCCGGGGCAGGTTCTCCCATCAGATCTTCCTGGTTGATGCAGACGTCCAGAATAATTCCGTTGGACTCGAGCGTCATGACGTAGACCTTCTCGCCCGTGTTCTCATTTTCCTTCAGGTCGACATTCATGATCTCGCCCATCACGTTGTAGTGATCACACTCAACACCGCAGGGCATGAAATGTGTCGTCACGATGGAAAATACGTCCTCATGCTCGATCCTGCGCGAGATCATGGAGTAAGTGTCCATATCCTCCAGCGTCAGATTTTCGATTGCATCCTCGTCTCCGTCCATCGCAGCCTGTATCATCTTCGTTCGCTCCTGGTTGGATCGGATTTCCGACACGACCGGCGTCTTCTGATAAACGGGCATCAGAATTTTTCCTTCCACCGACAGACCGGACAACGTGAGCGTCGCGGAAAAGCTGTCCGACAGACCGTAACGCACCTTATTCAGATACTCCGCCACATTCTGGACATAGAAGATCAGCGAGACGCCAAGGTTCATGTCGTCACAGATACCCGAATAGGCTTCCTTCTCGGCCTGACGCTCAATCACCATATCCTCATAAAAGCGCTCCGCCGTTCCGGTAAAGTATGGAATGCAGTAATCCATATGGTACTTATCATTTTCATCATATTCGCCGCGGGCCAGGAGCCCCATCCGCTCGGCGAATTCTTTCTTTCTCTCCGAAAATTCCTCTCCATCCGCTGTCACAGTCGTCTCCTCAGACTGATAGCAGTCCGAGACAAATTCGGCGAGAGCGTCAAACTCTTCTCTTTTGCTGATTTTACTGAAACCAACTGCCCTTAGATACTGATGCAAGAGAATCCTCCTATCTGATTTCGGTCATGCCGCCCATGTAGGGACGCAACACCTCCGGAATCCGAACGCTTCCGTCCGCCTGCAGATTATTTTCCAGAAATGCAATCAGCATGCGGGGCGGAGCCACCACAGTATTATTTAATGTATGAGCAAAGTATTTCCCATTTTCCCCGTCCACGCGGATTTTCAGTCTTCTGGCCTGCGCATCGCTCAGGTTCGAGCAGCTTCCGACCTCAAAATATTTCTTCTGACGCGGAGACCAGGCTTCGACATCCACAGATTTTACCTTCAGATCGGCGAGATCGCCGGAGCAGCACTCGAGCGTGCGAACCGGAATATCCATGGAACGGAACAGATCGACGGTATTCTGCCACAGCCTGTCAAACCACATCGGACTCTCCTCTGGTTTGCACACCACGATCATCTCCTGCTTTTCAAACTGGTGGATACGGTAAACGCCGCGCTCCTCAATGCCATGCGCGCCCTTTTCCTTGCGGAAGCAGGGGGAATAGCTCGTCAATGTATAAGGAAGCTCCGCCTCCGGAATGATTGTGTCAATGAATTTTCCGATCATGGAATGCTCGCTGGTTCCGATCAGATACAGATCCTCACCTTCGATCTTGTACATCATCGCGTCCATCTCGGCGAAACTCATAACGCCGGTCACCACATTGCTGCGAATCATGAACGGCGGCACACAGTAGGTGAAGCCGCGGTTAATCATGAAATCGCGCGCATAAGCGATCACCGCCGAATGCAGCCGCGCGATATCTCCCATCAGGTAATAGAAACCGTTTCCGGCAACTTTGTGCGCCGCATCGAGATCAATGCCATGGAAGCGCTCCATGATCTCCGTATGATAAGGAATCTCGAAGTCCGGCACAACCGGTTCGCCGTATCTCTGCACTTCGACATTCTCGGAGTCATCTTTTCCGATCGGCACACTCGGATCAATAATATTCGGAATGACCATCATGATCTTCGTGACCTTCTCGCCAAGCTCCTTCTCCAGCACGGAGAGCTCTTCGAGGCGCGCAGCGTCCGCGGCGACCTTCTTCTTCGCCTCCTCGGCCTCTTCCTTTTTTCCCTGCGCCATCAGCGCCCCGATCTGTTTGGAAATCTTATTTTTCTCCGCGCGAAGACGATCCGCCTCCTGCTGCGCCGCCCTTCTCTGCGCGTCGAGATCGATCACCTCGTCCACCAGCGGCAGCTTCTCATCCTGAAACTTATTCTTGATATTCTGCTTGACAATATCCGGATTTTCCCTGACAAATTTTAAATCTAACATCATTTCCTCCTCGGCCTGAAAAGACTGTATTCTATAATATCCGCTATTTCCGTAAAATGCAAGGCTTTCAAAGAAAAACCTTATGGCATAATATCCTTGCCCATGGCAATATTTAAGGCTTCCTGCTCTTCCTCCGACATATTGATGTAGGATTCGCCTTTGATGATCTCCTTCACATAGGCATAGCAGCCTTCCCGGCTGTACATGGAATTGATCAGGATACCATTATTATTTTTGTCGAGCAGTGCCAGCGCATAACTCAGTTTTCCGCTCATCTCCCGGAAAGCGTCATACTTGACAAGTCCGGTTTTCTGATACACGGTCTGCAGATTTTCGAAAATTGCCTCAATCTGCTTACTCTTCTGCTGATCGGAAGCCTCCAGCGCTTCAATCCGGTCAAACTGTTTCATCATGGTGTCCTCCATGGACTCCATATCCTTCCCTCTCATAAAACGATCATAAGAGCGGTACAGTTTTTTAAATTTACATAAAACATTAACATACAGTATGATAAGAACTACAATCAATACCGCCAGAATGATAATGAGATAGGCCGGATCGATTCCATAAGAGGCCAGGTATTCAAAAATAGGACTGTTCATCGCTTTTTCTCCTTTGTGTTCTTTTTTCAGCGTGTCAGAATTTCCGTCAGACGCTCGAGATCATCGATCGAATAATACTCGATCTCAATTTTTCCCTTCTGTGCATTTTTCTGATTTATGGAAACTTTTGTTCCCAGAGAGGATTTCATTTTCTCCTCCAGTTCCTGATATATCGCTTTCTGCTGGAAATTTTCCTTACTCTCTTTTTTTTCAGGTTTCTCTTTTCCGAGCTTTTTCACAAGCTTTTCCACATCCCGGACATTCAGCTTCTCATTGAATACCCTGTTTGCGGTCTGGAACTGGAGATCTGCATCCTCGATTGCCAGCAGCGCCCTTGCATGACCGGTCGTAAGCATCCCGTCGATGACCATCTGCCTTACGCGCTCGTCGAGCTTGAGCAGGCGCATGGAGTTCGTCACAGCGGTCCGGCTCTTCGCCACACGACCGGCTACCTCCTCCTGTGTCAGATGGAATTCCGTCAGAAGGCGCCGGTAAGCTTCGGCTTCTTCAATCGGATTCAGATCCTCTCTCTGAATATTCTCGATCAATGAGATCTCCACAATCTCCTGATCGCTCATATCCTTTATCACAACCGGAACTTCCTTCAGGCCGGCCAGCTTCGCCGCTCTCCAGCGCCGCTCTCCGGCGATGATTTCATAGTAATCGTCTCTTTTCTGTACGATCAGCGGCTGCAGTACACCATGCTGCCGGATGGATTCAGCCAGTTCCTCCAATGCTTCCCTGTCGAAATTTTTTCTGGGTTGTCCACGATTCGGCTCAACCTGGCTGATTTTCAGTCGAACTTCTGTGGGCTTTTCCACCACTTTTTCCACAACTTTGACTTTCTGCTCCGGCTCCGCTATCTTCCCGGTGTCCGGTATCAGGCTGTCAACGCCTTTTCCGAGTCCTCTTTTTCTTACTGCCATTCTTCCTCCCCTTTATGAAGCACTTCCTGTGCCAGTAATCGATAACTCTCCGCCCCTGCAGACTTGCTGTCATAGAGATTGATCGGCAGACCGTGACTGGGCGCCTCCGCCAGGCGTACATTTCTGGGAATGATCGTCTTGTATATCGTCTGATGCAGATACTCCTTCACATTTTCCACCACCTGCAGAGACAGATTTGTGCGTGCGTCATACATGGTAAATACGACACCCTCTATCTCAAGCTTCGGATTCAGGCGCTGCTGCACCAGTTCAATCGTGTGGATGAGCTGACTCAATCCCTCCAGCGCGTAGTACTCACACTGGATGGGTACCAGCACAGTATCCGCCGCGGAAAGCGCATTTACCGTCAGCATGTTCAACGAAGGCGGGCAGTCAATAATAATGAAATCATACTGATCTTTCACCTGCGCCAAAGCCTTCTGCAGAATAAATTCTTTGTTCTCAATGCCGATCAGTTCAATCTCCGCTCCTGCCAGATTAATATCGGAAGCGATCAGAAACTGATTTTCAATTTCCGTCTTAATAATGCAGTCTTCCACTTCACATTCTCCGAGAAGCAGACCGTATATATTGTTTTCTACCGCATACTTATCCACACCCAATCCACTTGTGGTATTTCCCTGCGGGTCGATATCCACAGTGAGAACCTTCTGACCAATCTCCGACAGACATGCCGACAGATTGATTGCTGTGGTTGTCTTGCCCACGCCCCCCTTCTGGTTGGCGATTGCTATTACTCTTCCCAAAGTCGTCTCCTCAATCATGGTACAGATAAATGTTGATATACTTCAGTACTTCCTCCGGAGCCTCCAGCTGTGGCAGCTTTTTCACAAAATCAATGTATTCAACCTCAATTGCAGGATTATAATACTGATATTCCTTCATATTCTTTCTGGCATCTGTCAGCTCCGCACTGGAAAGAATATGAATGTTTTTATTGATACTTTTTAGTGATCGAATAATATCAATACTTGTATAACGTCCCGTCTGACTGATATACAGATTTCTTGCAAAGCGGCCGTTTAAATGCGAGGACTCAAAATAGTAATCGATATAGGCTTCAGAAATATTATCGCCGTCATAAAAGTATTTTTCTTCAAACCTTTTTTCTATTAATTTTTTTCTCATCAATATATTATAGATG
>JAJPXQ010000099.1 GCA_021205385.1 Lachnospiraceae bacterium | reverse complement strand
TTATAAAATATTGAAAATTATTTCATTAAAAAGTCGAACGAATTTTTTTTAAATATTGCTGTCCCATAGTCAAATTGCTAGATTTTAATCATAAACCGTAAAGAACAGGAGGAACTATACCATGAAACCAAGCTATAGTTTTGTGCGCACGCCAGAACAGATTGCCGAGTTGTCCAAGCCTTTTCAGGTTGATATATTCGGTCAGGAACTACTGAATTTGTGTTGGGAAATAGACGAATCTGTCTACAAACATTTACTTCCACCGCACTATGAACCGGTCGCTCCTGTTGCAGTCGCTTTTATCGGAAGATTCGGAAGGCCGCGTTACCATCACCCTTATAACGAAGCTGCTGTACACATCCCTTGCCAGGTGAATGGAGTATTCGGAACCTTGTGCCTGTCCATGCCCCTGTGCGGCAGTGACGTCGGCGAGTTCGCAGGACGCGAGTTTTACAGCTTTCCTAAACGCGATGCAAAAGTTGAATTCCAGCGAATCGGTTCCCGTGTGCACGGAGAAGTAACACGCAACGGCATCACATTTTTCAAGGTTTCCGCCACGCTGACCGGTTCCTTAAATGACCAGTCAGCTATTGAGTATCTAGGACCTGCGATCCGTGAAGGCGTCGATGCGCCCGTCAATGGCGATGGACAGTGTTTCCTGTTAAAGTACGATCTGGATGCCGACGCAACGGAAAATCCAAATAAATCCTTTTGTGATCTCTTCCAGCGCGTTCGGATTCAAAGAGAACTGTCAAAACAGACCTTTCATTCCAGAGAATATGGGCAGATCGACGAACTACAATTCGAAGCTTCAGAAGATGATCCCTGGATTGAACTAAAGCCGGTCCGATACCTTGGCGCCGCTTTTTCCAAACTGGAAACACATATGTCACTCACAAAAACCGTTTATGAATACGCCGCAGAAGAGTATAAAGATGTTCTCCCACACTGTTATCACGCGTGGGATTCGGATTTTTACGGAGTATATCATTTCAGTTAATCTTATTTCACCAGGAAAGCAGGCACGTCTGCATGCGGCACGCCTGCTTTTTTGTTTGTGTCTGTGTGGATAGTAACCGGATTTACACGCAGTCTTTGGTGGGCAACAGCATTCCTTGTAGTATGACTTTTTCAAGTTGCAAATCTTCCTCCCGCAAGAGTAATAGGTTAGCAGTCTTGCCTTCTGCAATGCTTCCATACCGATCAAAAATTCCCACGGATTTCGCGGGATTGGCCGTCGCACACTTCACCGCGCTCTCCAGCGGAATGCCCATATCAAGCACCGCGGTTCGCAGACAGTCCATCAGATCCGTCGCGGAACCCGCGATCGTCCCGTCCTCCAGCGTCGCGCGCCTGCCCTTCTTGATCACCCTCTGCCCTCCCAGCATATAATCGCCGTCCGGCATGCCTGTAGCCTCCATCGAATCGCTGATCAGGATAATCCGGTTGTCGCCGAACATCTTAAAGGTCTGGCGCACGACGGCCGGATGGACATGGATACCGTCGCAGATCAGCTCCACCTCTACGGAAGAAGCGTCCGCCGCCGCTCCCACGACCCCGGGAGCACGATGGTTCAGACCGGACATAGCGTTGTAAAGATGCGTCACATGATAGACGCCATTTTGAAAAGCCCACATCGCCTGCTCATAGTCCGCTGCGGTGTGTGCCACAGATAATACCACTTCATCCTTTAATTCCCGGATCAGCTCCCTCGCGCCCGGCAGTTCCGGCGCGATGGCGAGCAGCCTGACCAGCTGTCCGGAGGCTTCCTGCAGTTCCCGGAAGAATCCCACGTCCGGCGTCCTGACATAGTCGCCGTTCTGCGCTCCCAGTCTTTCCCGGGAGACAAACGGTCCCTCCAGATAGATGCCGCAAAGCGCCGCACCCTTCTCCTGGGAATATGCCGCAGCCGTCCTGCATATGTGAAGAAGCTCCTCCCGTCCCAGCGTCATCGTCGCCGGAACCATCGCGGTAACGCCGTGGGATGCCTCATAGCACGCCATCGCCTCGATGGCTTCCGCGCTGCCGTCGCAGAAGTCATGCCCCATGCAGCCGTGGAAATGGATATCTATCAGCCCGGGGATCAGATAGCAGCCCTCGCCATCGATGATCTTCCCATCTGTACTGGCTTCGGCAATCCGTCCGCCAGCCGTGCAGACACTTTTCTTCTCGAAAACACCCTTCTCCGTATATACCTTCGCACCGATAATTTCCATATTCAGTCCTCGATTTCTTTTATACCAGGCAATAATCTTATTGTACACGGGAGTTTCCGGGGCTTCAACCTCGATTTTCAGCCCTCGATTTTCAGGAAATAAGAACATTGACAAATATTTCTCCGGAGTTTAAAATAGCGGCAGAGTGTGACAGGACTGCCGCACGAAGGGGTACACCACCGCGGGTGTAATTCTTCGTGCGGTATTTTTTATGGAGAGGAGTGATGCGCATGGTGAAAATCAACGGAAATCCGGAGGATGTGGCCGGTATGACCCTGCTGGACTATCTGCAGCGCGAGGGCTACACCCTGGACCGACTGGCCGTGGAGTGCAACGAGCAGATCGTACCCAAAAACGATTACGGAAATCAACTGCTCACGGACGGCGACGTGCTGGAGATCGTGAGTTTCGTGGGAGGCGGCTGAGGATGTTTACGGAAACGATTCCCAGCCGGGAAAGCATACAGGAAGCACTGGAGCTGCGGCACACGAAGGCCGTACAGGACCGGATCGGCGCCGCATGCGTCGCGGTCTGCGGCCTTGGCGGGCTCGGCTCAAACGTCGCCATCGCGCTGGCGCGCTGCGGCATCGGCAGGCTGCATCTCATCGATTTTGACCGCGTCGACCTGACGAACCTGAACCGCCAGCAATACCCCATCGCGGGTCTCGGCCGTCCAAAGCCGGAGGCGTTGCGCGATGAGCTGTACCGCTTCAATCCTTACCTCGATGTGCGCACCGACTTCGTGAAGCTTGACGAGGAGAATATTCCAACACTACTGAAGGACGATCTCTACGTCTGCGAGGCCTTCGACCGGGCGGAGCAGAAGGCGATGCTGACGAACTGTGTGCTGACCACCTTTCCTGAAAAATATCTGGTCGGCGCCTCGGGCATGGCCGGTTACGGGGACAGCGACAGCATCCGCACGCGGCGCATTCTTCCCCACTACTATCTGTGCGGCGACGGCGTGTCCACACTGGAAGAAAACGGCGGCCTGATGGCTCCGCGGGTCATGCTCTGCGCAGCGCATCAGGCAAACAAAATACTGGAACTGATTATCAAAGGAGAATGACAATGAACAAAGACACATTTACCCTGGGCGGAAAGGAATTTTCCTCCCGCTTTATCCTGGGATCCGGCAAATACTCGATGGAGCTGATCAAGGCGGCGGTGGAGAACGCCGGGGCCGAGATCATCACGCTGGCTGTGCGCCGGACGAACACAAAGAAAAATGAGAGCATCCTCGACTACATCCCCGAGCACGTGACGCTGCTCCCGAACACCTCGGGTGCGCGCGACGCAAGCGAGGCCGTGCGTATCGCCCGCATGGCGCGCGAGCTCGGCTGCGGAAATTTCGTGAAGATCGAGATCATGCGCGACAGCAAATACCTCCTGCCGGACAACGCAGAAACCGTAAAGGCGACCGAGATTCTGGCGAAGGAGGGCTTCGTCGTGCTGCCCTACATGTTCCCGGATCTCTACGCGGCACGCGCCCTTCAGGACGCCGGAGCCGCCGCAGTCATGCCGCTCGCCTCCCCCATCGGCTCCAACAAGGGACTGGCGGCGAAGGAATTCATCCAGATCCTGATTGATGAGATCGACCTGCCGATCATCGTGGACGCCGGCATCGGCCGTCCCTCCCAGGCCTGCGAGGCGATGGAGATGGGCGCCGCAGCAGTCATGGCAAATACGGCGATCGCCACGGCAGGCGACATTCCGGCCATGGCAGGCGCATTTAAGAACGCGATTGAAGCGGGACGCGCAGCCTACCTCTCCGGCCTTGGCCGCGTACTCGAGCGCGGCGCCTCCGCCTCCGATCCGCTGACCGGCTTCCTGCGGGACTAGAGAGGTGACGGACATGGCGGAAAATCAGTTTTTTGTGGATTCAGACAAGCTCTCGGAAAAGGCGCTCGCGAAGAAGCATCGCCTGGAGCAGGACCCGTCCAGCCGGACAAACCACATGGAGTACATGGAAGGCATGGAGCGCATCGACTCCGATATCATGGAACGGGTGCTCAGCCAGATGAACAGCTACGATTATGAGAGCTATACGGACGCCGACGTGCGGCGCGCCCTGGCAAATGAAACCTGCTCCGTGGAAGATTTCAAGGCGCTGCTCTCCCCAGCCGCGGCTCCGCATCTCGAGGAGATGGCGCAGCGGGCGAAGACCGAGACCAGTAAGCATTTCGGCAACACGGTCTACCTGTTTACGCCGCTCTACATCGCCAATTACTGCGAAAATTACTGCGTCTACTGCGGCTTCAACTGCTACAACGACATTATCCGGAAGAAGCTGGACAGTGGCGAGATCGAGCACGAGATGAAGGTCATCGCGGACTCCGGCATGGAGGAAATTCTGATCCTGACCGGCGAGAGCCGTTCCATGAGCAGCGTCGAATACATCGGGGAGGCCTGTAAGCTGGCGGCGAAGTATTTCCGCAACGTGGGACTGGAAATCTATCCGGTGAACACCGACGAGTACCGCTACCTCCACGAGTGCGGCGCAGACTATGTAACAGTCTTTCAGGAGACCTACAATTCGGATAAATATGAGACGCTCCACCTCATGGGCCACAAGCGCGTCTACCCCTACCGCTTTGAGGCGCAGGAGCGTGCGATCCGCGGCGGCATGCGCGGCGTCGGCTTCTCCGCGCTGCTCGGGCTCTCCGATTTCCGCAAGGATGCACTTGCCTCGGCGCTGCACGTCTATTATCTGCAACGCAAATACCCGCACGCGGAATACTCGCTCTCCTGCCCCAGACTGCGCCCGATCATCAACAATGACAAGATCAATCCGCTCGACGTGCATGAGCGCGAGCTCTGCCAGGTGCTCTGCGCCTACCGCATTTTCCTGCCCTATGTGGGCATCACCGTGTCCTCCCGCGAGTCGGAGCATTTCCGCAACGGCATCGTGAAGGTGGCGGCGACCAAGATTTCCGCCGGCGTCTCCACCGGCATCGGGGACCACGAGAGCAAATACGAGGGAAAGGAAGACGCCGAGGCGGGCGACGAACAGTTCGAGATCTCCGACGGCAGAAGCTTCGGGCAGATGTACGCGGACATGTCGGACGAAGGCCTGCAGCCGGTGCTGAACGATTATGTCTACGTGTAAAATCATCTGCGTGAGCAACCGGAAGCTGGCGGAGAACTTCCCCGCCCAGCTTGTCCGGGTGGCGCGCGCCGGAGTGGACGGCATCATCCTGCGGGAGAAGGATTTAGGCGAAGCAGAGTACGAGGAGCTGGCCGCCCTGGCGAAAGCGATCTGCAAAGAATATGGCGTGCCGCTGACACTGCATACCTACGGAGATGTCGCGCTGCGCCTCGGCATCCGGCGGCTCCACCTCCCGCTGCGCGTACTGCTCGCGATGGAGGAAGCGGAGAAACGAAACTTCGACGTGCTCGGCACTTCCATCCACGCCCCGGAGGAGGCTGTGGCAGCCGAGGCGGCGGGCGCGGCCTACGTGACCGCCGGACATGTCTTTGCCACGGACTGCAAGAAGGGGCTGCCACCCCGCGGAATCCCGTTTCTTAAGGATGTCTGCGAAGCGGTACATATCCCGGTCTACGCCATCGGCGGCATCACGCCGCAGAACGCGCCGCTCTGCGCCGAGGCCGGCGCGGCGGGCATCTGCCTGATGTCCTCACTGATGCGGGCTTCGGAGGAGGAGCTTCGCATATGGGAAAGATGACTGTTTACCACGGCAACTATACTGCTGTCACACATCCCAAAGTTATAAAAGGCCGAAACACCAAAGACTTTGGTCCTGGATTTTACTGTACGATTATTCGGGAGCAGGCGGAGCGCTGGGCCAGGAGATACGATGCCCCGCAGAATATCCTGAACGCGTTTCTGTATAATGAAATAGAAGGTTAAAAACAGGGAAAATGGAAGGAATCCAATGGCAGAACACAGAAAAACCGGGCGGTTGGTGCAGTTATGCGGAGCCAGCCCCGGATATCAGCACTTTTATAGTCTGTCTGATGGAAAGGTATACAGCGTCAATCTTAGCGAATATACAAAAGAGCATTTCAGGGCGACACCCGGCATAATGGCGGCGGCAGGCCCGCTCGCCTCACTGCTGGGAATCCTGTTCGGAGACATGTTCTTCGCGAACGGTCTGTCTTTCGTCGCTATGATTTTTATCGGCATGCTATGGGAGATTGTCGCCATGTATATCCTCATGGAGCGAAGCCTGAGAAAACAGGGTACTTATATACTGAGCGTTTCAACAGGACGGTCGAGATCCAGGCAGGAGCTGCAGTCTCTTTATGCAGCCGGGAAAAGGGCGCGCTCGGGTATGCTCTTCTTCATCGTTTTGGGCATACTCTTCTCGGCGCTCGGCCTGTATATCACATTTACAGAGTTCTCCGCCCAGGGCCTGCTTATCTTTTACCTTGGCGTCTTTATCGCGACTGACTTTATGAAGCTGCTGTCGCCCCTGCGCCTGCTGAAAGCCAGAAAACAGTTCGGATAACGCAGACGAAAGTTCCCGGCATCCTAGGCGAAATGAAGTCGATGTGCTAAACGCTTGCGTGAACGCGAACCTGTCAATGAGCAAAGAAGAGGAGGTGCTTGATGTGTGCCAGGCAATTCAAAGCCTTTTTCCTGGTCATCACTTAAAACCAGCTTTCCTGCTTCCCGGAAAATGACACTAGCTATGTCCGAAGGATATGCAGATGGATCCTGTAAAATAATTTCGGCAGCCCGTGTAAGAGCCTGCAGAACCGTTTCCCCCTGCCCGGCGTCATTATGAAACCTTTTCCAAAGCTCAAAACAGGCATACACATTGTCATTTTCTACCATTTCGTACAGATCAATGATGGTTGCGGAGGAAAGTGAATTTCCCTTATCATCGGTATAGCTGCCCTGGGCCCCATAGCCAGAATTTTCATTCGCGTGTATGTCGTACATAGAAGTCTCCCCGATATAGAAAAATACAGATAGGGGACGGGCCTTATCAGATTTGCCAGTCTGATCATTTACAGAAGAATCCGTCCCGGACCTTTTGATAGTGTGTATTTTAGCACATAAGCAAATGGCATGCAAACATTTGGCGAGCTGATTTGTCATCGTGGGAAAGCTGGAGTGGTCTGACACAGATCGAGGATCCGTTCCATGCTATGAAAGGGAATCTGGAAACCCGTCCACATCTGCGATTTATTTTGGGCAATATTTATGCACTGCTTATATCTTTATATATCTCCTGTTTTTGGTCGCAGCAGTGGCCTGAATCAGTCCCAGAGAAATCAATTCGTTAAGCAGCTGTCTGGTTCGCGGCAGTTTTACCCCTAATACATCTGCGATTTCCTGTGAACTGTATGGCTTACCTTTTTCCATAAACTCGAAAATTTCCCGTTGCCTTGCTGAAAGAGAATTCAACAGTTCTAAGTGCATGGATTTCGCTGATTTTTCCGCTGATTCCGCTGATTTTTCCGCTGATTCCGCTGATAAGTCTTCCGATTCGTCCGATTTTTCTTCCGATTGTCCTGCCGACAGCAGCAATGTCAACGTGACCTGATTCATAACAGTATCCTCATCAAGCTCCGGGCGCTGCCACCCATTATCAGCCCATACATTCAGTATCTTTGGAAAACCGGAGCCCGCATTGTCTCCAAAACCAATCATCCGAAGCATCGTCTGCATATGCGGATTCCTCGCTTTCGAGTTCCCGCCACTGTAAATCTGTTCCTTCGGCAGCTTTAAGCTTCCCGGATTTGTAAAAGTGAATCCATCTGCTGTCTTGATAATCTTAAGCACCCCGGCATCCATCCGATAGTCCGAATGAATAATCAGATTCACGAATGCCTCGCGGATTGCCTCGTGCACCGGTGTGTCATCTATCCGTTGCATGTTCTTCAAGGCAAACGGTCTTTTCAGGTTCTCCGTCAGTCTGGGCGAAACCTTCATGAAAAAGTTGAACAGATTATTTTCCCAGGTTCCATCATAAGTAACCCGATCTGTCCAGCGCTGCGCCTCGCCTGCCCCTGTTTCATCGCGATAGTCCATGAAAATATTATCAAATTCATCGCGAATTGCAAGTCCTGTTCCGAACATCATAAGTCCCGCTATTGTAAGTCCTTCCGACTTATCCCTGCGATCTTTGCGATAACCGCCCAGCATCTCCAGGAATTCCTGATCCGGCAGTTCTCTCCATACATGATCCGGATGACTTGTATTAAACATAACACGATATCTTCTCAGTGAATCCATGTCAATGTCATTCATCGTGAAGCCCTCGAGAATGGTACTATCATTCCCTTCTGAACTTTGGTCACGAATCATGGCCCTGACCTCATACTCTTTCGCGTGATAGTCCCCCTCATGATTTCTCTTATAGGTTCCCTTAAACGGATTTTCTCCCTTATAGACAGGGCGCATCGTGTAATCCGCTCTGGGCACATGTATCACAAGCAATGCGATACCACCGTTTTCAACGATATACACATCATCATCAACCAGAATATTCGCGTTTACCTTCTGACTATTAATCGTATTCCAAAAATCTTCGCGCAGCTTTTCCGGATCAGAAACCCCGCGAAGAATAAATCGCTCTTTCGGATTGGACTTGCTTTTGTCTTCTTCTACGCCAAGCACGATGTCGCCGCCCTTTGAATTTGCAAACGAACAATAAGTTTCATAAACTGACTGCGGAACCGCTTTCTCGGCCAGCTTGCATTCCATATCTGCTTTTTCACCCATATAAATTTTTTCCAAAAGGTCATTCCATGTCAGCATCCTGTCACCCGCTTTCCAACCACCATCACTTATGCTTATAGTTTACTCATTTCATCAGCAGTAATCAACAACAAGTTCAAAAAGACAATTCCGATAACTCGCACAAACTTAAAACAGATCTTTCAGGATCAGTCTGGTGATGCCCTCGTTATCGCCCAGCTGTACACGCTTTACCCTTGGCTCCCATCCAGACTCCTCCACACTTATTTTATCTTCCTGTTCTTTGCCGTCATCTGGAAACTCAAATCCAATAAATCCAGAATCTGCTCATCCGATACTGTTCCATCGAGAAGAACGCTGAGCCAGTTTGCCTTATTCATATGATATCCAGGAAGGAAACCGGAAGACTGTCGCAGCATGCCAATCATGACCGGGTCGCATTTTACATTGAGGATATCAACAGCATCCGTTCCCTGCAGTCCCAGCCTGTTTTTGGAAACGGTCATCACAACGCCATACCATTTTTTATTGTCCGAATGGCGCAGAACGGCATACGATGGATACCTCGTCCACAGGTACTCCGACGTTGTTCCGTATTTTCCCTTTGCATAATCAAAAATCTGCTGTCTGTCCATTTCCTTCTCCGCTCAACCTGATAAGCCTGAAATTTCATTTCTATTTGATTTCCTGCATCTGGTCATATAACCGATCATGCGATCTCATCATATCACATCGGATTTTGCCTGACAAATCATTCTGTTGAACAAAAATTCGCGAATCTGCAAAAATGTCCGTTGCAGGCCGCAGAAAATTGTAGTATACTTTTAGAAAACCAGACAGGGGAGCTCGTGCGACGGGCTGAGAGGAGGCTAAGGAGCCTCGACCCTTATACCTGATTTGGATAATGCCAACGTAGGGACGATGTACAGGAACGATTGCAGGAGACGCCCCGGCGTCTCCTGTTTTTATGGGAAGGAGAAAATTGTTATGAAACAGAACGATGCGACAAGAAAACTGGCGATGGCGGGCGTACTGACGGCGCTGGCCGTAGTGGGAAGCCTTCTGAGCTTCCCAGTGGCGGGCAGCAAATGCGCGCCGGTGCAGCACATGGTAAATATCCTCGCGGCGGTCATCCTCGGTCCCGGCTGGGGCGTAGGGATTGCCTTCTGCGCGAGCCTCCTCCGAAATCTGCTGGGACTGGGGACGCTGATGGCCTTTCCCGGCAGTATGGTTGGCGCGCTCTGCTGTGGTCTCATGTACGCGGCGACGAAAAATCTCAGCCTGACCTGCGTGAGTGAAGCGCTGGGCACCGGAATTCTCGGCGGTCTGGCGGCCTGGCCGGTAGCGAAGCTTCTGATGGGCGCGGAACCCGCGGGACTCTTCGTCTATATCGTGCCCTTCCTCATCTCCACGGTCGTGGGCAGCATCCTGGCTTTTTTGCTGATCACGGTTCTGGAAAAGGGCGGCGTCATACGGCAACTGAAGGGAGCGCGCTGAGATGGGCGCCGCAAGCAGAAGGCCTGCAATCCACTGCCTGACCAATCCGGTGACCATGCAGGACACCGCCAATATCCTGCTGACGGCAGGCGGCAGCGCGATCATGGCACAGGAGCCCGCGGAGGCCGCGGAAATCACCGCGATCTGTCAGGCGACGCTTCTCAATACCGGCGTGCCGGACAGGGAAAAGTTTGAGGCCTGCACCCTGGCCGGGAAAAAGGCCATGGAACTCGGACATCCGATCGTACTCGATCCGGTGGGCGCTGGCGCGAGTGCATTTCGCAGGGATGGACTTGCGAAACTGCTCTCGCAGGTTCAGGTCTCGATCATCCGCTGTAATCAGGAGGAGGCACGCGCGCTGCTGGGACTCAAAAGTATCACCTCCGGCGGCGTCGAGAGCAGCGTCACGCTGTCAGTCTCCGAACAGGAAGCCCTCGCGCAAAACCTCGCTCTGGCTTATCGCTGTGCAACCCTGGTGAGTGGAAATACGGATGCGGTATCGGACGGCGAGCACGTCGTCCTGCTGACAGAAGGAGACTCCCGTATCTCCCGCCTGACCGGCGGCGGCTGCATGCTCTCCGCTCTGTGCGCCCTGCTCTGCGCTGAAGGGTTATCCGCATTTGACGCGGCGCTGAGAGCGGGACAGCTCTGGCGGGAAAGCGCCGCGGAGGCGGGCAGGCGCACGAACCGCGAACAGGGCGGCATGGGGACCTTCCATCAGTATCTGTTCGACGCGGCAGAACGCATTTTTCGGAAAAGAGGAACATCATCATGAATATTACTTCAGATACTTTACGGCTTTACGCGGTGACGGACCGCAGCTGGCTGCGGCCCGGCGAGACCCTCGCCTCGGTGATCGAGGAGCTGCTGAAGGCGGGCGTCACCTGCGTCCAGCTAAGAGAAAAACATGCAGAGGAGGAGCTGCTGCTCCGCGAAGCCTCCACGCTGCGTGAACTCTGTACGCAGTACCAGGTTCCGCTGATCATCAACGACCGCCCCGATATCGCCATAAAGGTCCGGGCGGACGGCGTCCACGTCGGGCAGTCGGACATGGCGATCAGCGAGGCCAGAAAGATTCTCGGAGGTCAGTATCTCATCGGAGGCAGCGCGCACAATGTGACAGAGGCCCTTGCGGCGCAACGCGCCGGGGCGGACTACATCGGCTGCGGCGCAGTTTTCGGCAGCCATACCAAGCTGGACGCCACGAACCTGTCCCCGCAGGAGCTGCGCGCGATCTGCGAGGCGGTCTCAATCCCCGCGGTAGCGATCGGCGGCATTTCCCTTGACAATGTGGCAGCACTTCAGGGGACCGGCATTGCGGGCGTCGCCGTCATCAGCGGACTCTTCGCCGCGGAGGATAAGACGAAGGCTGTAAAAGCCTTCTTACGACAGCCTC
Organism: Lachnospiraceae bacterium; assembly: GCA_021205385.1. Taxonomy (GTDB): domain Bacteria; phylum Bacillota; class Clostridia; order Lachnospirales; family Lachnospiraceae; genus Hominiventricola. The sequence continues at coordinate 14,826 of JAJPXQ010000099.1, read as the reverse complement.
TCTAAGACAGGAAGAACGCGGTTTTTGAACCGCTTTTTCAGCGGCGGGCCGGGGGCACCACCTTCCGTCGCTATAGAAAAATAGTGCTGAAATACGAAAGGAGAAAAAAAGATGAAGACAGCATTATCAATCGCCGGAAGCGATTCCAGCGGAGGCGCCGGTATCCAGGCGGATATCAAGACCATGACTGCCAACGGCGTCTACGCTATGAGCGCGGTCACGGCTTTAACTGCCCAGAACACAACCGGCGTCATCAGTATTCTGGAGGCGACTCCTGCATTTTTACACGACGAGCTGGAGGCGGTATTCACCGACATCTTTCCCGATGCGGTGAAGATCGGCATGGTCAGCTCGGGAGCGCTGATCCGCGAGATCAGTGAAGAGCTCCGGAAATATGAGCCGAAAAATATTGTCATCGACCCTGTGATGGTCGCGACGAGCGGCGCAAAACTCATCAGCGACGACGCGATCGCGGTGCTGAAAAGCGAACTGCTCCCGCTGGCTACCGTCCTGACGCCAAATATTCCGGAGGCGGAGGTTCTCTCCGGCATGGAGATTCACAGCGCCGCGGACATGGAAGCCGCGGCAAAAATGATCAGCGACTCCTGGCACTGCGCTGTCCTCTGCAAGGGCGGCCACTCAGTCAACGACGCCAACGATCTGCTCTGTGCGGACGGTGAGCTCAGCTGGATCAAGGGAAAGCGCATCGACAATCCCAACACCCACGGCACCGGCTGCACGCTCTCGAGCGCGATCGCCGCAAACCTCGCGAAGGGCTTCCCCCTGAAGGAGGCCATCATCCGCTCCAAAGCGTACATATCAGGCGCGCTCGGCGCGATGCTGGATCTCGGCAAGGGCTCCGGCCCGATGAACCATGTCTTTGACCTGAAGGGGGAGTACGCAAAGGAGGCGCAGCATGAATAACAACAACGGAACCTCGATCTTTGAGAACGGCCTCATCTGGTTCGGTGCGGGCGTCTCCATCGCGGAGATTCTCACCGGCACCTATTTCGCAGGCATGGGCTTTCTTAACGGCCTTGCCGCGATTCTGATCGGCCATGTCATCGGCTGCGCAATGATGTTCGCCGCCGGACTCATCGGCGGCTACTCCCGCCGCAGCGCCATGGAAACGGTAAAAATGAGCTTCGGTCAGAAGGGCAGTCTGCTCTTCTCCATCCTGAATATCCTGCAGCTCGTCGGCTGGACCGCTATCATGATCTACGACGGCGCGCTGGCCGCAGACGGCGTCTTTCAGACCGGCTCCTGGCTCTGGTGCCTCGTGATCGGCGCGCTGATCATCCTCTGGATCCTGATCGGCATCCGCAATCTCGGAAAGATCAACACAGTCGCGATGGCCGCGCTCTTCTGCCTGACCATCGTCCTGTGCTTCGTCATCTTCCGCTCCGGGAATATTTTTGAAATCTCCGGCGAAGGCATGAGCTTCGGCGCTGCCGTGGAGCTGAGCGTCGCCATGCCGCTGTCCTGGCTGCCGCTGATCAGCGACTACACCAGGGAAGCGAAGGAACCCGTGAAGGCCACCGCCGCCAGTGTGCTGGTCTACGGCCTCGTCAGCTGCTGGATGTATGTCATCGGCATGGGAGCAGCCATCTGCACCGGGGAATCCGACATCGCACAGATCCTGCTGAGAGCCGGTCTCGGCGTCATAGGCCTTGTCATTGTCATCTTCTCCACAGTCACCACGACCTTCCTCGACGCCTGGTCCGCCGGTATTTCGAGTGAATCCGTCTCTGCGAAGCTGAACGGCAAATGGATCGCGATCGCCGCGACGGTCATCGGCACAGTCGGCGCCATCCTGTTCCCGATGGACGACATCACCGATTTTCTCTACCTGATCGGCTCAGTCTTCGCCCCGATGATCGCCGTGCAGATCGCGTCCTTCTTCATTCTGAAGGAAGACGCCAGCGCTGAATCGGTCAATGTCCGCAACCTGATTGTCTGGGTCATCGGCTTCATCCTGTACCGTTTCCTGATGAACGTCGATCTGATCGTCGGCAACACGCTGCCGGATATGGTGATCACCGTGCTGATCTGCCTGCTCCTGGCAAAACTGATCCCGGCATCTGAAAAACACTAGACGCAACAAGGGGAAACAACGGCCTTCCCGGCTGTTGTTTCCCCTTCACTGTCCAGAGCCTGTCCCTGCTTTTCTTCAGTCCAGCAGACTGGCCTTCGCGTCAACCTGCACGCTGCTCAGATGATTCTGGATCACACGGATCCCATATTTTTCAAAGCAGCTCTCCGGAACTGTGCTTAAGTTCTCCCAGCAAAACACGTCATACTCAAAGCCAACGCCTCTCTGCTCTGCCCGTGTAGAGAGAAAATCCCGCGCCGCCTGAAACAGGGTGTCCTTCACTTCCGTGTCCCGCATATCCGCTGGGACCTCATAGAGATTCACCTTCAGTTCCTCTCCGTCCTTGCAGATCAGCGCAAATTCTCTTTTATTCTTTCCCATATTCTCCACCGCCTTTTTTCAATTTCAATGCTGTTTTCTTCATAATACCACAGGCTGAAAAAAATGGCAATTTAGGATTGCCTATATCCCCAGCTCCTCCAGTACCTGCGCAATTCCGTCTTCATTGTTGCTGAGCGTCACCAGATCCGCAGCCTCCTTCAGCTCTCTGCAGGCATTTCCCATGGCAACGCCAAGTCCGGCCGCGCGGATCATCGGAATATCGTTCTGCGCGTCACCAAAAGCAATCGCGCACGCAGGATCCACTCCGCAGACACGGCAGACGTCAAGCAGTCCCTGTCCTTTATTGATCTCCTTCGGAATGATCTCAAGATAGAACGGAGCGGTCATCACAACGCTCAGGCTGTCACGGAACGGCCGCCCGATCTCTTCCATCAGCGACGGAAGTTCCTCCTCCTTTCCGGACATGAGAATCTTGATGGGAGAGAAGGAGAGAAACTCCGCCAGATTATCCACCTCCGTGCACTCCATCTCATTATTGCGGCATTCGTACTCCACCTTATAGGCGGTCCTGTCATGTACATAGAACTGCCGCCCATCATCCAGAATCGGCGTCACCGGAAAATGCTCAAGATGTCGCAGAACTTCCCGCGCCAGTTCAAAGGGCATACTTGTCTCAAACAACGTCTCACCCGTCGCCGCGTCGGTGATTCGTCCTCCATTGTAAGCCATGTGAATTCCGCGATGCGCAGCCAGATCGAGCACACGGCTCTCGCGGTTCAGACCCGGACCCGGTCTCGCCGAGGCAAGCACAAGCCGGATTCCCTGCTCCTGTGCTCTCATCAATGCCTGCCGGGTACGCGGTGTAATCTTCTTCTCGTCATTATTAAGAGTTCCGTCCAGATCCATCGCAATCAGCTTATACTTCATTTTTCCTTACCTCGCCCTTTTTTCCAGATATGCCATACATGTCCCATAGCCGTCAAAGCAATCAGGCTGCCTGCGATGAGCAGCACATCCGTCAGAATCTCACCCAGTCCCAGCATTGCAGCTCCCGCCCGGATAAACATAAACAGAAACATATGGAAACAGAGAATCGTCAGCGTCTCCTGCCCCACCAACGCAATGACACGCGCTGCACGCTCAAAATGCACCTCCAGCCATGCTCCGGCGACAAATACCAGGAAGGAACCCTGGCTGCCTGCCAGCAGGTAGAGCAGCATACTCGCTCCATAGTCCCCGCAGGACAGGTTTACGCTGCCGTTCAGCCTTGCGCTGGCAAAGAAGAGGATGAGCGCGGGCAAAAGGATGTGCTTTTCCTCCAAGACGCTTCGCCCTTCCCGCAGTTTCTCTCCCACAAAGAAAAAGCAGGCAAAATACGGAACTGCGTCCAGACTCCAGGGAAGTAAAAGTTCCGTCCCGTAATGCCACAGGAGCGAGAAGAGCAGCCCCAGCGCGAGCAGCAGCTTCTTTTTCCCGCTGCGCTCTGCGATCTCATACCACAGATAGACAAGAAAGAGCGCCGTCAGAAACCAGAGCGGTGCGTTCAGGACATCGAGCAGTACCGGATTTTCCCCCGCGAATCCGGCCCGGTACATCTGATTTCTCGAATAGAAAATTCCAAAGAGAGAGGACAGCTTCAGCTCCATATCCTTCACACAGAAGAACAGCCACAAAAAGAAACTCGTCCCAAAATACGGCAGCAGGAGCCTTCTCGCTTTTTTCCGGATAAATACCGGCAGAGGCTCCTCCGCCCGGCGGTGATGCACATAGCCCGCCGCGACAAAGAAGATCGGCATGTAAAACATACCGCCATAGAACCGGACGACCGAAGGCCCCGCCCCGGCGTGCACGAGCAGCACGATAAGCATCCCCGCTGCGCGCCCAAAGTCAATCCAGAGAAGTCTGCCGTTTTCTTTATTTGCGGACAATGCGTTCAAACAGCATCTCCCCTTTCTTTCCAATCGGTTCCACGAAACGCGCGCTCAGCGCAGACAGGCCCACTGTGATGAGACCGGTCAGTACCAGATTCACGAGACTAGTCAGATTATAGCCCAGCCGCGGTTCAAAGGTCAGGAGGAACCACGCGCCAAACGTCGCGATGACCGGGAAGTGAATAAGGTACAGCGAATAGGAGATTCTCCCCAGGAAGCGGAAAATACCCAGTGAGAAAAAACGCTGCACCGGCTTAAGATTCAGCACCGCGAACACAAATAAAAGCACACCCAGAATGTGATAGTAGTTGACAAAGACAAAGGGCAGGATCCCCCAGATCGTTCCCTCATAACCATAGCCTGCCGACGGATAGCTCATAAAATAGAACCCTGCCGCCAACAGTATTCCATTCAATAGTCCGCTCCCGCACAGTACGTCTTTCAGCCCTGCATCCGTATGCATAAAATCGCAGAGCACATAGCCGAGAAAGATTGACAGGAAATCCGTGCGCAGGAGGAGAAGCGCGATAATGGCATATGCTGCCCAGCGCCAGCGCCGCTTCCCGATAAGTCCTGCCAGGGCATAGTCGAGAAAGGCCCCTAGGAACAGCACACGCATCGTCCAGAGCACGCCGAGATAATCATTGCTTCCAAACAGGAAACAACCGATAAGCGATTCCCACAGCATGCCTGGAAAAGACGGCGCAAAGGCATTGAAACCGGCAAACCACTCCTCCGAGCCTGCCAGCACGGCAGCCGCCTCGTTCTGATACAAACCGGCTCCCATCAGAAAAAATATGAGCAGGTTCACTGCCAGCACCGGCGGCATCAGCCGCGAATAACGGCGCAACGCACTCCTTTTCAGGGTCGAAGTATCACCGCTTAAGAAAAAGTTCCGGCAGAGCAGATAACCGCTCAGGACAAAAAACAGGCGCACTGCCGTATTCCCATTAAAAAGAAGATTCAACGGCGATTTGCCAATCACAATATCGAGGTTGCCCGGCAGATGGCAGGCTGCCTCCTGATACTGGTACATTCCATAATAAAAAGCATATACAAAATGGCACAGGAACACGATCGTGCAGCCCATTCCCCGAAGGCCATCCAGATAGACTAATTTTTCCCGGCGCACAGATTCACCACCTTCGCTTCACGCAGCAGACGCGTCCCCAGATAAGCCAGAATGCCAAGCTGCAGCAGTGCGAACACCCACATCGGCGTCATCGACTCCCCGTTCACACAGTCCTGATAACCGGCATAAGTCACGATCTGCAAAAGCAGCGGAATCCAGAACTCGCGCGGTTCTTTCATAGCCAGAATAACTGCAAGCACACAGTAGACATAGCCGTAGGACTGATCCATATAGGGAAGGAAGAAGCCCGCCGCGAGCCCGAAGAAGAGGCAGAGACGCAGCAGCGAGGCGTCGTCCGTCGGAATGTTTCCCTGTGCAAAGACCCACAGCGTCATAAGCAGAAGCCCCGCCGCGAGGAACAGTCCCACGATCGCGAGCGGATCGACCTGCTGCGTCATAACCGCCGCTTTCCCTACGATCTCATAGATATTCGGCCAGTGGAAGGTTGTCAGGGTATAGCCGGCCCACAGCCAGATACGGTAGCTGTAGATAAGGCGCGCCAGCCCCGCGGCAAAGATCACGGTAAACTGACTCGTCTGCAGCCTTCTGCGCTGCCAGAGCAGCGCGCACAGGAACAGGAGCCCCACATAGCGCACGTCGTCAAGCAGCGTCAGGGCTGCGAGCAGCGTAAAGATCCAGGAACCGGCACTTTTCTCCCCCTGCTCCTCCAGCGCGCACAGAAACAATACTGCTCCCACTGCGGCGCTTTCCGGCAAAATCGCAGTATCCGCGACAATCGTCGGCAGAATCATGAAAACCGCGTAGGCGAGCAGTGTCCGCCTCCCACTGCGCGTCAGGGTCCACACCAGCAGGGTCGCAATCGCGATCACCAAAGCCGGGAAAATCGTCCCATTTACAGAAAAAACCGAGCGCAGCAGCACCCCGACCGCGGTGATGCAAATGGCGAGCAGCCCCTCCAGAAAATCAAAAGAAAAGCTCCCGATATGAAGACGATTAAAAATCAACGTGCGAAGAGAGCGCTCCTCCTTCTCCTCCTCGTCGGAGAGATTTGCCGGGGTATGGACATAATTCCACAGGTCGAGTCCAATCCGCACGATCAATGCAAGCTGCACAAAAGCCAGCGCCCAGTAGGGCACGAGCGGATCATTCTTCGTCAGGTACTGCCCATAGCCGACGACGCCCAGAAAACTCGATGCAATGAACCACGGAAAGCGCTGCAGGCGCATCAATGCATAGACAAGCAGAAACGCATCGCTCACATAGAGGTAGCGCTCGTGCATGTGCGGCAGGAAGTAAGTCGCCACCATACCGAAGAAGACGATCAGAAGAATCACATATTCCTTCGTCACGCGCACTCTCCGGTACGCCAGATAAAACATCAGGATCATCAGAATCCCGAGGATCAGATATACCCCCGCTGTCGCATACTCATCGAGGAAAAAGTTATTGCCGATGATCTGATAGATATTCGGAAATTTGATGGAGAGCGACCAGCGATCCTTACTTCCCTGGAATGCATAGATGCCGATCAGCTCCGTGAGCGGCCTGCCCGCAATCCAGGCCGGAAGAATGCCCAGAAAGTACATGACCGGCAGGGTCAGGAACTGCTTCAGATCAACTTTTTTCCGTACCCACAGGATAATGAGGAAAGGAAAGATAAACAGCGTCTGCAGCTTGACCGCAAAAGCCGCGCCGTAGAACCACATGCCTGTCCAGCTCCGGTCTGTGAGCAGGAAATATATGCTCGCCAGAATCAGCACGGTGTAGAGAGTATCACACTGTGCCCAGGCGGCTGAATTCAGTATAACAGTTGGCAGAAACAGAAAGCAGGCGTAGCCCAGCATACTCCGCCTTCTGCTGCCGGTGCAGGTGAAGACCAGCTTCCCGATAAGCACTGCCCCCACGAAATCCATGAGACAGCAAACCCCCTTGAACGCGGTCATCGCATTCAGGGGCAGTAATGTGATCAGATACAGAAGATACATCACCGGCGGCGCGTAGTCATAAAAGTCGTCCGCCAGTGCGGCAAAACCGCGCTGAGTGAGCTGGGAAAGCCAGTCGCTCCAGTAGATCGTCCAGTCATCTGAGATAAAGGAGCGGAGGCAGACGCGCACTCCCAGCGCCAGCAGCGTGACCGCCGCCAGAAAGAAAAGCTGTGACGCTTCTATCTCATGCTTTCCGATGGATAATTTCTTCTCCATTATCTGAGTACCTTTTCAATGATGTATTTCGGCCGCTCCTTGGTCTCCAGATAGACTTTTCCGATATACTCTCCGATCACACCGATCGCCAGAAGCTGCAGACCGCCGAGCGCCCAGATCGAGACGATAAGCGAGGTCCAGCCGACACTCGTATTCCCCAGAAAGTGCTGCACCAGCGAATAGATCAGCATCACAATACTGCAGAGGAAGATCATCGCACCAGTAAACATGATAAAGCGAATCGGCTTGATCGACAGAGATGTGATGCCGTCCGCCGCAAGCCCCAGCATCTTCTTCAGCGGATATTTTGACTCGCCCGCGAAACGCTCGTGGCGCTCATAAGTCACAATATCCGTCTTAAAACCGATCATCGGAACAATGCCGCGCAGGAACAGGTTCACCTCTTTGTAACCTTCCAGCTCATCCAGCGCACGTTTGCTCATCAGCCGATAATCCGCATGATTGTACACAACCTCGCCGCCCATAAAGTTGATCAGCTTATAAAATCCCTCGGCCGTAAAACGCTTAAAGAAGGTATCCGTCGTACGCGCGCTGCGCACGCCGTAAACAATCTCGCAGCCCTCGTAATATTTCTCCACAAACTGGTCAATCACATCAATATCATCCTGCAGGTCGGCATCCAGAGAGATCGTCATGTCTGCATACTCTTTCGCTGTCATGAGCCCGCCGAGCAGCGCATTCTGATGCCCGCGGTTGCGCGAAAGCTTCACCCCCTGAAAGATCGGATCGCCTGCATGCAGTTCCTCAATCAGCTCCCAGGTGCGATCCTTCGAGCCGTCATTGGCAAACATGATCCGGCTTTCGCGGGAGATCATGCCGCGCTCCATCAGACTTTCCATCTTTTCCTTCAGTCGCCTCGAAGTCTCCGGCAGCACCTCCTGCTCGTTGTAGCAGGGTATCACCAAGTATAAAATCTGATTTTTCTCCCGTTCCATCCTGTATCTCCCTTTCCGTTCCAGTAGAATATAATCAGGACTCCTCGTCCCCAGACTTTTTTTCTTCCGTCTGCGCAAGCTGCTTTTCGAGGTCCTGCAGGCGTTTCTCATTCAGCGCCACCATCTGATCCAGCGTCCGGATACTGTTTGACAGACGTGAAAGCGCTACCGTCAGAGAAAAAATGATCAGCAGGGAGAAGCAAAAGCCCAGGAAGAATATCATGTTGACCGGCGCATAAATACCGATCAGACCGGACACCACATTGAGCAGCGTCGGCGCACAGTCAAAAATGAACAGGGCGATCAGCATCAGCATCCACACCAGCGCATATTTCAGCTCCAGACTTCTCTTCCGTATCATGTTGACGAGAATCGCAAGGACTGCGAGCAGCGCAAGGCCAATCACAACCTGCAGCCTGAAAGTCATCATAAGGCATGCTCCTTTCGCAGACACTCCATCAGAATCGCAAGCGTCACCTTGATCATATAGTAGACGGAAATCACTCCACCGATTGAGGAATCGCCCTCCCGGCGCTCACGCATGACCACCGGAATCTCCGTCACCTTTTTTCCCATACGCAGGATCGCGACCACGCTCTCCGGCTCCGGGTAATCCTTCGGATAATTATTCGCATAGACAGCCATCACATCCCGGTTTACCATGCGCATTCCTGAAGTCGGATCCGTTACGCGCACACCGGTCAGCAGCCGGATCATACGCGAAAAATAACGAATACCAATCCGCCGCAGGCCGGAAGACTGAAAGCCTTCCTTCTCGATGAAACGGGATCCAATGACCATATCACTGCCGGTCCGGATAAGCTCATCCGCCATCCGCGGGAGATATGCCGCGTCATGCTGTCCGTCTCCGTCAAACTGCACAGCCAGATCGTAACCATTCTGTATGCCATAGAGGTAGCCGGTCTGTACGGCTCCGCCGATCCCGAGATTCACAGACAGGTTCACATGATTCAGATTATGCTCGCGGCACAGACGCAGCGTCGCGTCGGTGGAACAGTCGTTCACAATTACATAATCGAAATCCGACGCATGCTCGCGGATATCCGCGACAGCACGAAGAATATTGCCGCTCTCATTGTAGGCGGGGATGATGACAAGCTTCTTCATATCAAAACAGATCTCCTGTAGTTACTCATCTAAGAATATCATACTTTTACAAATTGCGCCAGCACCCGGAGGGTCCGCAGCGCGTCCGTGACGCAGGCAAAGGGAACGCCGTTTTCCTTCAGAGCGCGGTGGCCTTCCTTCAGGGATTCGAGATAAGCGGCCAGGCTCTTATTGCTCGTGCCGCCGTAGCTCATATAAATCAGTGTTTCCGGAAGATAGGATAATCTTACCTGATTTTTGTATAATATTCGTACCATGAATTCGTAATCGCCGGAGATCCGGTAATCCGTCTTGTAGAGACCGTAACGTTCGTAGACTTCCCGGCGAAGATACAGAGTCGGATGCCCGGGCATCCAGCCGCTGCGAATGTGCCCCTGCCCCTGTTTCCAGGTGCGGACAATACGCTCTCCATCCACATAGCAGAGATCACCGTGCACGCCGTCGGTGCCCTCCTCCGTTATGGCCCTGACCATATGCTCCACCACCTGCTCATGGGCATAACGGTCGCAGCAGTAACCGATGATATCGCCGGTTGCCATACGGATTCCCTTGTTGATCGCGTCATAAATGCCATGATCAGGCTCCGATATCCAGCGCAGCTTCTCTCCCTTTTCTGACGAAACCTCACGCAGAAGCTCCACCGTGCCGTCCGTGGAGCCGCCGTCGACGACGATGTGTTCCATATCGGGATAACTCTGAGCGCTCACCTGTGTGAGAATCCGCCGCAGATTTTCTATATCATTATAGGTGGTCGTAACGACCGAGACTTTCGGTTTGATATTCATTTTATCTCCTGACTGGAGGCCAGTCTGTGATAGAGCTCCACATATTCCTGAAAGCGCCCCTCTTTTTCATAACGCCCCGCTCTCTTCAGGCAGGCCTCCCTGCCATGCGGGGTTCTTCTTTCCTCCAGAATGGCTTCGTGCAATGCCCTGACATCGCCCTTCGGCACAATCCGGCCGCAGGTCTCATCAAGGCTCTCCGGGCTTCCGCCCGTATCAAAAGTGATGACTGGCGTACCGCAGGCAAGCGCCTCCAGATTCGTTGTCGGGAAATTGTCTTCCAGCGTCGCGTTCACAAAGACATCGGCCATCGTATAGTATTCGGCAAGCTGCTGTGCATTCTCCGTTTTTTCAAGTCCAATCACGCCCTCCGGCAGGCTGCGCCGCTGCTTCCCGTCAAGCCCGATCAGCACAATTCTGATATCATCCGGCAGCATTTCCGCCAGCTTCCGGAAATATACAAGACCCTTTCGGCGCTCCCAGACGTTTGCCACGCCGAGAACCACAAACTGATTCTTAAGGCCGAGCTCCTGCCTGAGCACGCTTTCCCGCGGTCTGAACACCTCAAGATCTATTCCGTTTGGGATGACCTTCACCGGATAATCCCGCAGAAAAGAAAACGAAAGCTGATCGGCCAGCCAGACGGACGGCGTTACAATGGTCAGATCCGGTACACCCGTGAACGCAGCACGCTTTCTTTCAAAATTCTGAGCCGTATTATTCCGGAAGAGAGCGTAGGGATAAGTCTTTCGATACTCCCGGCATGTCCTGCAGCCATTCTTCCACTCCGCGCAGCCATTGTAGTCGTAGAACGCACAGTGCCCCGTGTAAGACCAGCAATCATGCAGTGTCCATACGACCGGTTTGCCTGCCTTTTTCAGATAGTCAAACAGCAGCTCAGCCTGGAGCACAAAGCCATGGATATTATGAAGCTGAATCACATCCGGACCATATTCTTTTATCTTATCGATCAGCCTTTCGGTCTGCCGCCGCGAGGCAAAGCCGTGCTCTCCCTTCAAAAAGGTAGCAAGCACATGCATGCCCATATCGAGGTTTGTACCAAAGCGGAATGCAGGAACATCCTCCGGCGCAGCGCGCCGACCATAGGCAATCAGACACTCATCGCCGTTTTTCTTCAGCGTACGGCTGATATCGACCGTGATACGTCCAACGCTGCCCCCCTGGCAGACTGTATTGATCTCCAGAACCTTTAACGCCATTTTTCTACCATCCGTTGCAAGTTGCCCGCCCGTTATGCTATACTATGTCTATTATTTCCGACATCATAAATAAGCGAGGTCATACAGTGATAATCATACAACCTTCAGGCGGTTTATGCAATAGAATGCGCGTGATAAATTCCGGATGGAGACTGGCAGAAGAACGGCAGGAAGAGCTCCGTGTGCTCTGGCTCTGCAATGCAGAGCTGAACTGTCCTTTCGAAGAACTGTTTCAGCCTGTAACAGAATTTGAGATCACGAACATCCGCTCCGTGGCCGACCCCCGCAAGCTTTTTTACCAGAAAACTGCCAGAAATCATCTGACCAATGAAGAGATCACAGCGCATCGCAATTCCGATGGGCTGGATCCGGCATACACCGCTTCTTTATGCGGAAATACCTATATATTCACCTGGGAATGGTTCTATCCGGCTGAGGATTATCATCTTTTCCGCCCGACAGAAGCCCTGCAGGCGCGCATCGATGAAATGACCGCACGCTTCGGCACTTCCTGCGTCGGCGTTCACATTCGCCGCACGGACAATCAGCCTGCAATCGGCAGAAGTTCGACGGACGCTTTCCTGCGCTCCATGAGACAGGAGCTTGAGAGCGATCCGGACACCATGTTTTATCTGGCGACCGACGACCTCGCAGAAGAGGCCGCGCTTCGAAGCGCCTTCCCGGGCCGTATTCTTTCCAATGAAAAGCGCTGCCTCCGAAGAGACAGCGCTGAAGGCATGCACGATGCCCTGCTTGATCTTTATTGTCTGGCAAACACCCGCAAAATCATCGGCAGCTATTTCAGCTCCTTCACGGATATCGCCGCAGATATGCATCATATTCCGAAGGTGATCGCCGGGGCGGATTTCTAAAACTCAAACACCGCCACTCCGTAGGGCGAAAGCGGATATTCCAGATAGTACGGCTGGTTGTCGCAGGCGCCCTTTTTTGCCTCAAAAAATTCTGCCTTTTCACGGCCATTTCCGCCAAACTCCACGGCGTCGCCATCGAGCACAAGACGATAGTTCTTCTTCTTGGGCACGCCGACCCGGTAATCCGCGTATTCCATCGGCGTGAAATTCATGACAAACAGAAGACTCTTCCGCTTCGACTTGCTGTAGCGCACAAAGCTGAAGATGCTGCGGAAGCAGTCATCCACATTGATCCACTGGAAACCTTCCCAGTGATCGTCCAGCTCGTAGAGGCAACGATATTTTCGATATAAATGCAGCAGCGCCTTCACGTAGTTCTGCATCTGCCGATGTCTCTCCTCGTCGAGCAGGTACCAGTCGAGTTCGCGATCCTCGCTCCACTCCCGCAACTGCGCGAACTCATTGCCCATGAAGAGCAGCTTCTTGCCCGGATGGCCGATCATAAAGGTATATCCGGCTCTGAGATTCGCAAACTTGTCCACCAGATAGCCCGGCATCTTGTTCAGCATCGAACACTTCAGATGCACAACCTCATCGTGAGACAGCACGAGGATGTAATTCTCACTGTAAGCATAGCTCATCGCAAAGGTCATCTTATTGTGATTGTCCTTGCGGAAATAAGGGTCAAGCTTCATATACTCGAGGAAATCGTTCATCCAGCCCATGTTCCACTTGAAGGTAAAGCCGAGGCCGTCTTCATCGGGATCCTTCGTGACGCCCGGCCAGGCCGTCGACTCCTCTGCAATGATCATCGAGCCGTCCTTGCGGCCGCGGACGATCGAATTCAGGTGCTTGAAGAACCAGATCGCATCGAGGTTCTGATTTCCACCGTATTTGTTCGGCAGCCACTGACCGTCGCGCTTGCCATAATCAAGATAGAGCATCGAGGCTACCGCGTCCACTCTCAGTCCGTCCACATGGTAGTGATTCAGCCAGTAGAGTGCATTCGCGATCAGGAAATTCCGCACCTCCGACTTCTCATAGTTGAAAATCTTTGTGCCCCAGTCCGGATGCTCACCTCGCCTGGAATCCGGATGCTCATAGAGCGGCGTTCCATCAAAATTTGCAAGTCCGTGCGCATCCCGCGGGAAGTGCGCCGGTACCCAGTCGAGGATGACGCCGATATTATTCTTATGGAAATAGTCCATCATATACTGGAAGTCTGCAGGCGAACCGTGACGCGAGGTCGGTGCGAAATAGCCTGTCACCTGATAACCCCAGGAGCCGTCGAAGGGATGTTCTGCGATCCCCATCAGCTCGATGTGGGTATAGCCCATCTCTTTCACATACTTTGTCAGCTCCACCGCAAACTCGCGATAATTATAATAGCCATCCTCATCCGCGTCATGCTCGTGGCGCCTCCAGGAGCCGGGATGCACCTCGTAGATCGACATCGGAGATTCGGCGGCATTCCAGCTCTTCCGCTTCTCCATCCAGCGCTCGTCGCTCCAGGTGAAATGATCAATATCCGCGATACGCGAGGCCGTGCCCGGACGCATTTCCGCGTAAAACGCAAAGGGATCCGCTTTATAGAGATAGTCACCCTTCTTCGTCTCAATCAGATATTTATAGAGATTACCCGGCTTCAGTCCCGGTATAAAGACCTCATAAATACCGAGCGGCTCGAGGCGCTGCATCTTGTAGCCGTCACTGCCCCAGCTGTTGAAATCGCCGACCACACGCACGCCTTTGGCATTCGGCGCCCATACTGCAAAGTAGACGCCCTGCTCCCCCTCATATTCGGCCGGATGCGCTCCGAACTTTTTGTAGATCTCATAGTGCGTTCCCTGTCCGAAAAGGTACTGGTCCATGTCCGTGACTGCGCACCAGAGCTTTCCTCCTGACGCTTCGCTCAATGACTGCTTTCCCATAAGCCTCCCCTTCCGCCGCCGGAATACAAAAAACCGCCGACATGTGATTTTCTCCATTTTACCACATGCCAACGGTTTTTTACAGCCTAAATATTTATTCTCCGAGATAAGCCTTCTTCACCGACTCATCGTTCATCAGCTCGGAAGCCTTGCCCTCCAGCACGATGCGTCCGGTCTCAAGAACATAGCCCCTGTCGGCGATCGAGAGCGCCTTCTTCGCGTTCCCCGAGTTTGCCACTTCACTGATTAAATGATAAAAATTTTTTCCTTATTTTGCA
>JAJPXQ010000142.1 GCA_021205385.1 Lachnospiraceae bacterium | reverse complement strand
AAGCATGAAAATCACACTGAAGGACGGTTCGGTAAAGGAATACGCACAGCCGATGTCCGTGATCGACATCGCACGGGATTTAAGCGACGGGCTGGCACGTATGGCCTGTGTCGGTGAGGTAAACGGCCAGATCGTTGATCTGCGCACGGTCGTGGAGGACGATGCGCAGGTGAATATCCTTACGGCACGGGATGAGGCAGGACTGGCGGCGCTGCGTCACACGGCGAGCCATGTGATGGCTCAGGCAGTGCTGCGTCTCTACCCAGGTACGAAGCTGGCGATCGGCCCCTCGATCGCAAACGGTTTTTACTATGACTTTGAGTTTGAAGAGCCGTTGACGAGCGATGATTTTGAGAAAATCGAGGCGGAGATGAAGAAGATCATCAAGGAGGATCTGCCGCTTACGCGCTTCACGAAGCCGCGTGAGGAGGCGATTGCCTACATGCAGGAGAAGGGCGAGCCCTACAAGGTCGAGCTGATCGAAGATCTGCCCGAGGATGCGGTGATCAGCTTCTACAGTCAGGGCGAGTTCACTGATCTCTGCGCGGGACCGCATCTGATGAGCACAAAAGGTGTCGGCAAGGCCTTCAAGATCATGAGCCTTGCGGGCGCTTACTGGCGCGGCGACGAGCATCGTCAGATGTTGACCAGGCTTTATGCCACGGCCTTCGCGAAGAAGGACGAGCTCGAGGCTTATATTACGATGATGGAGGAGGCCAGAAAGCGTGACCACCGGAAGATCGGCAAGGAGCTTGGACTCTTCATGATGAACGAGGCCGGACCGGGATTCCCCTTTTTCCTGCCGAAGGGCATGGTGTTGAAGAACACGCTGCTCGACTACTGGAGACAGATTCACAAGAGGGCCGGCTATGTGGAGATCTCCACGCCGATTATTCTGAACCGGAGCCTCTGGGAGACCTCCGGGCACTGGGATCACTATAAAAATAACATGTATACGACGGTCATCGACGAGGAGGACTACGCGATCAAGCCGATGAACTGCCCGGGCGGCGTGCTGGTCTATGCGTCCGAGCCGCGGTCCTACCGCGATCTGCCGCTGCGCATGGGAGAGCTCGGCATCGTGCATCGCCACGAGAAATCCGGTCAGCTCCATGGCCTTATGCGCGTGCGCTGCTTTACGCAGGACGACGCGCACATCTTCATGACGCCGGAGCAGATCAAGGACGAGATCAAGGGTGTTGTGGCGCTGATCGATGAGGTCTACTCGCTGTTCGGCTTTGAGTATCATGTGGAGCTCTCGACGAGACCCGAGGATTCGATGGGCAGCGATGAGGACTGGGAGATGGCGACGGAGGGCCTCCGCAGCGCACTTGATGAGCTGCAGCTTCCCTATGTGGTCAATGAGGGAGACGGCGCGTTCTACGGACCGAAGATCGATTTCCATCTGGTGGACTGCATCGGCCGGACCTGGCAGTGCGGTACGATACAGCTTGACTTCCAGCTGCCGCAGCGTTTTGAACTGGAATATACGGGCGCGGACGGCGAGAAGCATCGTCCGATCATGATTCACCGTGTAGTATTTGGATCGATTGAGCGTTTTATCGGTATTCTGACCGAGCATTTTGCGGGCGCGTTCCCGACCTGGCTTGCGCCGGTTCAGGTGCGTGTGCTGCCGATCTCTGATAAATATATGGATTATGCGAAGAGCGTACGGGATAAGCTGGACGCCGCAGGCATCCGCGTGGAGCTTGATACCCGTTCCGAGAAGATCGGTTATAAGATCCGTGACGCGAGGAACCAGCGGATCCCCTATATGCTGGTCACAGGCCAGAAGGAGGCGGAGGATGGTACGGTATCTGTCCGCAGCAGGGCCGGGGACGAAGGCGCGAAGGCGTTGGACGCATTTATTGCGGATATTCTGAAAGAGATCGAGACGAAGGATAATGGGCTGAAGGTATCGGAATAATACCGGAAGCAGAGAGGGAATTGTGATGAACGAAAGACGAGCGGATCTGGATATGATCCGGGTAATCGCCTGCTTTCTGGTGGTGCTGCTTCATGTTGCGAGTTATGGGATGGAGGTCAAGGATCCGACGACGGCGGACTGGATGATCCGCGATGTGGTAGTATCTCTGGCGCGCTGCGCGGCGCCGCTCTTCTTCATGCTGAGCGGGGTGCTTTTTATGGAACGGGAGATCTCCATCGGGCAGCTCTATCGCAAATATATCGCCCGGATTGCGGCAGCCTGGCTTCTCTGGTCGGCATTTTATGCCGTGATCGACGTGATCGCGTATCTGGGAAGCGGCGATGATCCGCTGGGTTATTTTCTGGAAAAGCTTCTGAGCGGACATTATCACCTCTGGTTTTTGCCGTCGCTGCTGGTTGCCTATATGTTTCTGCCTCTTTTGCAGAAGCTGACGAGGAGTTGTACCACGCAGGAACTGAAATATCTGGCGCTTGTAATCCTGGTGACTGTGATCGGGAAGAGTACGCTCGCCCCGTTTCTGCACGAAAATGCGGCCTGGAATGGATTCTGGAGTAATTTCACGATACCCTTTGCGTGTATTGGAATGCTGTACTTTGTGTTGGGATATTTTCTGTACAGGAACAGAAAGCGGATTTCGGCGGGAAAAGCTTTTTGGCTCTACTTCCTCCCGGCAATTATCATGATTGCAGTCAACACGGTCTGCGCGTATGCGAGCGGTTCGCACTCGACTGCAGGAAATGGATATCTGACGTTATGGGTGGTTCTGTCGAGCGCAGGAATGTTCCTGCTTTTACTGGGAATTCTTGCAGAATGGCGGCCGGGGGGAGAGTCTGAGGGCAGTGATTCAGAGCCTTTCTGCTCACACATTCGGGATCTATCTCGTACACACGTTGTTCATCGAACAGGTTTTCCGCAGAATCGGGCTGACGCAGGATCAGTTTCCGACGATCGTATCCATCATACTGTTTTCAGCGCTGACCTTTGTGCTGAGCTATCTGGTGGTATGGGTGATAAAAAAAATTCCTGTACTGGGTCATCTGGTCGTATAAAAAATTGTTGACAAGCGGTTATGCTTTTGGTATGATATCCTAGTCGGTTGAAAGACCGACGGATATGGCGAGATAGCTCAGCTGGCTAGAGCACGCGGTTCATACCCGCGGTGTCGAGGGTTCGAGTCCCCCTCTCGCTACTTAAAGCTTCCTAAGAGATTAGGAAGCTTTTTCTTTCAGGAGAAGGAGGTTTGCGCGATGCGTGTTGGCATTGGCTACGACGTACACCGTCTGGCGGAGGACAGGGAGCTGATTCTCGGCGGGGTGAAAATACCATATGAAAAAGGGCTTCTGGGGCATTCGGACGCGGATGTGCTGCTGCACGCGATCATGGATGCGCTGCTCGGCGCGGCGGCGCTCGGCGATATCGGGAAACATTTTCCGGATACAGATCCGGCTTATAAGGGGATTTCCAGTATGAAGCTTCTGGCGCATGTGGCTGCGCTGCTGGAGGAAAAGGATTATCAGATCATCAATATCGATGCGACCATCATCGCCCAGCGGCCGAAGATGGCGCCGCATATTCCGCAGATGGTGAAAAACGTGGCGGAGATGCTGAAGATAGAGGAAAGTCAGGTCAATATCAAGGCGACGACGGAGGAAGGGCTCGGCTTTACCGGCAGCGGCGAGGGCATTTCCGCACAGGCGATCTGCTCTCTGATGCCGATCACGGCCTATATTGATGAAGAGCGGGGCATGCAGGGCGGCTGCGCGGGGTGTCAGGGATGCCGGAGTTAGACTGGGAGCATGTGAGTCTGCGCTATCTACCTGAGGAAGAGAAGGCCTCCAGCCGCTTCCTTTACGAGGCGGCCTTTCCGGAGGATACGAAGCGTTTTGTGGACTTTTATTATCAGTATAAGACGCGGGACAATGAAATTCTGGTTCTGGAGCAGGAAGGGACGGCAGTATCCATGCTCCATCGGAACCCCTATACGCTGATTGTAAACGGATATGAGCTGCGAAGCGATTATATCGTGGCGGTCGCCACACAGAAAGAATTTCGTCATCAGGGCTGCATGAGCGCCCTGCTTCGGAAGGCACTTGGCGACATGGCGGAGCAGGGAATGCCCTTCACTTTTCTGATGCCGGCGAGCGAGAGCATTTATGCGCCCTTTGATTTTGTCTGGATCTGCCCGCATACGGAACTTCCGGCGCGTGTCCTTCGCATGGACGCGGATGCGCAGAATCGTTATCTGGCTGCCCGTTACCAGATGTTCTGCAAGAGGGATCAACGTTATCTGGAAAACCTGGAAAAAGAGCGGGAGGCTGAGTCCGGCGAGGCGGCTTCCGAGAAGGTTCCTCCCTTTATGGCACGGATCACGGACGTGTGCGCCATGCTCTCGCTCGCCGGAAGCCAGAAGAAGCAGGAGCTGTATCTGCATGTAAAAGATCCGATCATTGAAAAAAATAACGGCTACTTCTGCTGGAATACGGACCTTGATAAAAGCAGTGCCCAAAAGCTTGTATGCGAGCCGGAGCGCGTCGATCTGGAACTGAGTGTCGGTGAGCTGGCGTCGCTGATTTTCGGCGGGTTCCGGATCTGCCTCAGTGAGTTTGTATAGCACAGTGAGAGAAATGAGAGGAAGAAGCGTATGATATATCTGTACATTCCCGGTCACGCGGGCTTTGGGAATCAGCTGTTCATGTATGCGAAGGCCTATGCGGTGGCCAGAGATCTGGGCGAACAGATTACGATCATCAATCTGACGACATACGATGACGAGCATCCCTTCCTGCTGAAAAAACTGAAGCTGGACCCGACTGTGCGGAAGGTGTATTCGATCGATCATATCTTCAACCGGCTGTGCCTTTCTTTGATCTGCCGGTCGACGGATTTTCTGCTGCAGCACATTCCATCCTGTGACAGGCTGGTAGAAGAGCAGCATGGAAGAAAGTATATCGATGATGGGCGGCATTTATCAAAGAAGAATCTTTATATTGAAGGTTACTTTGAGAGCTACCGCCATTTCGAGCGATATCAGGAGGAAATAAAGAAACAGTTTCTGTCGGCCGTGCCGGAGGAAAATGCGTATGTAAAGGCAGCCCGGAATGCGGAGAATAGTGTGGCGCTGCACATTCGCGGCGGTGATTTCATTCAATATGGCCGGGCGATCGACAGCAGTTATTATCGAAATGCAATTGATCAGATGCGGAGGCTTGTCGGGCATCCCGTCTTCTTCCTCGTGACGCTCGAGGAGACAGTGCGTCGGCAGATTCGCGATTATATAGGAAATGACGCGGAGCTGGTGATCGTGGAGGCCGACGGGGATGACAGAGATTTTGTGGAGTGGAATGTGCTCTGCTGCTGCAGGCACCACATCATTTCCAACAGCACCTATTCCTGGTGGGGCGCCTGGATGAGTGAGGGGATTGTACTGATCCCGGATCAGGAGACTTATCGCGCAGCAGAAAAAACCGAAGACGACGAATATTACGACTACTATAAAGAGCTTGAGAGTGAAAAGTTCTCCCCTGTAACT
>JAJPXQ010000059.1 GCA_021205385.1 Lachnospiraceae bacterium | reverse complement strand
TATCAACCACCTTCCTCGGAATTCCCTATACTTGAATTATACAGGAAGCTCCTTTGAAATATTATTTTTAAGAGACAAAGAGTGAGACTCTCTGCCCTCTTTTTACATTGATCAGTCCCTGGTCGGTCAGCTTCCATTCCGGTGAAACAGGAAGCCCCAGACAGGAGAACGACATGATGGGATTCTCATGCTCATATCCCAGTTTTTCCATAGATTGGCGAACCTGTGACAGATTCCCGCCAATCTCCTCCGCCGGGCATTCACTCACAATTCCCCCTACCGGGAGAGCCAGTTCCGCCAGAATCTTCCCGTCCTGCACCGTCAGATAACCTCCCTGCAGCTCGAAAAGCCGCCGAACAGCAAGCTTCATGTCTTCCACATTGTCTCCCGCCACAAGGAGATTATGATGGTCATGACAATATGTAGTCGCCACCGTTCCCTTTTTGTGACAGGCGCCGGTGAGAAATCCGATCCCCACGGCTCCATTTTTTCCATGACGTTCTATGACCGCCGCCAGCAGACAGCCGCTTTCTTCCCATCGAAGCAGACCATCCTTCACCGGCATTCTGATATGACACCCTCTCGTATGCGTGGAATGTGGCGAGACTTCGATTGCGCGAACCGTAACCTCTCCGCTTTGAATGGGTGCATGGATCCCGTCAAACGCTGCCAGCTGAGCCTCACTGACCACGACACTTTTATAAAAGTCCTTTGGAAATTTTCCTTTTTTCTGTTGCCGGGAATCGCCTTTCCTGTAAATTTGTCTGCCCCGTTTATACACCATTTCCGGCCTCAGTCTCACAGGCTCGGCAACAATCATGAAATCTGCCAGCTTTCCCGGAGAAACACATCCATGGTCGAAAAGGCGCATCCTTCGGGCCGGCGTATAGGTGGCACAGTAAATGGCCTTTTCCGGCGGGAATCCCTTTTCCATAGCCTTTTCCACAATTCTGTTCAGGTGTCCTTCCCTAATCAGTGTATCCGCCATGGTATCGTCCGTGACAAATGCACAGTATTCATATAAACCATTTTTCCTGATGTACTGAAGTAGTTTTTCATCCAGCATCTTATCCTGGATCTCCAGAAACATCCCATTCTCCAGTCGCTGACACGCCTCCTCAAACGTATGCTCTGTGTGATCCGAATCAATTCCCTGATACAGATACTTTGCCAGTTCCAGATCAACCAGAGACGGGCAATGTCCCTCCACCGGAATATCAATACCATTTTCCCGCAGGTATCGAAGAAATTTCGTAATCTCCAGATCTTTTTCCTGAATAATCTGCCGATAATTCATGACCTCGCCCACGCAAACCACCTCTGGCCTGGCCAAAAGCCTCCTCATATCCGCGAAGTCAATCCTTCCGCCCGTGGTCTCCATCCCATCGCCAATCGTCGGCACACTTGCCGGAATTCCATAATAAATGTCAACCGGCGTATCCGCTCCGGATCGGATCATTTCCTCCACTCCCCTGAGCCCTTTCACATTCGCCATCTCGTGCGGCTCCGTGACAACCGTAGTGACGCCGTTTTCCGCCAGGCAGCCGGCGATAGCGGACGGCGTCATCATGGAGCTTTCAATATGCATATGAATGTCCGTCAGGCCCGGGAGCATATACCGACCCATCACATCCACAATCTCTTCCGCCTCGAAGTCAATCTCCTGTCTTCTGTCTATGTAATAAAATCTCTCTCCCCGAACCGCCACATTCGCTCTTTCGAATTTTTTCAGAAAGCTGTTATATACTCTCGCGTTTCTGATCCACAGAGAGACCCGTTCTTTTCCTTCCATGATAGAATGCCTGTCCCTTTATCCTACACCAGAGTACAGAAGTACAGCAGACAGACCGCCACCAGGACATACATGACCGGCGATATCTCTTTCCTCTTCCCGGCCGCGATCTTCAGAATCAGGTAGGCCGGAAGCGCGACACAGATACCATTCGCAATATTGTTTGCAAAAAGCGTGAAAGTCACACAGAGAAAGGCCGGCAGATATTCCGTCATATCCCCATAGTCGATGGTTTTCATTCCGCTCAGCATATTGACACCGATGAAAACCAACACCGGTGCGGTAGCCGCAGACGGAATGATCAGTGCCAGCGGCGCCAGAAAAAGCGTCAGCGCAAAACAGATACTTGTGAAAATCACAGTCAGTCCCGTCTTTCCACCCGCTTCCACCCCTGCAGACGACTCCAGATAGGTAGTCATACTGGGAATACCAAAAAGTGCTCCAAAGCTCGTAGCTATCGCATCCACCTTAAAACATTTGTCAATTCCCGGGAGATTTCCATCCTCATCCAGATACCCGGCCTGAGCGCCCACACCAAGAACCGTTCCAAATGTCGAGAAAAAATCCGGTACAAAAAGAGCAATCAGAAAAGGAACATACGCAAAATGCAGAGCACCCACCAGGTCAATCCGCAAAAACTGTGTACTCAGATCCGCCGGCAGTGAGATGAGTTCATCCGGCAGAGCGGTCACGCCAAAAGGGATTCCCACAATCGTAGTCAGAATAATCGTAAGAATCATACCACCCGGAATATTTCTGATTTTGACCAGCAGCAGAATGAGGAAACCAATCAGACAGACGATCACCTCTGGAGATGTCAGCTCCCCGAAGGCCAACGTATTCTTATTCGCGTTTGCCACGATCAGACCGCAGCTCTTTGCCCCCAGCAGAGCGATAAACAGTCCGATACCGGCGCTGACCGCATGCTTCAGGCTCACTGGGATCACCCGTACTACTGCCTCTCGCAGTCCCAGAAAAGAAATCGCGATAAACAGAATACCGCTCCAGAAAATCACACCCGCTGCGATCTCCGGACTGATCCCTTCATTGCTGATCATGGAAGCTACGATCCCCACGCTTCCCAGCCCGGGAGCCAGCGCAAAAGGACGGTTGGTATAAATGCCCATTGCACAGCTTGTAAGAATGATGAGCAGCACCATTGCCGTCAGCATGACATGTTTGTCCAGTCCCGCCTCTCCCAGCATATTCGGCACCGTAGCCAATACATATGCCATCGTTACAAACGTAGTGATACCCGCCAGCAATTCTCCCCGGATTGTCGCCCGATACTCAGAGAGATGAAATATCTTTTCCATCCAGTATTTCATTTTATTCATCCTGCCTGTCCCTCTTTCCTGTACGATTTTTCTTCAACCATATTGTTTTTTTACTGATTTTATAGTAATCTAAGAGCAAAAATATGTCTAATTCATATTTTTCATCAAAACTATTCTTTTTGTTTATAGCTTGGGGGTAACAAATGGACTTTGCGGAACTTCGCTATTTTCTGGCAATCGTTGAACACAAAAATCTTACAAAGGCGGCTCAGGAACTCTATATTTCCCAGCCAACTCTGACCAAATATCTGCAGAGACTGGAAAAGGAACTCGGCGGAAAAGTCTTTCGCAAAAACGGGCATCGATATGAGCTGACCTTTCTCGGCCAGCGCTATCTGGAATATGCTCAGAAAGTGATTCAGTTAAATCAGGACTGGGAAAAAGAACTGTCTGACATGCGCTCCTCCTACTCCGGTGAGCTGAATATCGCCATCCCTCACATGCGAAGTGCAAGTCTGATTCCGCAACTGCTTCCTGACTACCACAGGAAGCAGCCGGGTATCCACATTAATTTCTACGAATATGGAGCTTTTATTCAGGACAAACTGGTATCTGACGCCAATCTCGACTTTGCCATCCTGAGCGACTGGAAGGCTCATCCCAGTCTGGAATATGAGCATCTGAAAACAGAAGAAATTCTCCTCGTTCTTCCGGAAAATCATCCCGCCGCCCGGCAGGCCGTCCGACGGGAGGACTGCCACTATCCGTGGCTGGATCTGCGCTGTCTTTCGGACTGTCCGTTCATCCTGCATTTTCCGGATCAGAATACCGGCAGGGCAGCCCGGCAACTCTTCGACCAGTATCACATCCAGCCCCCTGTTCCTTTTCGTTCCCGGAACAGCCAGACCTGCATCCAGCTCTCCTTTCAGGGACTGGGAGCCAGCTTCGCTCCGGAAAGCTATGTAAAACATGCCTCCGCCATGTGGCCAGTCCAGGCATTTTCCGTTGGCGAGCCCCCAATCCAAAACCATCTGGTACTGGCCTATCGTAAGAATGCCTATCTGTCCACTTTCGCGCTGGATTTTATTGCGACTGCAAAAGAATGTCTGGAATAAAGGCTAAACCGTTTCTCTTTCCTCGAGGATATCATCTATCAAGAGAGAATTCGGCGCGTTTTCACGCTCAGTCTATATGAGTTTTTTTGTACTCCTCCCGAATTTCTTCCGGGACAAGGCTTCCCCCGGTTGCCCAGGCGATATGCGTAGCATTTTTCATCCGATCGACTAAATTATGTTCCTGCAAATAGCTCTGCATCCGGGCACTTTTCTGCACGCAAACCGGTCCCTGGAACGCGGCGCAGGCGCTGGGCTCCAGAAAAATGTCTTCCGTTTCTAGCAGATCACGCATATAATCGTACAGCTTTCCATCACGGATCGTGAATTCCCCGCTGAGCACCGGTTTCATGACACCTCCCACGAATCCCGAAGGCCGGCCCACCGCCAACCCATCTGCATGAGTCATGCCCGTCAGACCGATGTCCTGCACACAGATGTCATTATTCAGGCCGCTGACCATGCCGACCAGCATACACGGAGCCTGCACCGGTTCCACGAAAAAGCCGTGCACCGCGTCGCCGAACATCTGCTTTAAGCCGAAGGTGATACCGCCCGGCGCGCCGCCGACCCCGCAGGGAATGTAGACAAACAGCGGATGATCCTCATCCACCCGCACCTTTTTCTCTTCCAGCTGCCCCACCAGGCGCTTTGCAGCCACCGCATAACCCAGGAACAGATTTCTCGAATTCTCATCGTCCACAAAATAGCTTTTCGGATCCTGATCAGACAGTCTGCGGCCGTTTTTTACCGCCTCGCTGTAATCCGCCTCATACTCGATCACCGTCACGCCGTGGCTGCGGAGCAGATCTTTTTTCCACTGTCTCGCATCTGCGGACATATGCACGATCACATGGTAACCGATCGCAGCACTCATGATACCGATGCTCATGCCCAGATTACCGGTAGAGCCTGCCTGAATTGTATACTGTCCGAAAAAGCTCCGGCACTCCGGCGCATCCAGCTTCGCATAATCGTCCGTTTCCTTCAGAATTCCACTGGCAAAAGCCAGCTCCTCCGTGTGCTTCAGCACCTCATAGATACCGCCGCGCGTCGTCAATGTCCGCCATCGTAAGTTCACAGTCTCCGGCCTCCGCCACAGGACGCAGATCCGGATTGAGCCATATCACTTCCTTCGCCTGCTGAATCTCCTCCTTCATGATCTCTATCTCCTTTTTGATTTTTATTGTTCTCCATCCCCAAAATATCACATTTTCCATGACGCGTAAACTCCGACTTTGATCCGTTGCCGGACACTGTCCGCGTCATCCTGAAGAAATTTGTCTTTGTTATAAATAACTTGAGAGTGAAAAGTTTGTAGCGGAAAGCCGGTAGCCAA
>JAJPXQ010000008.1 GCA_021205385.1 Lachnospiraceae bacterium | reverse complement strand
CATTCGAGCCTATTTTTTAGACTCGGGTTTTTCATAGATTACTTGACACTACCTGGTCTCCTTAGAAAAAACGGGCTCCTGCTAAGCAGGAGCCCCTCTTTGACACTTCCGTCAGCCGTTAATCATGAAATTCAACAGCTTGTCGATATCCTCTTTCTCATAAGCGACGATCTCGAGCTCCGGGATCTCACCGTTCGAGAAAATATTTGCGAGTGACACATACTGGGAAAGCTTCGACTTCAGGTTCAGTCTGTCTCCCTCCCCTGTCACGAGTTCCACCTTTCCAGCACAGCTGTCTACCACTTCGAAAAACTTATTGACGTCTTTAATGTTCTGTACTTTCATCTTCTTATTCTCCTTTCTTCTCTTCCTTACGGCACACATTATACTCAAAAGCATTCTGGAATGCAAGCTATTTTTTCCAGATACTGTCCTTTGAGATATCAATACGTTCTTCTTTCAGAAGATGTCCGACCGCGCGTTTAAACGCATTCTTACTCATGGAGAATTTCTCCTTGATGATCTCCGGAGAGGTTCTGTCAGAAAACGGCATCTCGCCACCGTACTCTTCGAGCACCTGCATGACACGCTCCGCGTCCCCGGCGCTCTGCAGATAAGCCTTCTCGCGCAGGCTTAAATCCAGCTTTCCATCTCTCTTCACAGCGGTCACACGCGCCTCGACACGGTCGCCGATCTTTGCCTCCCCATAGAACTCCCGCTTCGGTATCAGTCCCGACCAGCGATCGTCCACCGCCACAAATGCGCCAAAATTTTCGCTGATCTGGTAGATCGTCCCCTTCACGTGGTCGTCCTTCCGGTAAGGGCTGTCCAGCGCAAGATATTCGTATACATTCATCGTCGCGCACAGGCGGTCGCTTTTGTCCGTATAAAGTGCCACCAGGCACTCCTCCCCCGTCTGTACCTTCCGGGTCTGCTGCCGGAAAGGCAGAAGCAGATCCTTTGGGAGTCCCCAGTCCAGGAAGGCTCCGATCTTCGTGACTTCCTTTACCCTCAGCCTTGCGATCCCGCCCAGCGTGATGAGCGGTTCCGTCGTGGTGGCAATCAGACGGTCCTGCGAGTCTTTATACAGAAAGACCTCCAGTTCGTCGCCAGTGCGCGCCCCCTCCGGCACCTGTTTTTTCGGAAGGAGCACCTGCTCTTCTGCGTCGCTGGGCGCTGCGAGGTATACGCCGAACTCCACCTCTTTTACAATCTCAAGAGACTGTATTTTTCCTAATTCCATCACTTATCTCCTATCGAAACTCGATCACGGCATAGGGCTTCCCCTCCGGATCGTCCAGGGCAACGGTCGCGATCTGTCCGGCCGTGCTCACCTTCGGGCAGATCTGGTCATTCAGCTTTGCGGACTTCCGGTATTCCGCCCGCATCTGGTGAATCTGAAAATCTTCCGGCAGGTACTCCGCCGCCATCAGCACGTACTGACCATTGTTCACGTGATGATTGACATCCAGCTGGTGCCTGTTCACCAGAAACGGCTCCTCCTCGCGCATTCTCTCCGGGAGCGCGATATGTCCTTCCTCGTACTCCATGGCAAGCTTCGGATTGATCTCATAAGCCCCGCTCACATCCGCGTCCAGCCTGCAGGGCCGCGCGCGCTCTGTATCCATATAGACCCAGTAAGAGTCTGCAAAAGCCAGCACCTCTCCCTGTCCGTCCAGCATACGAAAATTTCTGCTCCCCGTCATTTTCCCGAAAGCGTAAGGCCAGGTCTCAACCCGGATACGCTCCGCCATCTTCGGAAAACGATTGATCACAATCTTCCAGGAGCTCAGCACCCACATCCGCTTCCGGCTCTCCAGAAAACTCATCCCGACGCCGCGATCCTCCGAGTGAAAGATGCTGCAGTCCTGAAACTGGTTCAGCACACCGATCAGCGTCATCTGCTGATACTGATCCGCCTCCGTCATTCTCACTCTGGTGTCATATCCATACATGCAATGCGCCTCCTTACTGGCTATGCCCATGCGAACATTATACGTTCTCTTTCCGAAAAAAGCCACCTTTTCTTTTAGCCTCAATCCTTGTATAATATTTTCGAGGTGAGATTCATGAGTAAGAAGCACACGAAAAAGAAAAAGAAAAAGAGAAAGACCAGAAGCGAGATGTCCACATTTTTCTTTCGTCTGGTGCAGGTAACCATGCTCTGCATCTTCATCAGCGTCTGTTTTCTGATCTATCAGACCGGTTATGTACAAACCGTCATTCAGCTCTACCAGGAAGCGCAGGAGATTATCGAAACCTCTTCAGCGGCGGATTTCCAGACAGATCAGCAGGGCGAAGTCTACGACACGGACGGAAATACGATCGCATTGCTGCGCAATGACCGCAATATCATCTACCTGAGTTCAGAAGAAATTCCTGACAACGTAAAGGCAGCCTTCGTAAGCATCGAGGACAAACGCTTCTACAAGCACAGCGGCTTCGATCTGTTCGGTATTTTCCGCTCGGTTGGTTCTCTGATCTCGAGCGGCAGCGTCTCCCAGGGCGGCAGCACCATCACGCAGCAGCTCGCCAGAAATATTTACCTGACTCACACGGTCAGCTGGGAACGCAAGGTGGAGGAGATCTTCATCGCGATTGCGCTTGAAAAGATCTACACGAAGGACGAGATTCTCGAATTCTACATCAATAATATTTATTTTGGCAACGGCTACTATGGGATCGAAGCCGCGAGTCAGGGTTATTTCAGCAAAAGTGTGAGCAAACTGAGCCTTTCCGAGACTGCTTTTCTCTGCGCGATTGTCAACAATCCGACTTACTACGATCCACTCACAAATAAGGATAATACGCTGTCACGACGTGACCGGATTCTGAAAAGCATGCTGGATGACGGCGTGATCGGTGAGACCGAATACGCCGCAGCTGTCGCGGAAACGATCACGCTCAATACAAGCTCCCCTCAGTACACACGCACCTGGGCGCATACCTATATCTATTACTGCGCGACGCAGGCTCTTATGGAGGCAACCGGTGAGGATTACGATACCTGCAGCGAACTGCTCTACACGGGCGGCTACCGGATTTACACCTCTATCGACATGGACGCTCAGACCCTTCTGCAAAACACCGTGGACGAGACGCTCAAAGATTACAACACGATGGACACCAACGGCACCTACGCCCTGCAGGCTGCTGCCGTTACAATTGATAACGATACCGGCCTTGTGACCGCCATCGTCGGAGGCCGTACCCAGGACGACATCTCTGTCGACTACAATCGCGCATACCTGAGCTTCCGCCAGCCCGGCAGCTCGATCAAACCGCTGATCGTCTACACCCCGGCACTGGAACGGGGCTATACCGCCTCAAGTACGGTCATTGATTCGAAAGAAGAAGACGGTCCTTCCAACTCCAATGGTTCTTACTCCGGTGCAATTACGCTTCGCACCGCGGTGGAGCAGTCGAAAAACACAGTCGCCTACAAGCTTCTGCGCGAACTGACCCCGGAAGTTGGTCTTTCCTATCTGCTTGACATGAATTTTTCCTCGATCGAGGAGGAGGATTATACGCTGGCCGCCGCACTCGGAGGACTGACGACCGGCGTCAGCACGCTCGAGATGACCGCAGCCTACGCCACGCTGGCAAACGAGGGCGTCTATCGTCTGCCGACCTGTGTCACGATGATCACTGACATGGATGGAAATATCATTGCCCTGCCGGATCAGGATGAACATCAGGTCTACGAATCCGATGCCGCCCATGAGATGACAGACATTCTGGAAGGCGTCCTGACTCGCGGCACTGCAAAGGGAAATGCTATTGAAAATATGCCCTGCGCCGGAAAAACCGGCACGACCAATGACAATCTGGATGGCTGGTTCATAGGCTATACCGCCTGGTACACGACCGGCGTCTGGGTCGGCTTCGACTCCCCGAGAAGCGACAGCTCGCTGTCCGGGGCCAGCTATCCGCTGGCCATCTGGAACAGCTACATGACGGAACTGCACGAGGATCTGGAGTCAAAGGAGCTGAATGACTGAAGCTCCTTACCCTCCTGTATCCTCCGCATCCGCGGTATCATCGCCACTCTCTTCCGTCTCTCCGGCGGAAACATCACCTGTATCCTCCGTGGCTGTCACCGCCGCCGCGCCCGACTGCTCATAAATGCTGGGCACATAGACTCCGCCCGTATGCACCGTGCAGGTGGCAGAGGCCAGATCTGCACTGATACCATATGCGGTATCCAGGGTAGTCGCCTCGGCAACTCCTTCCTGCATGGCGGGCAGCAGCACCTTCACCTGAATCACCTGATTCGGGCAGGCCTCCGTCGCCAGGAGTCCTGTATCGGCACAGATATTGACTGCTACATGCACATCGCAGGTCTCTGTCGGCTCCGTTCCTTCCACAAAATATTCATTGATCACGATGCCATCCCGGCCATCGCAGTCACACAGGCCCGCGACTGCCAGCTTGCCTGACTTCGAGCAGATCGTACACTGGACAATACCGTCCGGCATCTCAAAATCTGTATTTTCCAGCCCCAGATGTATCCGGGTCATAATCTTGGCCCAGAGCTTTTTGTGATAGCTCGTCTCTCCGTTGGAACTGCTGAGCTCATGCTTGTAGCCATTATTGTCATAGCCGGTCCAGATGCCGGCCGTATAGTAGGGCGACATACCGACAAACCACACATCACGGTTCTCCGAGGTCGTACCGGACTTACCGGCGACCGTCATTCCGCTGACATTCGCCGTACTGGACGTGCCGCCCGTTCCGGTGATAACGTCCTTCATGCAGTCGATCAGCAGCCAGGCATTCTGCTCAGAGATTACCTGCGTAGTCTCGGCCTCATTGTCGAGGATAACGTTACCGTCATTGTCCACAACCTTCGTGTAAAGCCGCGGCTTGATGTACTCTCCGCCGTTCGCGATAGCCGCGTAAGCCGCCGTCAGTTCGAGATTGGAGACTCCGTTCGTCAATCCGCCGAGCGCCGTCGCCTGCCCGTAATCGTTATTAGAACCTTCGAGCTGAAGGCTTGTAAACCCGAATTTCAGCAGATAATCAATCGCCACCGTTGGCGTCACATCCGTAATCGTCTTGACCGCCATAATGTTCATCGAACGGGTAATCGCCTCACGCAACGTTGTCCAGCCCCGATACTGCGTTGAAGTATCCCAGTTGCTGACAAGACGGCCTGTCGTTCCGTTCTCCGTATAGGCAAAGGGGCCGTCATACTGGGTCGTCCCCGGCCCATAGCCAAGCTCCTCAAAGGCCGGCGCATAAGCTGCAACGATCTTGAAAGTAGAGCCGGGATTTCTAAGAGAATCCGTCGCACGGTTCAGCGTTTTATTCGCCGTCTTTTCTCCGCGTCCGCCGATCATCGCCACGACATCGCCGGTGCTCTGATCCATAATGACCATCGACGCCTGCGGCTGAATCACCATGTAGCAGCTCTCATACACCGTGTCGCTGTCCTTGATGCCGAGCGTCGCCACATACTCGTCAATCGCCGCCTGCGCCTCCTCCTCGGAGTCGTACAGCGGTTCGTAACTTGAATTGCTCTCTTTAAAGTAAGCGTACAGCATCTCCTGGCTGTAGTTCGTCGTCGTGCCGTCCTCTTCCACGACAGTCAGCGCCCACTCGAGCGCCACCTTGGAACCCGATGGGAAATTATCCTCATCCGCAAATTCATCATCCAGAATTGCCTGTATGTCGGGATCCTGTGTCGTATAGATCTTGAGTCCGCTGCTGTAGAGCGCGTTCGAAGCCTGTTCCTCCGTATAGCCGGCCTTTTCGACCAGATCCTGCTCCACCTGATCAATCACCGCATCCACAAAATAGGAGTAAACCGTGCTTGTAGTGGTCGTTTCCTCATTCGTCTCCTTGATGCGGGAATAGACATCATCCGCCAGCGCTTCATCGTACTCACTCTCGGTAATATAGCCCTGTTCATACATGTTTTTCAGCACCAGCGCCCGACGCTCCCAGTTGGCCTCCGGATGGGTGATCGGATTGTATTCCGTCGGACTCTTGGTAATCGCCGCAAGCACCGCCGCCTCAGAAATCGTAAGCTCGCTGACGGACTTTCCGAAATACCGGTTCGCAGCGGCCTGCACGCCCAGGGTATTCTGTCCCAGATTGATCGTATTCAGATAACTCTCGAGAATCTCATCCTTCGTCATGATTTCCTCAAGCTTTATCGCAAGATACTGTTCCTGAAGCTTCCGCTCGATCTTGTCGAGCATCGTATCCTCTGACATAAAGTCAAATACATTATTCTTCAGAAGCTGCTGCGTAATCGTACTTGCGCCCTGCGTGGTCTTAAATCCGCTCGTAACCCAGGTGACGCCCGCGCGGACAATGCCCTGAAGATCAATGCCGTTGTGCTCATAAAAGCGCTCATCCTCAATCGCGATAAATGCCTCCTGCACGTGCTCCGGAATATTTTCAATCTTCACATAGGTACGGTTTGTTCCCTCTGCAATCAGTTCCGCGATCTTATTTCCCTCCGCGTCATAGACGACGGATTTGTATCCACGCGGAATCACGCTCGCACTCGTGATATCCGGTGCGCTTTCCATAACGCCGCGGATAACGCCGACACCGGCGCATACTCCTGCAACACCCAGGCAAATGACAAGCACCAGCATCGTCTTAAAAAAGACAACGCCCAGCTTCTTACCCATTCTGATTCTTTTGGATTTCAGCGTCGCTTTCTTTTTTGAGGTGCTCTTTTTACTGTAATTCATCGCCAAACCTCCTTATGTTTCCTTCGAACAGCAGATCACTTCAACACCTCAATTGCCCTCTGTAACTGATTATCCTC
Source organism: Lachnospiraceae bacterium (assembly GCA_021205385.1). Taxonomy (GTDB): domain Bacteria; phylum Bacillota; class Clostridia; order Lachnospirales; family Lachnospiraceae; genus Hominiventricola. The sequence goes on along the minus strand of JAJPXQ010000008.1, from coordinate 20,263 downwards.
CCCACTCTGCGTATCCGCCTCCAGGACGATGTCCGGAGTGATACCTACCTCATGAATATTATTGCCGGACGGCGTATAGTATCTCGAAACCGTGATCTTGATCGCCGAGCCATCGCTGAGTGGAATCAGGCTCTGCACGATTCCCTTGCCGAAGGTCTGTGTCCCGATCAGCGTGCCAACGCCGTAATCCTGGATCGCCCCTGCAAAAATTTCCGAGGCGCTCGCGGTATTGCCATTTACGAGCACGACCATCTCCCCGTCAAAATAATTCTCAGCGTCAGAATACTCTTCCTCGCGATTTCCATACTTGTCTTCCGTATAGACAATCAGTCCTTCCGGGAGCAGCGAATCCAGGATCGTGCAGGTCACGTCGACCAGTCCTCCCCCGTTGTCCCTCAGATCAATGATCAGACTCTCCATTCCCTGAGACTCGAGGTCTTCCAGCGCACTCGCAAACTGCTCATCGGTCACATCATCGAACTCCGTGATCGCAATGTAGCCAATGCCGTCCTCCAGAAGCTCATACTCCACCGTGGGAACCTCAATACTGGCGCGGGTAATCGTCAGCTCGATCACTTCGCTCCCGCGTACGATACTGATATTTACATCCGTTCCCTCTTCGCCCTTCAGGTCTACCACTACCAGATTGAGGTCAATACCTGTGACCTCCTCTCCCTCCACCATGTAGAGGATATCGTCCGGCAGAAGCCCTGCAGCCTCCGCGGGGGAACCTGAAAAAGTGTTCACAACCGTGATGATGCCTGTACTGTAATCCTGCTGCAGCGTAGCGCCTATTCCGCTGTAGCTGCCGCTGGAACTCTCCATAAAACTTGCGTACTCTTCTGCAGTATAATAGCAGGTATAGGGATCTCCGAGTCCATCCATCATACCCTTGTAAATACTGTCCTCCACATCCTCTTCGTCATAGTCAAAAAGATAGTAATTGTCAATATAGCTCTGCAGCTCCTCCATCTTATCCTCCAGCTGGCTCTCCGACGAACCGGAGCTCAGGCCCGCCAGGCCAAGCCGAACGAGAAGAGACGAAGCACCGCAGCCGCCCAAAACCATCACCATGACGCACAAAAGGGCTCCGCACACCAGCCCTTTTCCGAAGGAATGACTTCCTCGATTTTTTTTCATAGACAGATTCTCCTCTTTTCTCCCTTCCATTCTATGATGTTGGTTGATAAAGTATTTAATTCACATATCCTGTCGGATCCACATAACTCCCATTTACAATCACGCCAAAATGCAGATGCGGCCCGGTGGAATAGCCTGTCGAACCCACCGCCGCGATCGTCTGTCCCTGGGTGACATAATCGCCCTCGGACACGTACAGCGCCGATGCATGCATATAGACAGTAGAAATACCGCCGCCGTGCGAGATTACCACATAGTTTCCGGCAGAGCTGCTGTAAGTAGCTGTCGTCACCCTGCCGGATGCAGAAGCCACAATCGCCGCGCCGCTGGAAGCGCCGATATCAATCCCCTTGTGATAGGTAGAAGCTCCGGCGACCGGAGCCGTCCGATAACCAAAACTGCTCGTGATGCGATGACTTGACGGACAGGGCCATATAAAACCGCTGCTGCCTCCATCGCCATCGTCCGAAGAGGCTTTCGCCGCCGCTGCCGCCGCAATCTGCTGTTCGACCTGATCGAGCAGCTTCTCCTGCTCGTCCAGCTGATCCTCATAAGTACTCTGCTCTCCGGAAGCCGCATCAATCTGCGCCTGATAGGACGCGATCTCCTGCGATTTCGCCGCGATGGCCGTGTTCACCGCCTCCTGCTGCGACTCCGCCTCGGCAAGCAGCTCCTCAAGCTCCGTCTTTTCTTCCTCAAGCGCAGACTTCTGCTCTGCAATCTTCTCAAGCGTCTCCTGAAGCGCCTGCATCATATCTCTGTCATAGTCGGCCATCTGAGAGGAATATTCTGCGCGGTTCAGCATCTCAGCGACACTCTCCGATTCCAGAAGAAGTTCCAGGAAAGACTCGCTGCCGTTCTCATACATATACTGGATGCGCCGCTTCATCATCTCATACTGTTCTTCGGCTTCCTCTTCTGTCTCCTCCAGCTCCTGCTGCCTGCTCTCAATCTCCGCTTCCTTCTCCGCGATTGATTCTTCAAGCTCGGTGATCTGCGCGGAGATGGAATTCAGTTCCTGATCCAGCTGATTGATATAGGTCTGCAGGCTGCTTTTGCTCGACTGCAGTTCACTGATCTTCGCCTCGACTGTACTGATATCTGATTTGATGGAGTCAATCGCATTCAGAGTGCTCTGGCGCTGCTCTTCCAGCTCGCGGGTATAGGCGTCATCTTCGTCATCGTCATCCCCGTCGTCGCTGTCTTCTTCCTCTTCTTCCTCGTCTTCTCCGGCATCACTGCTGTCATCCGTCTCATCTGAGGTCTCCTCCGCATCATCGGCGGTGGCCTGCACAGCCAGCCTCCAGACATCACTCTTTCCTGTCAGGGCAACAACGAATACAAGCAGCAGAAGCGCGGTCAGTACGCGCACTTTTCTTCCCATCGTCTTAAACCTTCAGATGGCGCTGGCTCGTAAAGACGCTTCCAAAGAAGCCAATGCCTACGCCAAGAATCAGGCCGACCGGTAAAAGCGTGCGGAACAGCTCGTTAGCAGAAATAAAACTCATCACACTGGTCAGCATATTAAACTCTGCCGCTACATACGCAATGATGCGATTATACAGATAATACAGGATACCGAGAGGAATCGCCGACCCAAACAACCCTATGATAATCCCTTCGATCAGGAAGGGCATCTTGATAAACGAATTCTTTGCACCGATCAGACGCATGATCGCGATCTCCTCCCGCCGGACCGAGATACCGGTCGCCACCGTATTGCTGATCAGGAACGTGGAGACTGCCAGCAGAAGCACAATAATCGCCACAGACACGTAGCTGACCAGACGATTGAAGCCCGTCAGCATGTCCGCCACCTGATCCGAGCGGTTTACCTTACGCACGTTCTCAATGGACTCAATATACTCCACCAGATCGTCCTGCAGAGCCACATCCTTCATATAAATCTCAAGATTCGCGCTGTTCGCCAGCGGATTGTCATCCACAAAAGCCTCCGCCAGCTCCTCATTTCCCTCAAAATAGATCTCCTGGTAACTCGCCCAGGCCTCATCCGCGGAGACATAGACGACCTCTGCTACGCCCTCACGCTTCGTCAGATCCTCGCCGATTGAAAGAATCTCTTCCTCTGTCGTCCCTTCCTCAAACAGAACCGTCACAGCGACGCCTTCTTCCGCCTCTTTCACAAAATACTGAAAATTCTGTACAATACAGAAAAAAAGGCCGAACATAAAAATACATGCAGCCATTGTCGCCATGGATGCAAGCGAAAAAAGTTTATTTCTCCATATGTTTTTCAAGCCCTGCCCAAAGCAGTATCCAATCGTACTGAGCCTCATCCGATATACCCGCTTTCCTTCTCATCTCCGGTGATAATCCCTTTCTGCACACGGATTACCCTCTTTTTCAATGTATTTACTATCGCCTGGTCATGAGTGACGACGAGAACCGTCGTTCCACGGGCATTGATCTCTTCCAGAAGCTTCATGATCTCTCTGGAGGTCTTCGGGTCAAGATTTCCGGTTGGCTCGTCCGCAAGAAGAATGTCAGGACTGTTCACCAGGGCTCTGGCCAACGCCACTCTCTGCTGCTCTCCGCCGGAAAGCTGTCTCGGGTAGGAGCGGTATTTCTCCGCCAGACCGACTAAGGAGAGCATCGCGGGGACGTTCTTTTTTATCTCCCTGGTCGGAGTCGCCACCACGCGCTGCGCAAACGCTACATTCTCATAAACATTGCGGTCCTTCAGCAGACGGAAATCCTGAAACACGCAGCCGACCTTCCGGCGATACTTCGGAATCGCCTTTTTCTTCAGACGGTTCAGAAGCACACCGTTCACACGAATCGTCCCTTCCGTGGGTTCAAGCTCCTTCAGAAGGAGCTTGATCAGTGTGGACTTCCCGGAGCCGCTGTCGCCGACTACAAATACAAATTCTCCTCTCTCGATATGTAAACTTATCCCATTGATGGCTCCGACTCCATTAGGATAAGACTTCACTACGTTTTCCAGTACGATCATGGAAAGCCTCCTAAAATCAGTAATCTATCGTTTCCATATATCTCATGTATTTCACAACCATCAACGCGATCTTGAATGTAATGGCATCCTCGAACACACGGATATCCAGCCCGGTAGCCTTCTGGAGCTTATCCAGACGATACACGAGCGTATTTCTGTGGATAAAAAGCTGCCGCGAAGTCTCCGACACGTTCAGACTGTTTTCAAAGAATTTATTGATCGTTGTCAGTGTCTCCTCATCGAAATCATCCGGCGACTTTCCCTCAAAGGTTTCCTTAATAAACATCTTGCACAGAGGAATCGGAAGCTGGTAAATCAGGCGGCCAATGCCGAGGGAACTGTAGGACACAATATTTTTCTCTTCAAAGAAAATCTTCCCGACATCGAGCGCCATCTTCGCTTCTTTGTAGGAACGCGACACTTCCTTGATCTCGCCGACAATCGTGCCGAGCGCTACGCGCACGGCGTCGCCGTCCACCGATGCCGCGTCCAGCATCTCCTGCGCCACAAGGAACATCTCCTCGTACCCTTCTCCCTGGGCCAGCTCCCGCACCACGATCACATTCTTTTCGTCAACAGCCGTGACGAAGTCATGAGACTTATTTCCATACTGATTTCTTACATTTTCCAGTGCAACATTCACCTTCTCGCGATTGCACTCAATCACGAATACCATACGGCGCACCTCCGCCGCAATGTGCAGCTTCTTGGCGCGATTGTAGATGTCGACCAGCAGCAGATTGTCCAGCAGCAGGTTCTTGATGAAGTTGTCTTTGTCGAAACGCTCCTTGTATGCGGTCAGCAGACCGGAAAGCTGGAATGACGCCATCTTTCCCACCATGTAGACATCATCACTGCCGCCTTTTGCCAGCAATATATATTCCAGCTGGTTATCATCAAATACTTTGAAAAACTGATATCCATGAATAACCTGACTGTCCGCAGGCGATGCGATAAAAGACTCCGCCTCAGCTCCCATATCCTCCGGCAGTTCCTCTGTGGAGGCTAATATCTGCCCTTCCATGTCCAGCACGCACAGGTCGATCCTCGTGATCCCCTTCAGTCCGTCAATCGTGTTTTGGATGATCTGGTTTGAAATCATGGTATTTCCCTCCCCTTATATATAAGTAATCGTAAACGCCCCGATGTCGTTTACCGCTCCCGGGAATCCGTCACGCTGGATTCCTACGATATATATTAAAGCAAAACTTCCAAAAAGGAAAGAGCTATTTTTATTTTTATGCATGCCCGGCCGGTCTGCCTCATATAGTATAACCAAAGCATCATCAACGACAGGAGCCTGCCATGAGCGCCAAAACCAAAATCTGGGTATTCCACATGAAGGAGCTGATCTACACAGCAGTCTTTGTCGTGCTGGGCATCCTTTTTCTTTTACTGCTGATCTTCATGTTTTCGTCAGGCCGGAAGAACACAGTCACTGAGCCGACTGCCGAATCCGCAGGGCGCTATACCGCCGGCATTTATACTTCCTCGCTCACGCTTTCCGGAAACACAATGGAGATCGCCGTCACCGTTGACAATGACTACATCTCTTCCATCCGTTTCCGGCAGCTCGACGAGACCGTCGCCGCCATGTATCCGCTCATGGAACCGGCGCTGGAGTCTCTGGCTGCTCAGATCTGTGAAACGCAGTCCCTGGAAAACCTGTCCTACTCTGAGGACAGTCAATACACCTCGCTCCTGCTCGTGAGCGCGATCCAGTCTGCCCTCGAAAAGGCGCAGAACTAGTCTCCTGCCGGGTATGGCTTCTCCCGGCAGCTCCTACTGTCTGAGGTAAACTCCCTGCGATTCAATCCAGTCGTCCAGTTCCGTCAGACAGTCCTCATTCCAGGTCGGGCTCAGCTCTTTTTCCTTCTGTGTGCCGCTTTCCTCCGGACGCTCTGCTTCTCTTTTCTTTTCTTCCTGTGCCATAGTATTTTCCTCCACTCACAGATTTTCAAAAAGCCACCCTCAAAAGCTCTCAGCTTTGAGAGTGGCCTCCATTTCCGAGACATATCAGGACTGCTCCAATGAAAATAAAGAAGTCAGCCAGGTTAAACACAAGTCGATTCAGCCTCTTAAACGGCGTATGAAAACGAATATAATCGACCACATAGCCTCTTTTGCAGCGATCATAGAGATTCGAAAGCGCTCCGCCTGTCAGAAACGCGAAACCCGCTGTTCTGATCTCCTGCCCCGGCGTCACCAGATGATGAATCAGCATCCCGATGCAGCCGGCTGTCACAAGGCCGGTGCCTCTCACGATCCCTGTCGTGTGTCCGGCCCATCTGCTTCCTGCCAGCCCATAATTGTGCAGACGTGTGACGCCTGCAAATCCGCCCGGGAGCATCTGTTCCCCGCTTCCGGCCGGCAGTTCTTCGATTTCCCGTTTTATCGCCAGATCGGTCTGAAACAGAGCGAGCGTCATACCTGCAAAAAACATCTTCATAAGCGTTAACCCTGCATCTCCAGCGCGGGTACGCCGCGCAGCGTGATCAGAGGCCCGCCTCTGTGCTCAATATAGTCGCCCGTGATCGTCACCTGGCCAATATTGTCATCCTTCGGAATCTCATACATGATATCCAGCATGAATTCCTCAATAATCGCGCGCAGCGCCCGCGCGCCTGTATCCTTCTCCATCGCCTTTCTCGCAATCGCGCTCAGGGCATCGTCCGTGAATTCCAGCTTCACCTCGTCAAGTGCCAGCAGCTTCTGGTACTGCTTCAGAATCGCATTCTTCGGCTCTTTCAGAATGCGCACCATCATATCCTCGCTCAGGGCGTCGAGTGTAAAAATGATCGGAAGCCGCCCGATAAACTCCGGGATCATGCCGAAATTTCTCAGGTCCTCGACGGTGACCCGGCTGATCAGATTCTTTTCCTTATCATATTTATCCTTCAGATCCGCACGGAAACCGATCGAAGACTGCTCATTCAGCCGTTCTTTGATAATATCCTCCAGATCCGGGAACGCACCGCCGCAGATAAACAGGATATTTTTTGTGTTGATCGTCTCAAGTGGCACCATCGCGTTCTTGCTGTTTGCGCCTACCGGAACCTCAACCTCCGCTCCCTCGAGCAGCTTCAGAAGTCCCTGCTGCACTGATTCGCCGCTGACATCGCGCTGGGTCGTATTCTTCTTTTTCGCCAGTTTGTCGATCTCATCGATGAAGACAATCCCCTGCTCCGCTTTCTCCACGTCGTTGTCCGCCGCGGCCAGAAGCTTCGAGAGCACGCTCTCGATATCGTCGCCTATATATCCCGCCTCCGTCAGCGACGTGGCGTCCGCGATCGCGAGCGGCACATCCAGAAGCCGGGCCAGAGTCTTCACGAGATAAGTCTTGCCGCAGCCGGTCGGTCCGATCATCAGCATATTGGACTTCTCGATCTCGATACCGTCTGCATCCGCTCCGGCAGCCACGCGCTTATAGTGATTATACACGGCCACGGAGATTACTTTCTTCGCCTTTTCCTGTCCCACGACATACTCATCCAGGCTTGCCTTGATCCGGTGCGGCGCGGGAATCTTGCGGATATCCAGCTTCTTTTCCTGCTTTGGCTGCTCATTCTGCTCCGGCGCCTTTTTCTTCACTCGCTGGCGGCGGGGAATCATATTCTGCAGGTCGGACAGATTAATCATGCTGATGTTCGGCATCTTTGAAAAATCGATCTTACTGTAGTCCACGTTTCCGTTATTCATCGTATCCATAGCCTTCTGCATGCACTCCGCGCAGATATGGATATCCTTTGTCAGATGGATCATCTTCCCCGCTTTGCTCGCAGGGCGGTGGCACATAAAGCAGACGTCCTCATACTCGTCCCCCTGCTCCTGTGTGTCAGCCTGTTCCTTCACCTCTGTATCTTTATCTTCAAAATCCATAAGAATCTCCTTTTCCGTTATTATATCGCACAGGAGGTCTTAAGAGCAAGCAAAACTATTCTTTCTGGGCCGCGTTGACCTCCGCCTCCGTGCAAAGCGTCACCTGCAGCGTTTTCTCCGTATAAGATGAATTTTCCATTCTCTGGACAATCACTTCGACTGTCTCGCCCGCCGCATAGTAGGTGAGCTGCTCCTTCAGCTCGCTGTAACCTGACACCGTCACGCCGCCCAGCTTTGTGATAATGTCTCCGGCTTCCATACCGGCCGCGTCCGCTCCCAGTCCGTCTATCACAGTACGGACGTAGATACCGGTGGGCATATTGTAGCTTTCCGATACATCCGTCGTCACATCGACCAGATCCGAGATCCCCAGATAACCCTGATCGCTCTCATCCACTTTATCCCGGATCTCAATGTCCATCAGCTCATTGATAATCTCTTCCACGTCCGAGATCGGAATGGCATAGCCCATGCCCTCCACATCTTCTGAGACAAACTTTGCAGAGTTGATGCCGATCAGTTCTCCTTTTGCGTCCAGCAGGGCTCCTCCGCTGTTTCCCGGATTGATCGCCGCATCGGTCTGGATCAGCTTGCTCGTGATCGTCTGCCCGTCAGATTCGAGCGTAACCTCGCGGTTCAGCGCACTGACAATCCCGGACGTCACGGAAAGACCGTAACCATAGGCGTTCCCGATTGCTACAACCGGCTCTCCGACCTTCAGCGAAGAGGAATCTCCGATCGTCGCAATCTTGATCGTGGCCAGCGTCTCTTCCGGTATATCGCTTAAGTTCACCTCAATCACTGCCAGATCCTTGCTGGTATCCGTTCCTTTCACCAGTGCGGAGAAAACATTGCTTTCGTCCGCTTCCTCGCCATCTGAGTTAAAATAGACGCTGATCTCATCCGCCCCCGTGATTACATGGTTGTTTGTTACAATCAGAAGCTCCTTGTCATTCTGTCCGATGATAATACCCGAACCGCTGGAGGAACTCTGCTGCGAATAGCTCCCGAACATCGTCCGGAATTCCGTCGTGCTCACATTTGTAATCGAGACGACCGACGACATGCAGTTCTCCACGATATCCGACACATCATAGACATCCGAGCCGGCAGAACCGGTAGTCGTACTCGCCACTGCGCTTTCACCGGAATCAATCTCTGTCCCGGCAGTATCTGTATCAACCTGTGCGCTCACCGCGTCTCCCAGGTACTGATGGCCCAGATAATTTACGCCCATAAACGCCGCGCTGGAGACGCTTCCGAACAGCACTGCGAGCACCAGGCATTTGGCGACTGTCCTGCCAAATCCCCCTTTTTTCTTTTTCTTCTTCGGCTGATTCATCGCGTCCGATGAATTATAATGCGTATAGCTGCTCCCGGTATCATTGTAATTTCTGCCTGTTGTATCATTATTATTTAAATCGTCATACATGGCTGTTTCTCCTTATGTTTTAATATATTTTTGTACTGTAAAAAGAAGTCGGCTGCCAGGTAAAAGCAAACGGCTAAAATCTTCTGTATCATAGTTATAGCAACGAAATGTGTTCGAATTGTGATTTTGTGATTAATACTTTAAAAAATCTCAAAAGTGGTGTATACTGTCTAAAGATTATCTCACAGAAAGGATTTTATTACTTATGAAGAAAGGAACTTTACTTGTCTTCCTGGCAGCCCTTATCGCGTGCTTCTCGCTGGTCGCGTGCGGCGGCTCCTCTGAGACGGAGGAAGCGGCGGCGCCGAGCGTCACCGACATTTCCGAGGAAGAAGAGACTGAGGAAGAGGAAGTCGCAGAAGAAGAAGTTGTCGAGGAAGAAGAGACCCGCGAGGGATACTACCGCAGCGAGCTGACCAACGAATGGATTGATGAGAGCCTGCAGAGTCAGCGCCCGGTCGCCATCATGGTTGACAACGAGAAGACCGCCCTCTACCACTACGGCCTGACGCAGGCAGACATCGTCTATGAGATGATGAACAGCACTGCGAATGGTGAAATCACCCGCTTCATGGCCATTGTAAAAGATTATGCGAGCATCACGCAGTTCGGCAGCATCCGCAGCGTGCGCCCGACCAACTTCATGATTGCGCCGGAGTACAACGCAGTCGTGATCCACGACGGAGGCCCCTACTACATCGACGCCTTCCTTGAGAATGACTGGGTAGACCACTTAAGCGGCGGCTTCTCCCGTATTAATAACGGAAAATCCAGAGAGTTCACGGAGTACGTGACGACCGGAGAGATCGAAGACCGCATGGAGTCCGCTGGCATTGATGTCGATTACAATGAGTATTATCAGGGAGCCCACTGGCAGTTCGCGAGCGAATCCAACCCGGTCGACCTGGGCGACGCCTCCGATTCTCTTGACTGCGTACTTGTCGACCTGCCCTTTGACCACAATGGCTCACAGCTGGACTACGACGAGGAGAGCGGCACCTATCTCTACTCCGAGTACGGCATGGCTCATATCGACCTGGCAAATGACAGCAAGCAGCTTGCGTTCACGAATGTCATCATCCAGTGCGCATCGCATACGCAGTATGACAGCAACGGCTACATGCAGTTCAACATCATCAATGAGTCCGGCGAAGGTTACTATATCACCGGCGGCAAGGCGATTCCTGTCACCTGGTCCAAGGGCCATGACATGGAGCCGACGAAGTTCTACGACGCGGACGGCAACGAGATCACGCTGAATACCGGCAAGACCTACATTGCACTCGTATCCACCACCAGATGGGACGAGCTGGTTCTCGAATAAATTCGACTGAATATGAGTATAAGAAAGGGCTTCCCGCGGGAAGCCCTTTCTTTATGTCAATGTTTTCTCTTTCATCACACTCTTGTAAGATGGACGGATAATCTTGTTCATTCCCACGATCTCCTCGAGACGGTGAGCACTCCATCCGACAATTCGCGCGATTGCAAAAATCGGTGTGTAGAGCTCCTGCGGAATACCAAGCATATCGTAGACAAATCCACTGTAAAAATCGACGTTCGGACTGACGCCCTTATAGATCTTTCGTTTCTCGGCGATCAGCTCCGGCGCAAGCGACTCGATGTTTCTGTAGAGCGTCATATCCTCCTCACGGCCTTTCGCCGCCGCCAGCTTTTCCACGAAGCCCTTGAAAATCCGCTCTCTCGGGTCAGACAGTGAATATACCGCATGACCCATTCCATAGATCAGGCCCTTGCCGTCAAACGCCTCGCCCGCCAGTATCTTACTGAGATAACTGCCGACCTCATCCCGATCCGAATAGTCGCTCACATGAGCACGGATATCATCCATCATCTCCATAACCTTGATATTCGCGCCGCCGTGCTTTGGCCCCTTCAGGGAAGACATGGCCGCTGCGATCGCGGAGTAGGTGTCTGATCCGGAGGAAGTGACGACCCTGGTCGTAAATGTAGAATTGTTTCCTCCTCCATGCTCCATATGGAGAATCAACGCCACATCCAGCACCTTCGCCTCGAGGTAGGTGTATTTCTTATCCGGACGCAGCATCATCAGCAGATTCTCTGCCGTGGAAAGTGTCGGATCCGGTCGATGGATATACATACTCCCATCCCGGTCATAGTGATTGTATGCGTGATACCCATAGACTGCCAGCATCGGGAAAACGCTGACCAGATTCAGGCACTGGCAGATCACGTCGTCCAGGCTGTTTGAGTCAAGATTCTCATCATAGGACGCCAGCGTCAGGATGCTCCGCGTCATGGAATTCATAATGTCTTTGCTGGACGCCTTCATGATCACATCCCGCGTAAAATTAGTCGGAAGCTCACGCCCGCTCGCAAGCGTATCAAAAAATTCCTTTTCTTCCTGAGGCGTCGGCAGGTCGCCGAACATCAGAAGATAGGCAATCCGCTCAAAACCGAAATGTCCATCCGGTATTCTCTGAATCAGATCACGCACATCATAGCCTCGATACCAGAGCCGCCCCTCGCAGGGAATCTTTTTCCCATCTTCCATTTTAAAGGAATCAATCCTGGAAATATTGGTGAGGCCGGTCAGCACACCATTCCCATTCACATCACGAAGTCCCCGGTTCACGCCGTATTCCTGAAATAAATGATCGGAAATTGTGTCGTTTTTCACGCAGAGCGTTTCGTATTTCTGCGCTGTGTTTCTCCATTTTTCATAATAGCCCAATAATACCTCTCCTTTTCTCTTCGATTTGTCCTATTCGGCAATTCCTCCTGTGTCTGTTGTTTCATCTGTAACTGCTGTCTCCGCAGACTCTGTTTCTTCCGTCGTCTGCACGCTGTCTTCCGTCTCGCCGGACGTATCCACTTCCGTAGGTGCGGGCTCCGTTCCCGGCAGGTAATAGCAGATAACCGGCGTACCCGTCTCCACATAGCTAAAGAGCTCCTGCGCCTTTGCGTAAGGCAGATTGATACAACCGTGCGAGCCGTTCGTCTTGTAGATATCGCCGCCGAAACTCGAGCGCCAGGTTGCGTCGTGCAGACCGATATTTCCATTGAACGGCATCCAGTAGGAAACCGGCGTCTCGTAGGTCTCACCCACAAGTGTGGCGTCCCGCTGCTTGTATGTAATGCCATACACACCAGCCGGCGTGTCATAGCCCTTTGCGGAATTTCCCGAAACGAAATCCGACTCCATGACAAGCACTCCATCTTCATAGTAGAAGAGATGCTGCGCAGTCAGGTTGACCTCTACATAAGTGTCTCCATAATCCGGCGTGTCGTAAGAAGCTGCTGTCTGATAATAAACCGGTGTGCGTTCGCCGCTCTCCCCGTTCTCAATCATCTCAGCCAGCTCTTCAGCCTCCTGCACGTAGTTCATCCACCAGCCATAATCGCCGGAGCTGATCGTGACCTCCGTACCATAACTGGTCACAAAAGTGCGGGAGCGAAAAATCGTGTCGTATTTCTGGCGAAGCGTGGATACAAACTCCTCCACCTTCTCCGTGTCCAGGCTTACCTCAAGGTCTTCGACGCTGAGCCAGCTGCAGATCGTCTCGCCATCGAGCACCTCCATATTGTCCCCGAAAGTGTAGGTAATCGTGAGATCCTCATAGGTTTTCAGCTTTGCAAGAAGACTCACAATTTCCTCATCGTCAGCACATACCTGGGGCGCCTCGTAGCAGCCTTCCGCATCCAGGTTCACTTCTTCTTCGAGCTCCGCGACAGCGGACCTGACAGCCGTAAGCGTACGTGTAAGGTTCAGCGTATTTCCCTGCGTCTCCTCTACAATCGAATAGCCGCTGCCGGAGACATAGTCCGAAATATAAGCGTCCGTTGGTTCAACCGCAAAGTCGGCGTCAAACCCATGCAGCGCCTGCACCGCCTCCTCCATCGCTTCTTCATCCCAGCTTATCACATCCTCCAGCTCGTAGTCGTTGTTCTGCACAAGAAACCAGAGCCAGGTATTCTGCCCCTCGAGAATCTCCTGAAGCGGCTCCGTCGAGGCGTAAGAAAGCCCGATATCCGTACCGGAGATCTCTTCCTCCAGTGCGCTTCCATCGCTTTTCCTCTCCAGGACGCGCAGCGTGTAGCTCTCGATCCGTTCCTCTAATCCCGCTATCGTCATGCCCGACACGTCCACCTGATCGATGAGCGTCCCTCTCACAAAACGATTCTGATAGTAAAACACCCCACCAAAGTATACCGCCAGCAGCAGCGCTGCCAGAACACCACAGACAAGCGGTATCAGCGGAAGACGTTTCTTTTTCTCCTCGGTCTGTTTTTCCATCTCTCCTCCAGTCCTTCCGTTCTCCGTGCTGTCTTTTAGTATACAATTTTTTTGGAGTAAAAACAACCGGGGGCTTCCCCGGTCAGATCATATTTTACCTGAACTTCGTAAATTTAACATAAATTCCCCATTTTATCCCGTGTAAAAAAATTTTTTAAAAATTTTTCAAAAAAATAAAATCAGATCAAAATTACCGGGAACTATCAGGTGTAAGACAAAACAAAAGAAAGGAAGGAAAGAAAAATGTATTGTACGAAATCTGGAGCAACTGTTAACAACGAGGCGCGCGGGAAGAGCCATAAAATGCCTCTGCTGATCGGCGCGGCCGTTCTTGTAATCGCGATCGTCGCCGTGATTCTGTCGCGAGGCAGCGGACTGTCCGGAACCTACACCAGCGAATCCGGCTACTACAGCGTCTCCTTCGACAGCAAGGACGAATGTACCTGGTATCAGAGCGGACTGAGCTTCGAGGGCTCCTACGAAAAGAGCGACGACGGATACCGGCTCGAGATCGGAGGCGGCGGCTGGTACGCAGATACCGTATTTGACGCGGTGGTCGACGACGGCGACCTGATCGTCACCGGAGGCGTTGTATACGGAGAACGTTTTGTCAAACAATAGCGCTTTTCTGTAAGGTCCCATTGAAAAAAAAAATACGCTATGATGAACAGAGCATTCAAAAGTCCTATGATTTGAGAGGGAGAAAACATGGCTACAATTGATTCTACAGACAGCGTTAAAGCAGCCCGAAGAGGCGACATGGAGGCTTTCGAGTTTCTATATAATAAGTCCATCCAGAATTTCCGGGCTTATCTGTATACGATGCTGAAAAGTGAACAGGACATCGAGGACGTACTCCAGGAGGCTTACATCCAGATTTATAAAAGTCTTGACAAGCTGGCGGAACCGAAATCCTTTCTGCGCTGGGGGCAGGGAATCTGCCGGAACACAGCGCTGCATCACATCCGCACCGCCGACCGTCACTGGGGGCTCGACGATTTCCGTCCTCAGAATTCAGACGATGAGTACGAGGGCATGGATGCCATCGCCGCAGACGAAGAGTATGGCGATTTCGCAGATCCGCAGGTTCAGCTGGACGCTGCGGAGACCCGGCGCCTGCTGGACGCGATGATCGGCGACCTGCCCGAAATGCAGCGTCTGTGCATCTCGCTCTGGCAGCAGGGGCTGTCCACCGCCGAGATCGCCGCACAGCTGGATATTCCAAAAGGGACAGTCAACAGCAACGTAAATTATGCAAAGAAAAAAATAAAGAGCAAGGTCCTCCTGCTGGAGAAGCAGGGTACGAAGCTCTACGGCCTCGCACCGATCCCCTTCTTCCTGTGGATCATGTCGCAGTTCCGGGAAAATGGCGTCCTTGCTCCAGGGGCAGAAGGCGCGGTTTCCTTCGCCTCGATCGCGAAAAAGCTTCAAAGTGGAACAGCCTCTGCTTCTGTACAGGCAGACCGGACCGTTTCCGCCACGCAGGCAGCGCAGACGACCGGAAGCGCCATGGGAAGTGCCGCGGGCGTGGCTGCAGCCTCCATCGGTGGGGCAAAGATCGCGGCGATCGTGATCGCCGCCTGTGCGCTCGTCGGCGGCGGAGCATACCTCGCCACGTCCGGGGCGCTCTCCTCCGATGACGCTTCGGAAGCCCTCACAGAGGAGACAGAGGCCGGGCTCGCAGAGACCGATCTCACGGATGCAGAAAACATGGAAGAAGAGGCGGAGGAAATTTCAGAAGAGGCCGAAAGTCAGGAAACGACCCACCCTGCATACCTCGTCACCAGAGAGCTCTATACCGGCTACTATAAGGGCTGGTCGACGGAATACACGATCGACTACTACTATGACGAGAATGGCTGGCTCATACAGAAAACGACAGTCGGCACCGAACAGGATCCATACGAGGAGGTTGCGGAAGTCTCCAACCGGACAGAGTACAGCTACGACGCAAACGGCAATCTGCTGAGCGAGATCGAGTATGACAGCGCAGGGCAGACCAACTACTCGTACACGTGGGAATACGATGCCGATGGAAACCAGATAACGGAAGTGTATATGATGTACTATTCCGGGGATTTCCTCCTGTCTGACACTGCGGAATACAGCTACGATGAGAATGGGAATCGAATCGCGGAATACAATACTCAAAAGGATTCTTCTTATTCGGAAACCAGTTCCCATTGCACATACGAATATGATTCTTATGGCAATATAATAAAACAAAATTACTATGGTGAGACCCGTTCCTCAACTGTCGAGTATCTCTATACTTACGACGAAAACGGAAACATACTGTCAAAGGAAACTGTCGACGGCGAAGAGACATCGACCCGCAGCTACACCTACGATGAAAACGGCCTCCTGCTGAGCGAGACGGAAGAGCTTTATGGAGAGACGGAGCTGATCACCTATACCTACGATGAAAATGGAAATATGGCCTCCTGCATTTCTTACTATGGAATGTATGACGATGATCCGTCCCAGGCGACCAGCTATTCCTGCAGCGAGTATGAGTACAGCCGCTTTGAAGATCTCACAGCGTATGAGGACGCCGCCAAAACGGAGATTCCCCAGCTGACGGAGGAGCAGCAGGCCCGCGTCGAGGATCTGTTCTATCCGATCAGCATGTTCACCGGCTATGGTTACGCCGACTACAATGTGAATGACCCGGCCTCTTTCTGGAATATCATGGACGCAGTCATCAGCTACCTCTATGGCGAATCCTGGTTCCCTGAGGGCAGCGTTTCCGGTCAGTACATCAGCTACTCCGCCTCTGTCGTGGAGCAGGTCGCCGCCGCCGTGTTTGCGGACTTCACCGGACTGCCGGAGGTATCCGGGACCTCATGGGTGGAATATGCGGACGGCTCCTACCAGTTTCTGCTCGGTGATCTGCCGTGGGTCGACGACTACAGCATACAGTCATGGGAAGACAATGGTGATGGAAGCTGGAGCGTGCGCACCTCGTACAGCACCGCGCAGGGTGCTGAAGCGGAAATGACCTTCGTCATCATACCAAACGCCTATGCGGCGAGGACGGGCAGCAGTCTCCTCCTCTTCTCCATCTCCGACATAGAGCCAAACTGACAAGGAGGGACCTGCATGAGAGAATCGGCAAGGATACGCGGCCCGGGAAGGCGGGACATACGCACCGGGAAGCAGATCCGGGAACAGATGCTGGAACAGGATCTGGCACGGCGAAGGCTGTGGAAAAAGATTGTCATCCAGCTGGAAAAAGAAGGACTGATCCGCCAGAGCGCGGACAATCTATAAATCAAAATTCAAAATCTAAGGAGGAAGTATTATGTTTTGTAAATACTGTGGAAAGCAGCTCGCGGAGAATGAGCTCTGCGACTGCCCGGAGAGTGTAAAGGAAAGAAGCACGGAGAGCGGCGTCGCGCAGAAGCTCGGCAAACTGCTGAGCGGCATGCTCCGCGACCCCTCAAAAACGCTGCAGGACGCCCATGATGACCCGGACAAGATCCCGCAGTACATCATCGGCGGCATCTATTTCATCGCAGTGTTCCTGTTTGTCATCAAGCTGTTTACAGGAATCGGCATGGACTTTGGAGAAGCTCTCGGCCCCGCGTTCCTGCTGGGTCTCGTAGCGCTCGTCATCAAAGTGGTCTACGCCCTGTGCTGCTATCTGTTTTCCGGCGACAGGAGTCAGAAAATCCAGGATCACATTGCTCTGCTGTGCGCGGCCAGTGTACCGGATGCGCTCTGCTCGCTTATCCTGTTTCTGCTGACGCTGCTCGGCATTGACAATTATGTGCTCATTCTGACCATGCTGTTTATGCTGATTGTGGTCGGCACGCTCTCCAATATGGGCGCCATCCGCACGGCTTTCCGGGAACAGCCCGCAAAGGGATATCATATTTTCCTGGTCGTGACGCTGATCCTCACCATCCTGACGCTGCTCATCGGAAAGAGTATCGTGATAAGCGCGCTGAAAAAGGCGCTGGGCGGCATGTGGAATTATCTGTTTTAACTGAAAAAAGGAGGTTTTATTATGTTTTGTGATCATTGTGGCGCCCATATCGAAGAGGGCGCGAGATTCTGTGAAAAATGTGGCGCACGGGTAAGTGCGCCGGAACAGGCCGGTACAGAGGAAACTGCTGCGCCGATTCCCGAAACCGCGCCTGCGGAAGCATCAGCGGTCCGGGAATCCGTGACGGCTCCCGACGGCGAAAGCAGACGGGCAGCGGAACCCTCTGCTTCCGGGAAAGCGGCCCCTTCAAAGAAGACGGGGCTCATCATTGCCGCGGCTGCGGTCGTCGTACTCCTGCTGCTCATCGTCACCCGTATGGGCGGAAAGAAAATCAATCTGAATAACTATCTGACGATCACCGCCTCCGGCTATGACACGGTGGGCAACGCGTCCTATACCTTTGACACAGAAAGCTTTCTGGACGACTACGAGGACAAAATCAAGTTTTCGAGCAAAGCGGAGGACACCTTCGGAGACTGGCTGAACTATATCGACGCGCCGTCGACGCTGGCAAGCTATGTGTCCGGTTCGCTCGACCAGAGCAGCGGGCTGTCAAACGGCGACGTGATTACCTTTACCTGGTCCATCTCGGACGATTCGCTGGAAGAAATCGAGGAGTGCTTCAACTACTCCGTCAAATTCAGCGACATCGAGTACACCGTCGAGGGTCTGGAGAGCGTCGGTTCCTTCGATCCCTTCGCGGATATTGAGCTTGCCTATTCCGGCACCGCGCCGGACGGCTACGTGGAGGTGCAGAACTCCTCCACCCTCGACGCCGTCTCGGCACTCCGTTTTTCCGTAAGTCCTTCGAGCGGCCTTAGCAACGGCGATACTGTGGTGGTATCCCTCTCCAACACAGACATGGACTATTTCGCGGAGACCTATGGAATGGTCCCCTCCGAGACCACAAAGGAGTATACGGTGGATGGGCTGGCCAGCTATGTCACGACGCTGGCTGAGATCCCGGATTCCACGATGGAACAGCTTCAGTCGCAGTGCGAGGATGTCATAAGCGCCTATGTGGCGAACGACTGGAACACCGAAGCGCAGTTTCTGAACGGCATGACCTGCCTCGGCAGTTATCTTCTCACGCCCAAGAACGGCGGCACGGAAAATGACCTGTACATGGTTTACAAGATTCAGTCCCATGAATATAACGAAGAGCACGGCATTGACACGACTTACGAGTATTACACCACCATCGCGTTCTATGACCTCGTCATCGAAGCGGACGGAAGCTGCTCGGTAGATCTGACCGATTACAGCCTGTGCTCAGAAAAGATCAGCCGGCTTTTATGGGAAGAAAGTTTCTGGAGCAATGTAACATTACATTATAAGGGATACGAGACGCTGGATGAGCTCTACACCAACTGCGTGACGAAGAATATCGACCGTTACAACTGTGAATCCAGCGTGGAAGATGCGGAGATCTGAGCATATGGAGAACAAAACTGACCCCACGGGCAGGAAAATGGTCAGGCCCGGTATTGGTACCATCGTCGTCATTGTCCTCGCGGTCTGCGTAGCAGCGGGAGGCGGCGCGTATTTCGGCCTGCGCCATGCCGGTGAAAAGGGTGCGGCATCCGAAGCCAGTGCTAACGTTTCGGTGGGAGCGGACAGTGATTCCGCTTCCGTCGGGACCAGCGGCACGGACGAGGCCGAAGCGGACGGAGAACGGGCAGCGCTGCCGGCGCAGTATCTGCTCACGGCAAAGCGGTTCTATTCCGTCAACTCCGCGGACTCGATCGACGACACCAGCTATACCTACAGCTACGACGAAAACGGCTACCTCGTCATGAGCACTTCCCTCCAGGCCAGGGAAAACGCCCATACCAGGTATACGGAATACAGCTACGATTCCTCCGGGAACCTTCTGTCAGAGTACTCTTACTACACTGCCGGGAACGTCACCAGCCAGACGGATTACAGCTATGACTCTCAGGGGAATATGCTGTCTGAGATCAGCAGTAACCTGGATGGCATTGACGAAATCAACGAGTGGACCTATGACGAGGACGGAAATCTGCGGACAGAAAAAAATGTCAACTATAAATCGGACGGCACGGTAACGGAAACTGCCCATACCTATTCCTACGACGATGAGGGCTTCTGCCTGACAGATTATTATGAAAGAGACGGCTCCCTCGTCTGGGTGGAACAGTATTCCTACGATGACTACGGCAATGTCATCACGATCGATTATTATAGTGACTGGAGTGATACCGAGCCGGACAGTACCGGGACATACAGCTATGTCTATGACGAGAACGGCACAATTCTCTCACAAACCTATCACGACGGATTCGGAACGGATCTGTCACACTCCCTGATTACAGAGTACAGCTACGATTCCGCCGGGAATGTTGTCTCCAAAACCGACAAATACCTGGATGGCACCCTGAGTAAGCAGTACACCTACGAGTATGACGAGAACGGAAATCTGATTTTTCAGGGAGAATACCCTGCCAGCAGCAGCAATTATCTTGAGATCGAATATACCTATGAGTACTGGGAACCCTGACAGAAAAATACCGGCGACTTTGCCTTCCTTCATCGGCTGCGAAAAAT
>JAJPXQ010000082.1 GCA_021205385.1 Lachnospiraceae bacterium | reverse complement strand
ATGGTATCTGTATTACTGGGTGGAGGATGGCGCGACGAATTCGTCGGCTATCGCCTGCAAGACGATACAGGTGGACACGACGAATCCGACGATCGGAAACTATACAGTAGAATATTCAGAAGGAAATGCAGCACTGAATATCCTGACTTTTGGTGTATTTGGAAACAAGGGATATACGGTGACCGTGGATCTCTCTGATAATTTGAGCGGAGTTGCGTCCCTGGCTTACACAGTGAGCACGAACAGCAGCCTGAATGGAAATGCGTCCATAATATATTATGAGGAAGCAAATCATCAGACTGTAAGCCCGACCAGGACCTGCTATGCGACAGCGACCTTCACGATCAGCGGCGAGTTCACCGATGGCACAATTACCATGACTGCATATGACTACGCCGGAAACAGCTCAGAAGCGAAGCTGACTGCTACAGGAAATGTCACCAGCTGGACATATACAACCGATAATCCGAAAGTCACATTGAACTGGACGGATAGCGTAAACGACCTTGGTTGGATGAACAGCGGAAGCAACGCGACCGTGGCAGTAACCGCAGAGGAAGAAAAGGCCGGCCTGAGAGAGGTATACTATGCTCTGAGCGGCGCTACTAAGATAGATGCCAGCGATACGACTCGTCTGCTGACTTCGACTACAACGAGCACAGCGAGAAGCAAAACAACGACGTATACGCAAAGCGGAAATCTGCTTTTGTCAGGTCTCGGACAGGGCGTCACTACGTTGACCGTGACTGCGGTGTCGAATGCAGACAATACGGGCTATAATACCGCTGTTATCAAAGTCGATACCGTTGCGCCGACCTACAGCACGGAGTATACAACGGATAAGGACTGGACAAACGAGGATGAGACTATCACCTTTACGCTGGAAGACACCACGAGCGGTGTGCGGCACGATACGATAAAGGTTTATTCCGTGAGTACTGCTGACGGGACGGAGACTACCAGCGAAGTAAATACCACTACTACAGCTGCTGGTACAGACGCCACAGATTCAGAAGTGATCGCGAATACAAAATACGAGGTTAGCTTCACCGTCTCCGAGAACGGCTACTATTATATCGTGGCCTATGACATGGCGGGCAATGAGCTTGAGGATACATGGATCACCGTCGACAACGTGGACAAGACGAAACCGGCGACGCCGAGCATTTCCGTAGACGGCAGTACAAATACAGCGGGCTGGTATAATGCATATCAGACCGTAACCTTCACCGCTGAAGCAAATGATTCGAGCAGTAACTTCAAGTATGCCACGGAGACGCTCTACTGGCAGGTGCTGGATTCCACGGGCTCAATATTTGCAAGCGGAGATTCCTCGACCATCGAAAACGGAAGCATTACCTGTACTTACACGTTCACCACGGACGGCACATATACCCTGCTCACGTACATGAAGGATGCTGCGGGGAACTACAGCGAAAATGCGGCGGTTGATGGTACGACAATCACAGTGAACAACTCTCAGACTGTGAAGGTAGATAAAACCGCGCCGACATTCACAGCGGACAGCATCGAAGTGAAAGGCTACGATGGTATGGCTACGATAGCCGGCACCATTGCGAACTTCTTCGGGTTCGGCAACTACTTTAGCGTGGATGATGGAATCCAGATCTCGATCACGACGACTGACAATCTGAGTGGCGTGGATATGTCGAGCGGATACTATAAGCTGTCAACAGATTCAACCAGCGCAACGACAGACAGTAATGGCAATACCTACACCGGCACGGCCGACATCACGAATAATAACGACGGTACATGGACCTACACGATCACACTGGGAAGCAGTCAGTTGAAAGATGAAAGCACCATCACCGTCTGGGTCTACGACGTGGCCGGAAACAAGGCTGCCGACTATGAGCTGGTCATGTATGACAGTGGAGTTGCGGGTAGTGAAAACTGGCAGATTGATACGTTAAATCCGGAGATCAGCGTATCCGTGAGCGGTACATTTGGCGACTCGAACCATCCGACAGGACAAACCTATTCATCCCAGGAAACGGGAGCTGTAGAAACGGATACATATTATTACTATGATACATATCCGACCCTCTCACTGACTGCAGATGACGGGCAACAGAGCGGCCTGTATACGGTGTCGGCTTATGTGGAATATATCGCGCCGGGAGCAGCGACTTCATCGACAGAGTATCTGTTTGGTTCGTCTGAAGGAGTTGAGAAAGATTATTCATCAGGTGAAGACGGCGCTAAGACGCCCAGCGATACAAACAGCACTTACACGATAAACGCTGACGGTACCTATAAGATTTACGCACAGGTCGTCGACAATGCGAATAACGAGGCAGATATTACAGTCACAATCCTTGTGGATAAGACTGCGCCTGGGGATGAGTTCACAGTTCAGGAAGAGGGAAGCACAACTTCAACTGATATCGACAACGTTAATTTCGCTGACACAGACAATTGGAAGACAAAGAGCCAGACTATTAGCTTTACGCTGACGGATAACTTCAGCAAGGTAAACGTGTCAACCATCGCTTTGACTGCGACGAATATCTCCGGCACTACGCCTGAATTGACAGATGTGACATCGGTTGATGCCGCAATCGCGACTGGTTCCTTTACGATCACCGAGAATGGCACCTATACCCTGACATGGAAAGACGTGGCGGGGAATGAGAGCAGTAAGGTTATCACGGTCTCAAATCTGGATACCACCAAACCGGCTGCGCCGAGCGTGACGGTATCTCCTGATAATACGACAGGCGACGCTGATACTGGCGAGACAAATAACAGTGTGACGGATAATACAAGTCTTATGTGGTACACCAAGGCCGATGGTTCGATCAATACAACGATCGATGACAACCTGGGTGATGAGAAGAACAACGCCTCCACGGCGTATACTTACTACACGCTTTCCTACAGGGCGTATGGCGGCACCGTGACAGCGGGAACAAAGACGCCGTATGCAAGCACAGATGACACTGTGACGACATATGCGGCGCCGACCATTGCCTCTGATGCTAATGACGGCGTATACATCCTGCACGTCTGGAATGAGGATGAGGCTTCTTTGACAACCGAGGCCCAATATACATCCGGAAGTTCGACCACAGAGACCAGCGGCGAAGTGACCTATTATATGTATGTGGACCGCAACGCGCCGGAAGTGATGGAGGGCAGCGACGGTACGAGAACTACAGAGCCGGAAAGCGGTTCAACCGGAAATGACGTTACCCTGTACTTTGTGCTGAACGATGGCACGGGCAGCGGGCTCAATGTCAACATTACGGATCTTCAGCTGTATTATAGTACGGCAGAATCGGGAGCGACGAAAGAACTTCTCTCGGGTCTCAGTGTTTCAAGTCCTGATAGTGACGGAAATGTAACAATATCCTTTACAATTGATAAGGATGGAAAAAATACAAACAGTAAAACAAACGGCTACTATATTCTTGATTTTGTGGACTATGCCGGAAATGAGAGCAGTACGTATCTGCATGTGACAAAGATGGACAACACCGCGCTGGGCAGTGCACAGGTGTATTATAATGACGATACGGGTAAAACGACAGGTCTGCCGCAGCTCACATCAGGCTCGACAACCACGATTGACGCATCGACATACAGCAATGTATATCTGTATCTGACCGGCGCGAAGGCGGATACGGCTGTATTTACCTATTCCGGAACACTGACAAGCCCGTTAGGCAAGACATATACTTATAGCTATGAAGCAGATACGGATGCAATGGCACTGTGGATTCAAAATACGATTCCGGCAGAAGTGGATCTTGCGGAGGAGGAAGGGCTATGGACACTCGCGACAAAGACAGTGACAGACCAGCAGAATGTGGATGAGTCGACGGATGCCTATTATATTCTGATTGATAGGACCAAGCCGGTGATAACTAATAGCAGCAACACGGAGCTTTCAACCAGCGTTTATCCGGACGGTTATTCGACCACGCCTACGAATGAGGATGTGGCGCTGACCTTTAAGGTATCTGACGCGGGAACGGTAGACACAAGCGGAATCAAGAGTGTGGAGGTCAGCACTACATCCGGCGATTACATCGCGTCGGAGAAGAACGGCACAGGAGATTCCTCATTGACATTTGAGTTGAATGCTGACAACAGCTACACCTTCTACGCGCAGCAGAACGGCACTTACATGATCACTGTGACGGACAATGCGAACAATGTAGAAACCTACACATTTACTGTAAGCAATATTGATAAAACGAATCCGGATACATTTGATGATGCGGATATTGATGTAGGCGGCGTGAACGGAAACTCTGCCAGCAGCCCGGCGTACAATAGCCAGTGGTATAAGCAAAATACTTCAAGCACAGCAACGCAGACATGGGTAGAAGTGAAGGTACCGGCTTCGGATGCGGGTTCGACACTGTATACTTATGTGGCAGTTTGGCCGTACACTGAAGGCGGAGATAATACTTACGCAGCCTATGACACAACGCAAAACACCGGCAGTAGCTATTATGTGACTCAATTTATATCCGGAGACGATGCAGAGACCAAGACTGTTACCCTCCCGGCCGACGGCAAGTGGAATGTGGCTGTCTGGAGGCAGGACGCGGCTGGAAACATCACCGCATCGAGTTACGTTACGACAACTGGAGATCCTGTTGAGACCATGTCTACGTCTTTGGTGGTGTACACGGATATCACAATGCCGGATGTAGACGTGTCAAGCAGTGAGATTTCAATCGCAGTGACCGGAGAAACGACGCTTGAGAAGATAGCAAACTTCCTGACCTTCGGCAACTTCTTCAACGAGGGCTTCAAGATTACGTTGTCAGGGATCTCGGATGCAACAAGCGACGTGAATACAGTGTACTATGTGCTGACAGATTCGAATGCTACCGCAGAAACTGTGGCGGCGGGAACTGCTACGACAACCGGTTCTGGGACGGCAACACCTTCCGGCAGTAATTATGTCATCACTCTGGGAGCAGACGCCAAACTCGACGGCTATATTTGGATCTACGTGGTGGACAATGCGGGCAACAAGACCACACCGGTGGCGCTGAAAGCGTATAGTAATTCGACAGCTGGCGTAGATGAGTGGATGATCGATACCGTCGACCCGACGATCACATTCAGTTATTCGAGTGCAAACGGTGGTGATAACAATGACGGAACAGCCGCTACCGGCTGGTACAACCTGGCCACCGACTATCCGACTATCAAGGCGAAGGCTGAGGACGGCGTGGGTATCAGCACGACGAGCGGTATCAGTGGAATCGCCAAGATTCTGCGGACGATAGCAAAAAAAGCAACTAAGGATGATACAAATTATACCAATCAGGAAACGGATAAAAACGTGTTCCCTAGAGACGGTAGTAGCGTCACGGAGATTTCTGCAAGCGAAGAAGATTCATTTGTCGTGAGTGCAAGCGAATACGGCGATGGCATCTACCAGCTGACCTATACCGCAACGGACAACGCGCTTCGTACAGTGACGGAGGAGACCACGGCAATCAAGGTTGATATGACCCGTCCGACGTTGAAACTGACTGCAGGAACAAAAACTTCAAGTGCCAGCAGCGATACAGCGGAGACGACAACGGGAACGCTGGATAGTTACTTTATGCTGACCACTAATAGCGAAGGCGTCGGCACAAACTGGCTGAACGAGGATCAGTTGGTTACACTTACGATGGCTGACGCGATCAGCGGATTCAGCAGCGTGACGATCACGACGAATGGAGGACTTCTTAAGAACAGCAGCAGAGTTGACGTAACTGATTACGGCATCACGTCGAGTAATGCTAACGAGAGCTTCTATGTCTGCGCGAACGGTACTTATACAATTACCGTGACAGATGGGGCCGGGAACAAGACGATCTACGTCCTGACTGTGACCAATGTGGATACGAAGAATCCGACGACAGCTCCGACGGTGACAGTGACGGCGGCCGATGGCAGTAACGCGGCGACCGGTACTAGCTGGCTGTCCGGAGGCACTGTGTACAACATTGATACTACCAGTAGTGAGGATGGCGGTGCGACAGTGACCATCACCGATCCGGTAGCGGCGACCGGCGAGGCTCCGCAGATGACATACTATATTCTGTGGAATACTTCGGATACAGATGCCAATCAGGCGACGCAGAAAGCGACCGCCAAATCGATTACGACAGATACTACGTTTACCATCACCGAAGACGGTATCTGGGAGTTAATTGTCTACACCGAGGACGAGGCTGAGAACAGAACTTATGCGGAGGATCACTCTGGAAGCGTCGGACAGAAGATTTATGTGGATATTGACAGTCCGTCAATCTCATTTACGGCTACATCGACGCCCAAGCCGGATGGAGGAGCCTTCACTAGCGCTGATGTGAAAGTGACGTTCAGCATCGACGAGAAGAACGGAAGTGGTATAGATCCGACTTCGCTGAAATTGACCTTTGATGGAGTTACCGACTATACTTCTAAGATAGAAAGTTATATGTCAGGTGCTTCAGCGATTATCTCTGGTGCAAGTACAGCTGATATCAGCTTTGTGATTGACAAGAACGCAAGTGATACCAATGGCACATGGACGCTGAGTTACACGGATCTGGCGGGAAATGTTCATACGTTGGATTATGTGGTCGATCAGATGGATGCTTCATCAGCAAGTGATCTGCCGCTACCGGTGCCATCCATGAACGATGGCGCCCAAACCTATGAAAATACTGAAGACGAAACATATTACAGTAAAATTAATGGGGACCTGAAGCTGTCATTCGAAAAGGACGAATATACGGGCAAGTCGGCTGTCACCACAACGATAACGATTATGTCGCCGTCGGGTAACAAAACAGTCTACACCATCACGAATGATGGAACCGATGCATCTGCCTGTACGGTATCTGTGAATGGTGGAACAGCGGAATCGTATGATCTTTATGCAAATGGTTTTAGCGGATTTGATGAAGATGGCAAATGGACAGTTGAGGTATACAGCGTCAATGGCGCTGGTACTGATGCTAATGCAACCTATGCTTATTATGTAGATACGACGAAGCCAACAGTAGATGCTGTATCAGGTAATCCAACGGAATGGAAAAATGAAACACAGTCGATCACGTTGACAATAAGCGATCCATTTGGCAATGCCACGCCAAGCGTAGAGGAATACGTGAGTGGAATCGCGAGTGTGAGTGTGTCTGCATATGGCTCAGGTGCGACGCTTGGTACATCTTCATGGAATGCCGATACAGAGACATTTACCTTTGAGGCACAGTCTAATGGCGTTTACAGAGTAACTGCTGTAGACAATGTGGGCAATCCGTATGAGTATGATGTGATTGTCACCTATATTGACACCGAGGCTCCGGCTAATGCGACCGTGACGATAGCTACAAAGAACGGAGAGGACATATCCTCCACTTTGACGGCTGATTACAGTAAGTACGGCTGGTATATCGATAGTACGAGCAATCAGGTGACAATTAAGGTTCCTGCACAGGTGAGCAATTACGACGCGACGAGTGGAACGTATAATAGCGTTGCAACCACCGACGAAGCAAAGATAATTACTTACATCTCGCTCTGGAAGCAGGGAGAAGATGATCCGTCGACTGTGGCAGATGCCAGTCCGGAGACATGGACATCCGGTTCGATATCGACGGCGGGCTACTACTGCGCGGCTCTGGCGACGGGCGGCGAAATTATACTGGATCTGCCTGAGGGCGTGTGGAATCTGAAGGTGTGGACCGTGGACGACGCGGGCAACCACTGCCAGTTGAATGATAAAGACAGCTATGAAACCGCGACGCTGTACGTGGATAAGACCGCACCGAACATTGATAACACTACGCTAGCAATTACGCAAGTGGACAGCATATGGGGTACCATTGTGAACTTCCTGAAATTTGGTAACTTCTTCTACGACGAGATCGGGATTACCGTGGATGTGACCGATGAGACCAGCACGCCCGCACAGTTGTACTACTACGTGAGCAGTGACGGAGATACTGCACCTGATCCGGATGAAGTGGATTATAGTGAGGCAACGATGTCTCCCAACAACAGCACGAGCACTACGGTGAAGGCCACGTTCACATTTGATCTTTCTGATGCGGACAATCTGCTGGATGGATACATCTGGGTTTACGCGGTAGACGATGCCGGAAACGAGAGCACGCCGTTTGCGCTGAAGGCATATACAGACGGTGCATATGGTAGTGACTACTGGATGATTGATACCGCAAAGCCGACGGTCATGGCTTCGCTGATAGACAGCACCCAAGAGAGCCGGTCTGAGGAAGGATGGTTCAATTCTGAGGACGAGTCAGAAGATGTGTATCCGGTGATCATGGCGAACTTCACGGAAGGCTATAGTGGAAACGTCAGCGGTATTTACTCGATCACCCGTGAGGTGCTGGACGCAGATGGAACTGAAATTTCTGGAAACGAAACCTACGGTGCCAAGACGATCTTTGAACTCAGTGGTGAGGACGATGAGAAAGCAACCGGCACAGAGGAGGATTACATTGAATCTGACGCTTATCGGATGAGCGACGTCTATGATGCACTGGATGACGGTGAGTATATTGTGAGATATACGATCATTGACAACGCCGGAAACACCGTGACGCGTGATGTCATTGTGAAAATTGACAGAGAAGATCCGTATATAGATGGTGAACTGACATATGATCCTGCATCCACTGCTGGATTTACAAAAGAAAATGTCACGATCTCGGGAACTGCCTCCGATGGAACCAGTGGCACGGCGTATGTGACGGTTACAGTTGCGGATGGCGGCATGTTGGCAGATGCGACAGGAAATGAAGTAGAGAGCCTGACCATAGATGTAAGCGAAAGTGGTGGAGAATTTGAGTTCGAGGCATTGTATAACGGAACTTATACGATTAAGGTGACTGACAATGCGGGAAATACGAGCAGCGAGACAACGGTTAAGATCGACTACATCGATAAGGAATCGCCGGTATTGGCAAAGACCGTTCCCGGGGATGGCGATGAAGTGGGATATTGGGCGACCGAGACCAGCTCGATCACGCTGACCATCACAGATGTGAAGGACAGCAGTAGTGGTCTTACCACAGACATCAGTTATTCGAATAATTCGATCACCATTACGGTGAACGGTACGCCTTACGATGTGCCCGCAAGTGCGGTCACGGTAACCTCCGTAACGGGATCAGGTACGGAAGCTGATCCGTATGAGTATACGGTAAAGATCGACCTTACAGCGATCAAAGGCCTGATGAATACCTACACGGATCCGGACACAGGGGATAAGACATTGTTCCTTGACGTAGACACGGATTATGTCGTGACCATTCCGGCGGAATCCTTTAAGGATGAAGCGGGTAACACGCTGAAAGCGGATACGAGCTTTACCTTTACGACAGAGGCTGCGGATACGGATGAGGACCCGTGGCTGGCGGCAAAGACGCTGGCTGGTGTGGAGGTCGTGGGCGTTACTGACGACGAAACCTATGATACAAGCAACGTCACGACATCACCGGAGTTCGACGCGGAGACGGGCAGCTACACGCTGTTCGTGGCGCCGGGTGCGCTGGATGAGGGGCTCGAGAAGCTTGCCGAAGATATTGCGGTCATTATTGATTATTATGAACTTATCGACAGCCAGGTGACCGTAAACATTAAGAATGCATCCGGAGAGGTCATAGCGACCGTGAGCTACGAGGATATCCTGAATGGTGATGGAAGTTATGAGGACGTAGAGACTGGCATTTCTGTGCAGACGGTTCCGAGAACGGATGCCAACGGCAATCCGGTATATGAGACAGATGACAGCGGGAATTATATTCAGGCGACAGAAGATGGCGAACTGCTGTATGAAGATGACGAAAAAACAATTCCGATCTACGTACAGGCGGCCGATGTTGTAATTACCTTTACCGCGGATACGATTAATGATGCGACGAAGACCGGTTTTGGATTCCTGGAGGTAATCACGGACAACTACGGCAGCAAGAACACTTACACCTACGTGATGAGTGTGAACGGCATCACCGAGAACCTGACGAACCAGGCGAGTACGCTTGGAGAGTCCGGCGACGTGGAGATCACAGTACAGTCCGGCTCGATGGTAGCCGCGCTGCACAACACCATTACCGATATGATCGGCAATGCGGAGACCGGCTTTACGAAGCTGGCGGTGCAGATGATCACGACGGTGCCGAGGTTGAGTGCGATAGCGTCTTCGGTGAGCAACATTGAGAGCGTCTGGAGTAAGATGTCTCCGTGGAATACGCGCGAGCTGTACTACTTCGACTTCACGCTGAACATCATTTCCAACGGAAATGTTATCGGACAGGAGGAGACGGAGGACGGCAAGGCCATTCCGATTACCATTACGCTGCCGAGCGAGCTTCTGGGCTACAGCACATATGCGGTGTTCTATGAGCATAACGGCGACGCGGGATATTTCGGAGCGACGAATGACAGTAAGAATGGAAAGGTGGTACTGAGCTCAGACGGAAAGAAGCTGACGATCTACGCGAGCCAGTTCAGTATCTACGCGGTGACGGGCAAGACGATTACCACCGAATCGGAATCCGACAATACGAAGACGGAGTACGTGACGAAGACCGAGTATGTGAAGAGCGGCAGCAAGACGAACACGGAGTACGTGACAAGCGTTGTGACAGAGACCGCGGTGACTTATGTACCGGTGAAGTCCACGAAAGGAAGGACGACGTCCGGCGGAACCGTTGAGACGGTCGACACCGCAGGGCAGACCGACGAGCCGGATGTAAATGTCGGCGACGAGGGTGAGGCCGCAGGAGAAGAGGAAGGCGACGAGGACGGCACGAAAGTGCCCACCACTTCTGTGGGTGAGGGACTCCAGGTCGGACTGGCGCTGCTGGATCTGCTCTTCTTGGTTGGCTCGATCATGACGGCCGAGTATTCGACTCTGAAGCAGAAGAAGAAAAAGAAGGTTCCGAACGATATTCTCTGCCTGGGTGCGCTGATCCTGTTCTTTGTGACACAGCCGCTCCACGGCATCATCGCGAGGGTAGACCGCTGGACGCCGGTATTTGCCATCATCTTTGCGGTACAGCTGGTGATCACGGTGCTGAAGTTCAAATCTGACGAGGAGGAAGCCGAAGCTGAGGCTGCGAACGCAGAAAACAAGTAAGAAAAAAACCGGAAACAGAAATTTGACACAAAAAAGGCGGGAGGCAAGCTGTAAAGGCTGGCCTCCCGCCCTTTTTAAAATGCAGTGTGGCGGTAACTGCTGCCAGAATTTTAAGCGCTTACGACAGGGACGCTATCAGCCCGCGGATCGTGTCCGGCTCTTCCTCGAGAGCGTCGGCAATCTCTTCCACAGTTTTCCCGCGGGCAAGCTTTTTGACGATCAGCTCATTGGTTCTTTCCTGTCGGCCTTCCTGCTGACCTATTTGTCTGCCTTCCAGTCGCCCCGTCTGTAAGCCCTCCTTACGTCCCATAAGAATACCCTTCTCAATACCACACTGTTCTACATAATCGCTCAGGTTACACATTTGGTTCAACTCCTCTCCGAATGTTCCCTGTTCCACAGGGATATCAAATTCATTTGCCAGAATCTGCTGCTTTTCCGCTGCATCCATATCCTGCGAAAGCAGGACTCCCAGAAGACGGAGGATGCCTTCCTTCGATGGATTTTTCCCAAGTCCGATGAAAACGAGGCACAGCTTGTCATAATCGGCCTGCTTCACCGGCATGGAACCAATCAGGTCTTCTTTTGTCAGACGATAGCGGCTGATAGCATTGCCCGCGGCCTTTGGTGTGTTCATACAAATCCAGATGGAATAGACTTTCCGCAGGCTCCGATAATCGGGAATCCGGAACTCTGTGCCAAGCTGGGAAGAAATCATCCGTGCTCCGTGGAAGACGCCGCGCGTTACCAGAGGATAGCCGGGATAGTAGTTCTTCTGCCCCTCGACGTTGACCAGCAGCTTCATGGGAAGATTCCGGTCATCCATGAGCCGGGCATGAAAGCGAATGTCGTAAAATATGGCGCCTTCCCCTGGAACTTTATCTTCTGTATTGTCACAGGTGATCCGGTCAGGCGTGTTTGCCTGTCCGGGAACAAGTGGGCACTCAGAGATTTCGATTCCTTCCTGGATGCAGTCTACTGCAATCTTCGGGATGCTCAGCCCTCTGAATTCGTCAGCCGTTTCATGCAGAATCCAGGCGAGTATGTAGCGGTTAGCCAATACCCGTTTCACATGTTCATCGTACTGGATCTTGCGAGCGGAGAGCGCAAGATCAACTGCAAGTTCAGTTTTCAATGTTTACCTCCATTATAACCGTGTATCATTTTTAATACAATGGGAAATTTTCTGATATATCCGAATCGCGGATCCGCTGGGGTTGATTATATCCCATCTGGAGTGTAGACCGATGAGCCGGATGTACAGGTCATCGACGGGAACGAACCGAAGCGGAGACTGCGAACGTAGAAAATAAGAATAAGGAAGAGATGTGGTGAAGTTAGGATAGGGATGATATCAGCCCGCGGATCGTGTCTGGCTCTTCCTCGAGAGCGTCAGCAATCTCTTCCACAGTTTTCCCGCGGGCAAGCTTTTTGACGATCAGCTCAATGGTTCTTTCCTGCCGGCCTGCCTTTATACCCTTCTCAATACCACACTGTTCTACATAATCGCTCAGGTTACACATTTGGTTCAACTCCTCTCCGAATGTTCCCTGTTCCACAGGGATATCAAATTCATTTGCCAGAATCTGCTGCTTTTCCGCTGCATCCATATCCTGCGAAAGCAGGACTCCCAGAAGACGGAGGATGCCTTCCTTCGATGGATTTTTCCCAAGTCCGATGAAAACGAGGCACAGCTTGTCATAATCGGCCTGCTTCACCGGCATGGAACCAATCAGGTCTTCTTTTGTCAGACGATAGCGGCTGATAGCATTGCCCGCGGCCTTTGGTGTGTTCATACAAATCCAGATGGAATAGACTTTCCGCAGGCTCCGATAATCGGGAATCCGGAACTCTGTGCCAAGCTGGGAAGAAATCATCCGTGCTCCGTGGAAGACGCCGCGCGTTACCAGAGGATAGCCGGGATAGTAGTTCTTCTGCCCCTCGACGTTGACCAGCAGCTTCATGGGAAGATTCCGGTCATCCATGAGCCGGGCATGAAAGCGAATGTCGTAAAATATGGCGCCTTCCCCTGGAACTTTATCTTCTGTATTGTCACAGGTGATCCGGTCAGGCGTGTTTGCCTGTCCGGGAACAAGTGGGCACTCAGAGATTTCGATTCCTTCCTGGATGCAGTCTACTGCAATCTTCGGGATGCTCAGCCCTCTGAATTCGTCAGCCGTTTCATGCAGAATCCAGGCGAGTATGTAGCGGTTAGCCAATACCCGTTTCACATGTTCATCGTACTGGATCTTGCGAGCGGAGAGCGCAAGATCAACTGCAAGTTCAGTTTTCAATGTTTACCTCCATTATAACCGTGTATCATTTTTAATACAATGGGAAATTTTCTGATATATCCGAATCGCGGATCCGCTATGCATTGATTATATCTCATCTGGAAGAAAATGTCTCGAGGTTTACAATTTGTTCATAATTTTTGGTGAATTTGTACAGGAATTATCTTTTGGGCATTTTTATAAATATTACATTTCCGTCTTGTAGAATACAACGCAAAGCATATATAATGGAGATGCAGCAGTGAATGAAAAAGGAAACAGCTGAAGGATCTGAAAACCAGCGAGAAGGTGGAGGTGGGTCTTATGACGATGGAGGAACGCGATCGGCAGATCAAGGAGGAAGGCCGCGAGGAGGGCCGTCAGGAGGGACGTCAGATGGGTCAGCAGGAAGGGCGCTGGCTGTCATTGATCAGTCTCGTTTGCAGGAAGTTGAAAAGGAATAAGTCTCTGGAAGCGATTGCCGCTGAGCTGGAGGAAGATCCGGCGGTGATACGGCAGATCTGTGACGTTGCTGCGGCCTTTGCGCCGGATTACGACGAACCGGCTATACTTTCTGTCATTTCGGAAAACAGTTGACATTTCCTTCGACATTCTTTACAATATTTTCATGCAAAGACGCAAGAGCAGTAAAACCGTGCTTTTGCGTCTTTTTTTCAGAAAGGAGGATCCTGTTATGGATGAAAACAAGAAGGAAATCACCGGCAGCCCGTATGAATTTGAGGGGCGTATCCCACTGAAACAGGCGATTCCGCTGGGCCTGCAGCATGTCATGGCGATGTTCGTCGGAAATCTGACGCCGATCATCGTGATCATGGGAGTCTGCGGCATCGCGGGCGGCGATTATACGGCGCTGCGCATCTCGCTTCTGCAGAATGCGATGCTGATCGCAGGCGTTGTGACGCTGATTCAGCTCTACGCGATCGGCCCGATGGGCGGCAAGGTTCCGATTATCATGGGTACCAGCTCCGGGTTCATAGGCGTGTTTACGAGTGTGGCGAATACCCTGGGCGGGGGCGTTTATGCCTATGGCGCGATTATGGGCGCGACTTTGATCGGAGGCCTCTTTGAGGGCGTGCTCGGCTTCTGTCTGAAGCCTCTGCGAAAATTTTTCCCGAGTGTGGTCACCGGCTGCGTCGTGATGGCGATCGGTCTTTCCCTGCTGAGCGTTGGCGTCGGATATTTCGGCGGCGGCAGCTCGAATGCGGATTACGGTTCTCCGGTCAACCTTCTGCTGGCGCTGTTTGTGCTGATTGTTATCATCGTTGCCAAGCATTTCTGCAAGGGCATGGCGAGTTCTTCCTGTATTCTGATCGGCATCGTTGCGGGCTATATTCTGGCGACAATCCTCGGCTTTGTGCTTCCGACGACCGGGATCAATGCGGATGGCGCAGAGTATACCTATTCCTGGGTAGTGCAGTGGAGCAGCGTCGCATCGGCTTCCTGGTTTGCGATTCCGGCGATCATGCCGGTGAAGATGGTGTTTAACGCGACGGCAATCGTCCCGATCATGATCATGTTTGTCGTGACGGCGGTCGAGACGGTCGGCGATATCTCCGGCGCGATCGAGGGAGGCATGCACCGTGAGGCGACAGATTCTGAGCTTTCGGGCGGTATTATCTGCGACGGTCTTGGATCCTCGCTGGCTTCGGTTTTTGGCGTATTGCCGAACACTTCGTTCAGCCAGAATGTGGGCCTGATCTCCATGACCGGTATCGTGAACCGTTTCGCGCTCAGCATTGGCGCGATCTTCCTGGTCCTCTGCGGTCTCTGCCCGAAGCTGGCGGCTATCGTCAATATTATGCCGCAGAGTGTTCTGGGCGGCGCGGCGGTCATGATGTTTGCGTCGATCATCGTCAGCGGCATCAATCTGATCACAAAGAACGGCGTCGATGTCCGCACGACGACGATCGTGTCCATTGCGCTTGGCGTGGGCTATGGCATCGGCAGCACGACGGCTGTGCTCAGCTATATGCCGACCTTCGTAACACTGATCTTCGGCGGCTCCGGCATTGTGCCGACTGCGTTTGTCGCTATCCTGCTGAATATCCTTCTGCCGGAAGAGAAAAAAGAAAAATAAGAATCTTTTCGATTTACTATTGATATTTTTTGGCAAAACAGGTAGAATAAGTAACGGTTGACTGTGGTTGGTACTTTTTTGACAATCTTTTGAAGGTCAGGAAAGTTACACATTATATCCATTTTATTTTCAGGAGGAATGAAACATGGCAGTAAAAGTAGCGATCAATGGTTTTGGACGTATCGGCCGCCTTGCATTCAGACAGATGTTTGGCGCTGAAGGATATGAAGTCGTCGCGATCAACGACCTGACTTCTCCGAAGATGCTTGCACATCTTCTGAAATATGACTCTTCACAGGGTAAGTATGCTCTGGCTGAGACCGTATCCGCAACCGAGGATTCCATCATTGTCGATGGAAAAGAGATCAAGATTTATGCGAAGGCGAACGCGGCGGAGCTTCCGTGGGGAGAGCTGGATGTGGACGTTGTGCTTGAGTGCACCGGTTTCTATACGTCGAAGGAAAAGGCTTCCGCACACATCACCGCGGGCGCGAAGAAGGTTGTCATCTCCGCTCCGGCCGGAAATGATCTTCCGACCATCGTTTACAATGTAAACCACAAGAGTCTGAAGAAGGAAGACACCGTGATTTCCGCAGCGTCCTGCACGACGAACTGCCTCGCACCGATGGCAAAGGCTCTCAATGATCTGGCTCCGATCGAGTCCGGTATCATGTGCACGATTCACGCTTACACCGGCGACCAGATGATCCTCGACGGACCGCAGAGAAAGGGCGATCTGAGAAGGAGCCGTGCGGGCGCGGTTAACATCGTTCCCAACAGCACCGGCGCTGCAAAGGCGATCGGTCTGGTTATCCCCGAGCTGAACGGCAAGCTTATCGGCGCAGCACAGCGCGTGCCGACCCCGACCGGTTCTACCACGCTTCTGTTCGCGGTTGTGGACAAGGCTGTGACGAAGGAAGAGATCAATGCGGCGATGAAGGCTGCGCAGACGGAGTCCTTCGGCTATACCGAGGATGAGATCGTCTCCAGCGACGTGATCGGTATGAGATATGGTTCTCTGTTCGATGCGACGCAGACCATGGTCTCCCCGCTTGCGGATGGAAAGACGCAGGTAGAGGTTGTCTCCTGGTATGACAACGAGAACTCCTATGTCTCCCAGATGGTTCGCACGATCAAGTACTTCGCGGAGCTCGCATAAGCTGCGTGCAGCCCTTTATTCAAGACCTCAAAAGGTCCGGTCTTCAGGACCGGACCTTTTTTCCGATTTCCTAAAAATGGAGGCTATATTATGGCATTGAACAAAAAGACAGTAGATGATATCAACGCGAAGGGCAAACGTGTCCTGGTACGCTGTGATTTCAACGTCCCGCTGAAGGACGGCGTGATCACGGACGAGACCCGTATTGTCGCGGCGCTTCCGACGATCAGAAAACTGATTGCGGATGGGGGAAAGGTGATCCTCTGCTCACACCTCGGGAAAGTGAAGAACGGACCGAATGAGGGAGAGTCCCTGGCTCCGGTGGCGAAGCGTCTTTCGGAGAAGCTCGGCAAAGAAGTAAAATTTATTTCCGATTATAATGTGACCGGTGAGGCAGCGACAAAGGCGGTCGCCCAGATGCAGGAGGGAGATGTGATTCTCCTTCAGAATACCCGTTTCCGCGGGCAGGAGGAGACAAAGAACGGGGAAGCGTTCAGCAAAGAGCTGGCGGATCTCGCGGATCTCTATGTCTGCGACGCTTTCGGTTCCTCTCACAGGGCGCATGCGTCTGTGGAGGGCGTGACGAAGTTCATCAAGGCAAAGGGCGGCGAGAATGCGGTCGGTTACCTGATGCAGAAGGAGATCGATTTCCTCGGAAACGCGGTGGAGAATCCGGTGCGCCCGTTTGTGGCGATCCTTGGCGGTGCGAAGGTCGCGGACAAGCTGAACGTGATTTCCAATCTCCTTGAGAAGTGCGATACGCTGATTATCGGCGGCGGCATGGCCTACACCTTCCTGAAGGCGCAGGGCTGTGAGGTCGGTACCTCTCTGGTCGACGATACGAAGCTCGACTACTGCAAGGAGATGATGGACAAGGCTGCGAAGCTCGGCAAGAAGCTGCTGCTTCCGGTTGACACGACGATCGCGGCTGACTTCCCGAACCCGATCGATGCTGAGATTGCGGTGGAGATCGTTCCGAGCAATGCAATCCCGGCGGACAAGATGGGACTGGATATCGGCTCAAAGACGGCGGAGCTCTACGCTGAGGCTGTGAAGAGTGCGAAGACGGTCGTCTGGAACGGACCGATGGGTGTGTTTGAGAATCCGGTTCTCGCGAAGGGTACGATCGCAGTTGCGAAATCCCTGGCCGAGACGGACGCGACGACGATCATCGGCGGCGGCGATTCCGCGGCAGCGGTGAATTCGCTTGGCTTTGGAGACAAGATGAGCCACATCTCCACCGGCGGCGGCGCTTCCCTGGAGTTCCTCGAGGGCAAGACGCTCCCGGGCGTAGCGGCGGCCGACGACAAGGAGTAAAATAAAAGGAGGATACTATCATGGCGAGAAAGAAAATTATTGCGGGAAACTGGAAGATGAACATGACGCCCAGCGAGGCGGTGGAGCTGGTAAACACGCTGAAGCCGCTGGTCGCGACGGACGACGCGGACGTAGTGTTCTGTGTACCGGCGATCGACCTCATTCCGGTCATCGAGGCCGTAAAGGGATCCAACATCCAGGTCGGTGCGGAGAACATGTACTTCGAGGAGAAGGGCGCCTACACCGGTGAGATCTCCCCGAACATGCTCACTGATATCGGCGTGAAGTACGTCATTCTCGGACATTCCGAGCGCAGAGAGTATTTCGCGGAGACGAGTGAGACCGTGAACAAGAAGATGCTGAAGGCCTTTGAGCACGGCATCACCCCGATCATGTGCTGCGGCGAGACTCTGACGCAGAGAGAGCAGGGCGTGACGATGGACTTCATCCGCCAGCAGGTGAAGATCGGATTCCTCGGCATCACGGCGGAGCAGGCGAAGACTGCGGTGATCGCTTACGAGCCGATCTGGGCGATCGGTACCGGAAAGACCGCGACGACGGAGCAGGCGCAGGAAGTCTGCAAGGGTATCCGTGACTGCATCGCTGAGATCTATGACGAGGCGACTGCAGAGGCGATCCGTATCCAGTACGGCGGATCGGTGAACGCTGCGACAGCTGCGGATCTGTTCAGCCAGCCGGATATCGACGGCGGCCTGGTGGGCGGCGCTGCGCTGAAGCCGGACTTCGGCAAGATTGTGAACTGGAAATAAAAGAACAGAATTCCCGGATTGAGAGCGCCGCGAAATGCATGCACTGCCTGTGTTTCGCGGCGACTTTCGCATCCCGTTGAGGAGAAAAAATGGATCAGTATTTTACCCTGTCAAATGGCGTCCGGATGCCCAGGATCGGCTATGGCACCTATAAGAGCACAGATGGAGGCGATGAGAGTGCGATTCTCGCCGCGCTTGACGCGGGATACCGCCTGCTGGACACGGCGGCAGCCTATGAAAATGAGGAGGAGACAGGCCGTGCGATTCGAAAAAGCGGCATCCGGCGTGAGGATATTTTCCTGACCTCGAAGGTATGGAGAACCAATCTGGGCTACGGGGCGACGAAGAAGAGTTTTGAGGCTTCGCTGGAAAGGCTGGGTACAGATTACCTTGATCTCTTTCTGCTGCACTGGCCAAAGCCGGAGCCGGAGACGAAGGACTGGAAAGAACTGGATCTGGAGAGCTGGAAGGCTCTTGAGGAATTTTATAAAGAGGGAAAAGTGCGTGCGATCGGCGTCAGCAATTTCCTGCCGCATCATCTGAAGAATCTTCTGGCAGGCGCTGAGGTCAGGCCCATGGTGAATCAGCTGGAGCTGCATGTGGGTTACATGCAGCAGACGGCGGTTCGTTTCAGCAGGGAGAATGGAATTCAGCCGCAGGCCTGGAGCCCGCTCGGGAGACGGCGCATCCTGGATCATGAGATTATCAGAAAAATGGCGGAGAAATATGCAGTCACACCGGCACAGCTGCTGCTCTGTTTCCTGCTGCAGCAGGACATTGCCGTGATTCCGAAGGCGAGTTCCCAGGAGCGGATGAGGATGAATCTTTCGCTTCCCGATCTTGTCATTACCGAAGAAGATATGGATTATCTGCTGGCGCTGCCGCAGTTTGGCTGGTCGGGCGAGCACCCGGATCTGCCGCGGGTGCCGGCGCAATCGTAATCTAATTATGAAAAATCTGTCAAATGTGGTCGGAGCGCTTGCATGTTTGCGGCGCTTCATGTAAAATAAAATTTAATGGGTTCAATGTAGATAAAGGAGACAAAATAAATGAGCAAGAAACCAACCGTGCTGATGATTCTGGATGGCTACGGCCTGAACGATCGGGCGGAAGCCAATGCCGTCGCCGAGGCAAAGACACCGGTGATGGACAGGCTGATGGCAGAGTGCCCCTTTGTGAAAGGTTATGCGAGCGGACTTTCCGTGGGGCTGCCCGATGGTCAGATGGGTAATTCCGAGGTCGGCCACATGAATATGGGCGCCGGCCGGATCGTTTACCAGGAGCTGACCCGCATCACAAAGGAGATCGAGGACGGCACATTTTTTGAAAACCAGGCGCTGCTCACCGCAGTGGAGAATGCGAAGAAGAACCATTCGTCGCTTCACCTGTACGGTCTTCTGTCCGACGGCGGTGTGCACAGTCACAACACGCATCTGTATGGCCTGCTCGAGCTGGCAAAGAGGCATGGCCTTGAGAAGGTGTATGTGCATTGCTTCCTGGACGGACGCGATACGCCGCCTGCTTCGGGCAAGGGCTACGTCAAGGAGCTCCGCGATAAGATGAAGGAGATCGGCGTCGGAAAGATCGCGACGGTGCAGGGGCGCTATTACGCGATGGACCGCGACAATCGTTGGGACCGTGTGGAGAAGGCCTATCGCGCGCTGACGAAAGGCGAAGGAGTGCAGGCCGAATGCCCGGTCTGCGCGCTGAATGATTCCTATGCGGAGGGTGTGTACGACGAGTTTGTGAAGCCGATCGTGGTCGTAGAGGATGGAAAGCCGGTGACGACGATTCAGGATAAGGATTCCGTCATCTTCTTTAATTTCCGGCCGGATCGCGCGCGGGAGATTACGAGAGCCTTCTGCGCCGACGAGTTCAGCGGTTTTGAACGGGAAAAAAAGCTGGATCTTACCTATGTGTGCTTTACCGTGTACGATGCGACGATCCCGAATACGATCATTGCTTTTGAGAAGGTAAAGCTCGTCAATACGTTTGGCGAATACCTGGCCTCAAAGAACCTTACGCAGGCGCGCATCGCTGAGACGGAAAAATACGCGCATGTGACCTTTTTCTTCAATGGAGGCGTGGAGAAGCCGAATCCCGGTGAGGACCGCATCCTCGTGAATTCGCCAAAGGTCGCGACCTATGACCTGCAGCCCGAGATGAGCGCCTATGAGGTCTGCGACCGCCTGTGCGAGGCGATCCGCTCTCAGAAATATGACGTGATCATCATCAATTTTGCGAATCCGGATATGGTGGGACATACGGGCGTGGAGGCCGCAGCGATCAAGGCGATTGAGGCGGTGGATGAATGCGTCGGCAGAGCGACGGAGGCACTGAAGGAAGTGGACGGACAGATGTTCCTCTGTGCGGATCACGGAAATGCAGAACAGCTCAAAGATTACGAGACGGGCGAGCCTTTCACCGCTCACACGACGAATCCGGTTCCCTTTATTCTGTTCAATGCGGATCCGTCCTATGGACTGCGGGAGGGCGGCTGCCTTGCGGATATTATTCCGACGCTGCTCGAGATGATGGGGCTTCCACAGCCCGCTGAGATGACTGGTAAATCGTTGATTGTAAGAAAGTAGGAGATTCTTATGATACTTGAGAGAAAACGTGCGCTGGCAGTCCTGAAAGAGGGCGATGGCCAGAGCTGCAAACGGGTTTTTGACGCTACTTATGAGGATGTCTATTGCCGGACGCTCCTGATCATGCAGGATGAGATACAGACGCTCTCATTTATGGAGGAGTTCTACACCGCGCTCTTTGGCGCGGCGGCAGAGGCTGCAGTATCTGCGGATGCACAGAAGTGGTTCTGGCAGCAGTATTATCGCCAGCTTCGCAAAGATTATCACAAACTCCTGGAAATTCTGGGAAAGGGCGGCTCCCTGAAAGGAAAAGGGGCGCTTGCGGAGGTTCCCGCAGCGTTGCCGCTGCTTCACAGGATTATGCTGGTGATGAATACGCAGGATG
This sequence comes from Lachnospiraceae bacterium, assembly GCA_021205385.1. Taxonomy (GTDB): domain Bacteria; phylum Bacillota; class Clostridia; order Lachnospirales; family Lachnospiraceae; genus Hominiventricola. The sequence continues at coordinate 5,328 of JAJPXQ010000082.1, read as the reverse complement.
GATTTACGGCAGAGGAGATTTCTGTGATATTCGGACTTGCACCGGAGAAGGTCGAAGGGGAACTTGGAAAGCTGGACAGCCTGCTGCCTGCACTGGCGAAAAAGCAGCCGGAGAGCATCTCCGCCTGGCTGGGAAGCTGGGCTACGCTCCTTAGCGGGGCATCTTCCGAGATCCTTGCGGCATCCGAAGCGGACTGGGTGGACGATCTTTTCACACGCGCTGCGACGGCCGCCGGTGTGGACATGGCTGTGAAAGCCGAAAAGGACGAGTTTGAGTACTTTGTCGCGGATGTGGATCTGAGCGAGGAGAAGCCGCTGCGGAATGTCGTCCCGGAGCCGGAACCGGAAGAGGAATCCGATGAGGACGACGATGATGATGAAGATGACGATGACGAGTATGACGACGAAGATGAAGACGACGATGATGATGACGATCGTTATGACTGGGATCTCGAGGATGACAGCCGGAAGATGATCATCCTTGGCGTGGTTCTGGCACTGGTGCTGGTGGCTGTGATTGCATTTGGAGTTCATATTTTCACGAACCGGGACAGTGGAAGCAGCAGCGTACAGACGGAGGAGAGCGCTGACGCGGATGCAGAACTGGTCATCAAAGGCGAGACGGAAGAGACCGGGGAAGAAGAGACAGAGGAAGTCGAGGAGGTCCCTGAGGAGACGGAAGAGACCGAGGAGACCGAGGAGACGGAAGCCGAGGCTGAGGAAGAGACCACGGTAACGATGCAGGCGAATACGAGCAGCCTCAATGTCCGCAGCGAGGGCAGCACGAATGGCGAAGTGCTGACGCAGCTGACGGAGGGCGAACAGGTAGAAGTGCTCAGCGATACCTCTGAGGACTGGGTACAGATCCGCTGCATCGAGCAGGACGACCTCGAGGGCTACGTGATGACGCAGTACCTGTCGGCGGTCGAAGAGTAAAAGAATAAAACAAAGGAACCTGCCTATACTAAGGGAAACCGAAAGTAGAGGGAGGTTCTTTTTTTATGAATCGCTATTTGCCGATTACCTATATTTATGCGCGGGAAATTCTGGATTCCTGCGGAAATCCGACGGTGGAGACGGAGGTGGTGCTGGACGGAGTGCACGGGGCGCGCGCGTCTGTTCCGTCGGGAGCGCCTAAGGGGCGTTACGAGGCGCTGGAACTCAGAGACGGGCAGGAGCGCTATCTGGGTCTTGGCGTAGAGAAGGCGGTTGCGAATGTCAACACGAAGATTGCGAATGCGCTGCTCGGTGAAAACGCGCTGGATCAGGGATATATCGATCATCTGCTCATCGACGCGGACGGCACGGAGAATAAGTCAAATCTGGGAGCAAACGCAATTCTGTCCGCATCGCTGGCGGTGGCGAAGGCTTCCGCCGCTGCGCTGGGCCTGCCGCTCTATCGCTACCTGGGCGGCGTACGCGCCGATTGTCTTCCGGTGCCGATGATGCGTATGCTTCGGGGAGGTGTTCGGTCAAAGAATTCTCTGGACTTCCGGGAATTTATGATTATGCCGGTCGGCGCCTGCTGTTTTCGCGAGGGGCTCAGGATGGGCGTGGAGGTCTTCCATAAGCTGAAGCTGATCCTGGCAAAAGAAGGGCAGGACACTGCGGAGGCGTGCTTTTATCTGAAAGAAGCGGTGGAGGAAGCCGGATACACGCCGGGAGAGGATGTTGTTTTCGCGCTGGACGCGGCGGCGGGCAATCTCCTGAATGAGGAGACGCGGCGCTATGAATTCCCGGGAGAAGGACGAAAAGCAGACTGTAATATCAGCCGCAGTACGGAGGAGATGGTCAGCTATTATGAAGAGCTGGCGGATGAGTATCCGATCGTTTCCATTCAGGACGGCTTATCCGGAGAAGACTGGGACGGCTGGCAGCTTATGACTTCCCGGCTGGGCAGTCGTGTACAGCTTGTCGGAGGAGATCTGTTTGCAACCAGCACAAAGAGACTCTCCTGCGGAATAAAACTGGGCGCGGCGAACGCGATCCTCATAAAGCCCAATCAGATCGGTACGCTGACGGAAGTATTTGATGTGATCGATATGGCGCAGGAGGCCGGATATCGGGCGATTATTTCCGATCGAAGCGGAGAAACTCAGGAGGACGCGATCGCAGATCTGGCGGTGGCCTGCAAAGCGGGACAGATCAGGACGGGCGCGCCGCGTGGTGCGGAGCGGAATGCTAAATACAATCAGCTCCTGCGCATTCAGGAAGAGCTGGGTGCACTGGCAGCGTACAAAAATCCCTTCTGTTATTCCGCCGCCCACCAGGCGAGCAGCAGGTCGACCATGCGGCCATAGCTTTTGATACCGTCGCTCTGCCCGTTTACCTTCAGATAGGTGTCGTTGACCGCTTCGGACACCTTTGAGATCGTACCTTCGTATGCGTCCCAGTACTGATTGTTTGCGGTGAGATCTGCCTGCGCCTCTTCGCACAGAAGTGCGCGCACTTCCTGCCAGGCCGTACGGTCGACGCGGTAGAGGGCGTTGGTGGCATGTATCCAGGCAGTCAGATAGCCACTGTACTGAAATTCCGCCTGCGCGGCGTTCTCACAGGCCAGAAAGGCGATGAAGTTTGCCTCTTCCTCCTGCATGAAGCCGCGCAGATGGGAGAGCTCGTGGCACATGGTGAAGGGAAGGTTGTAAGCGGTCATATCCTGATTGTAATTCGCCTCGATTGTGAAGGCGGAGTAGATGCCGGTCAGCCCCTCGAGGGAGAGAATTCTGGAAAAGAGCACCGGCTTTGGCTGTGGATAATAGCCCTGCAGATCCGGATAGAGTTCGCCGAGCCCGTGCATCGCCTCCACGGCGAGCTGCCCGGTATCTTCCGAGGTCAGCAGCATCAGGCCATCTGCGCCGCGCGTTACGGACGAGGCGCGTGCGTTGATTTCCTCCGTGAGCCACAGACAGAGCGCTTCCAGCTCCTGCGTGCTGTAAGAGCCTGCCGTGATGCCGGTCTTCTGTGAAAAGGAGTCTCGCTGGTAATTGATCCCGCAGTTCAGGACAAAGAGGAACAGCAGGATGGAGGCGGTGCACAGCAGACGCCGGAGCCAGGAGAGAAGCAATCGAGGTCCTTTTCGCAGTGCCTGGAACAGGTCGACCAGCACTGCAAGCAGCAGAACATAGAGGAGCAGTTCTGACACGGAGAAGGGGAAGAGACCGAAGAAGCGCCCGGTCAGGTTCACCCAAAGTGTATAGATGTGCGTGGCATACCACTCCGCGAAGCCGTCCACGGTCCGCGCGCCAAGAAGCAGCAGGACGGAGAGCAGGAGCAGGGCGAGCGTGATTCGGTTTTTACGCAGTATTTTCAAAAGTTTTGTCTTCATTAGTCTCATTGTAACAGATCACTCTTTGCCTTTACAAGTGCTGGAAAAAATTGTACGATCTTTCCGGGAGGAATGATTGCCATGTATTTTTTTGCTCTGCGCTCAGAAGTGCCGGACGGTGTGGGTTTTCAGGCCTTCGGCCCGGTGCATCTTATCTGGCTTGTCGTCATCGCGCTCTTCGTCGTCCTGACGCTGCACTTCCTGCGAGGCCGGGAACGCGTGCAGCGGATCGCGGCGCTGGCCACGGCGATTCTTGCGGTGAGCCTTGTCGTCGGCCTGGAATTCTATTTTTATCTGCGCGGTGAGCTGAATATGCGGACGCTGCCGCTGCAGCTGTGCGAGTCCGCGCCTTTTCTGCTGCTTCTGTTTTATTTCACGGGCTGGGACTGGCTCGGACAGACGCTGTACTGCCTCTGCCTTCCGGGCGCTGTCGCGGCGCTGCTCTTTCCGGCCTGGACGGTCTTTCCCCAGTGGAATCTCATCAATCTGCAGAGCTTTCTGCTGCATGCACTGTTGATTCTCGGTCCGCTGCTCGAGGTTCAGCGGCGAGCGCTGCGTCCCGACATTCGCCATCTGTGGAAGGTATGGGTCTTTCTGGCAGCAGTCGTCCCCTGCATCTATCTGATCGACCGGCGCTTTGGCGCCAACTACTTTTTCCTGAACGCGGGAAGTCCGGGCTCGCCGCTCGAATGGCTGATTCAGCGCATGGGCAATCCGGGATTCCTGCTCGGCTATGCGGGGATTGTGCTTGCCGTGAATGTGGTGATGTACGGACTGTATGCGCTGCGTGCACGTAGAAACAGCAGCCGGATGGGACTTTACTAAAAGTGGATTCTGCCGTAAAATGTGGAAATGGATGGTGATGATGCTATGGGAAAGAAGATTATACTGGCCTCCGGTTCGCCGCGCAGGCGGGAGCTCTTGAAGCAGATCGGCGTCTCCTTTGAGGTGCACAAGGCGGAGGGAGAAGAGAAGCTCACGACGGATGTGCCGCAGGAGGTCGTGCGGGAGCTCTCCATGCAGAAGGCGCGCGAGGTGGCCGGAAAGGTATCCGGCGATCTTTACATAGGAGCCGACACGGTCGTGGCCGTGGACGGGCAGATTCTGGGAAAACCGAAGGATGAGGAGGACGCCGTGCGCATGCTGCAGCTTTTGCAGGGCAGGGCGCATGAGGTCGCAACCGGCGTCGCGGTGCTTTTCGCGGACGGACGGGAGCCGCTCAGTTTTGCGGAGACGACCCGGGTGCATGTTTTTCCGATGACGGAGGAGGAGATCCGCGCCTACGTGCAGAGCGGCGAGCCGATGGACAAGGCCGGAGCCTACGGGATACAGGGGCTTTTCGCGGCTTATGTGTCAGGTATCGAGGGCGATTACAACAATGTCGTGGGGCTGCCGGTCGGACGCCTTTATCAGGAGCTGCGCGCGCGGGGCGTCGACCTGAGGGAATAATAGCAGGAGGATATGGCAATGAAATTTGTGATACAGCGCGTCGCCCATGCTTCGGTGACCGTGGAGGGGCAGACCATCGGGAAGATCGGGAAGGGCTTTCTGGTTCTGATCGGCGTGTCGGGAGACGATACAAAGGAAATCGCAGACAGGATGGTGAAAAAGCTGCTCGGTCTTCGCATCTTCGAGGATGAGAACGGTAAGACGAATCTCGACCTCGCCGCAGTGGGAGGCGAGCTGCTGCTGATCTCGCAGTTCACGCTCTACGCGGACTGTCGTAAGGGCAACCGCCCGAGCTTCATTCACGCGGGCGCGCCGGACATGGCGAATGAGCTGTACGAGTACATCCTCGCGAAATGCCGGGAGCAGGTTCCGGTCGTGGAGAAGGGCGAGTTTGGGGCGGATATGAAGGTGGAGCTCCTGAACGACGGACCGTTCACGATTGTACTGGACTCGGCAGAGCTGTGAGGAATGGATTGAAAAAATTTACATAGTATGGTAAGACCCGAGTTTGCCACTTATAGAGACTGAAAAAGGAGCCTGAGACGGCTCCTTTTC
>JAJPXQ010000145.1 GCA_021205385.1 Lachnospiraceae bacterium | reverse complement strand
ATTCAAACTTGGAACCTTCCGGTTTTACGACATCACTGTCGTCGATGTGGATCACCGGGTTGGATGGGCACCATTTCCTGACTTGTGTTAAATATGCAGTAAGGGCAGCTTTCGGGGTTCCCTTTGCCAGATGCCGGGAAAGCCGGTCGACAGAATTGATCTTTTTGGCGGGCTCATGCAGCTGATCAACGATGTCTGTGAGGAGACAGCTGCCGGAGGCAAGAATGCCATAATTCATAGAGGCCATAAACTTACGCTCCGGTTTGGGCAGCTTTCTGGAAATTTTATTAGAAAAAGTTAAAATTTCCCGTTTCATTTGATAGGTAATTGATGTAGAATGAGACATAAGGAATCCCCTTTCTTTATTGTTTAGCGTAGTTTTTTGTGTCGTAACTTAATTCTACTACAAAAGGAAAGAGGATTCCTTATATTTTAAGCAATTTCTGAAAGTTGTTGATAAAGAGCCCGGGTAAATGAGGCGACGGTGGATAAACCTGCGGAAACTCAAGTGAAAATCAGTTGACAATATCATGATTCAGTTGTAAGATATTTTGTGAAGTGACAAGGGCGTCCCTGGAAACAGTGGACGCCTTTTTCTGTTGAAATGTACAGCGAGGGGTGATGAAAAATGTATGAACTGTTGGACCATGCGGACAGCATGAACCGCCTGCTGGCGCGCTACGGCGTCCGCTTCGGTATCTACAAGAACGGTACGTTCAAGGAGCAGCTGTTTCCCTACGACGCGATTCCGCGCGTCATCATGAAGGACGAGTTCGCGTATCTCGAGAAGGGCCTGATTCAGCGGGTGGACGCGCTGAACGCCTTCCTGCGCGACGTCTATGGCGAGAAGCAGATCGTGAAGGACGGTGTGATTCCGGAGGATTTTGTCTTTGCCTCATCGGGCTATCTGCCGCAGTGCGAGGGCATCTGCCCGCCGAAGGGCATCTACAGCCATATTTCCGGCATTGATCTGGTGAAGGGTAAGGACGGCATCTGGTATATTCTGGAGGATAATCTGCGGATTCCCTCGGGCGCGTCCTACCCGCTGATCGCGCGGGAGATGAGCCGCAGGGCGAGCCCGAATACCTTCCGCCGGAATGCGGTCGTCGACAACCGGAACTACGCGGAGCTCCTGAGCGAGACGATGGAGAATGTGAACTGCGGCGGCATTGCCGTGATCATGACGCCGGGCCGCTATAACGCCGCCTACTTCGAGCATTCCTATCTCGCAGAGCGGACGCACAGCGTGCTGGCGACCTGCAACGAGCTCTTCGTCGAGGACAATGTCCTTTATTATAAGGATTACCGCAGTGAGCGGCAGCGCGTGGGCGTGCTCTACCGCCGTCTCTCCGACGAGTATCTCGACCCGACGACCTTCCTGCCGGAGTCGCTGATCGGTGTGCCGAACCTGATGGCGGCCTACCGCGCCGGAAATGTGGCGATTGTCAACGCACCGGGCAACGGCGTGGCCGACGACAAGGGCATCTACTATTTTGTGCCGAAGATGATCCGCTATTACCTCGATGAGGAGCCGATCCTGAAGAATGCGCCGACCTATCTGCCCTTCTACGAGGAGGACCGGAAGTACGTGCTGGAGAATCTGCCAAAGCTCGTCGTGAAGGACGTGGCAGAGGCTGGCGGCTACGGCGTGATCTTCGGACGCGACCTGTCGGAGGAGCGGCTTGCCGAGATGCGAGCGCTGATTGAGCGGGAGAGCCGCCGCTTCATCGCGCAGGAGGTCATCGATTTCATGGATCTGGAGATCATGGACGAGGGGAAGATCGTCGAGCGCAAGGCCGACCTTCGCGCCTTCGTATTGTCAGGAAAGGAGACGAAGGTCTGGGCGAGCGGCCTCACCCGCTTTACCAGAGATCCGAAGTCCTTCGTCGTCAATTCATCGCAGGGAGGAGGTTTCAAGGACACATGGGTGCTGTCTCGATAGAAACGATCGACGAGCTCTACTGGCTCGGGCGGTATACGGAGCGCGTCTTCACGACGCTGCAGGTTTTTGAAAAAATATACGACCAGATGATCGACAGCAGTGATTTCGGCTACGACGATTACTGCGAGCGTCTGGCGATCCCGAATATTTATGTCTCGAAGGAGGACTTTATCCGGCGTTATCTCTTCGATGAGGAGAATCCGGATTCCCTGCTCTCGAATCTTCTGCGGGCCTATGATAACGCGATTCTGCTGCGGCAGATTTTAAGTTCTGAGGCACTCGCCTATATACATATGTCGCTGGATGTGCTAAAATCGAGCAAGGATTCCAGGACTCCGCTGTGGTCTCTGCAACCGCTGACTGATTATCTCTTTGCCTTCTGGGGCAGCGTCGAGGACTACGTGGAGGATGAAGATGAGAGAAATATTCTGAAGGCGGGCAAGCTCTGTGAGCGTCTCGATCTCTATCTGCGTCTCGACATGCCCCTGCCCCTGGTGGAGCGGGAGTTCTGCCGCCTGCGCGCCAGAGTCTCGAAGCTTCATGTGGAGTACAATCTGATCGCGCTTGCGCGGCTGGGGGAAATCATCGGAAAAGGAGAGGCATGGAAGGGACAGCGGCAGGAGGCGCTTACCGCGCTCGGCTCGATTCTTGAAATGCTGTAGGCATGAAGCGATTACATTTTTCATATGAGATGGAGCTGCAGTTCGGCCATCCGGTGACGGAGCACTATTTTGTGCTGCGTTTTGTGCCGGAGAGCAGCGCGGTGCAGACGATCGAGGAGGCGGATTATGAGCTTTGCCCGGCGGCGCATCTTGCCAGACAGACGGACGGTTTTGGCAATTCGATGCTTGTGGGCGATATCCGGGAGAGCCATGAGGCCTTCTCATACCGGACGACGGGCATTGCGCAGGTTTCTTATACAGACGGCCTGCCGGAGGAGCTGCATCCGGTTTACCGCAGGAAAAGTCCGCTCACCGCGATGGATGAGGGGCTGGAACAGCTTTACCAGAAACTTTATCCCTCGGAGACAGCTGTCTTTCCGAGGGCTGTTTGCCTGATGCATGGCCTGTATGAGAATTTCTCCTACAGAAAGGGCAGCACGGATGTGCGCACGACGGCGGCGGAGGCTTTCCACGCGGGCGGCGGCGTGTGTCAGGATTATGCCCATATTTTGATCGCGCTATGCAGGCGGGACGGGATTCCCGCGCGCTATGTCTCAGGGCTGATGCTCGGGGAGGGCGCGAGTCACGCGTGGACGGAGGTCTACGTGGATGGACGCTGGCGCGGACTGGACGCGACCAATGATCGCGTGGCAACGGACGATTATATCAGGATTGCGCAGGGGCGGGATTACCAGGACTGCCCGGTGGAGCGGGGCGTGCTCAAAGGCGACGCGTCGCAGGCGCAGCATGTACATGTAAAGGTGGAAGAGAAATGATTATGGATGTGGCATCCGTAGAGCTCCCGGTGGACGAGCGGCTGCGGATTCAGAAAAACCGGCTGACGCCGGAGCATACGACCGGGGAGGAGAAGCGCATCTCTATCGTGACCGGCACGCACGGCGATGAATTGGAGGGACAGTATGTCTGCTATGAATTAAACCGGATTATCAGGGAAAACCGGCAGCATCTGAAGGGCATTGTGGATATTTATCCGGCGCTCAACCCGCTCGGCATCGACTCGATCAGCCGCGGGATTCCGATGTTTGACCTCGATATGAACCGCATTTTTCCGGGATCGGACAAGGGGCCGATGGCGGAGCATCTGGCTTACCATGTGGTTGAGGATCTGAAGGGTTCGGATCTGTGTATCGATATTCACGCGAGCAATATTTTTCTGATGGAGATCCCGCAGGTGCGGATCAATGAGAATACAGCGGAGACGCTGGTGCCCTACGCGAAGAAGCTGAACGTCGACCTGATCTGGATTCACGCGGCGGCGACCGTGCTCGAATCGACGCTGGCGCACAGCCTGAACAGCGTCGGCGTCCCGACGCTTGTTGTCGAGATGGGCGTGGGCATGCGCATCACGAAGAAGTACTGTGCGCAGCTGTTGACCGGCATTTTCCATCTGATGAAGGATATGGGAATCTGGGACGGCGATACCTTCGGCGAGGTGAAGGAGCCGATCATTTCGCAGGACCATAAGGTGGGCTTCCTGAACGCGGAGGCCTCCGGCGTCTTCGTCCCGGCCGTGGCGCACGGCGCGATCGTGCGGGAGGGCGAGCATATCGGCGATATTATAAGCCCGCTGACTGGCGAAGTCTTAAGCCGCGTGGAGGCCTGCGTCTCCGGCAAGGTATTCACGATCCGGGAGTATCCGGTCGTCTATGAGGGCTCGCTGCTGGCCCGGATACTGGAGGATGTCGAGGCATGAGGAAAGAGAGTATTTATTCCCTGAAGGCTCCCTATCGGGAGAATATGGATATTACAGGATATGTGTTCGGAAAAGGGGAGAAGAGCGCCTGCATCGTCGGCGCGATCCGCGGAAATGAGGTGCAGCAGCTCTATATCTGTTCGCAGCTTGTGCGCATCCTGGGGGAACTGGAGGAACACGGACACATCGCCGCGGGCAATGAGGTCATGGTGATTCCTTCGGTGAACCGCTCCTCGATGAACATCGGAAAGCGCTTCTGGCCCTCGGACAATACGGATATCAACCGCATGTTTCCCGGCTACGATCGCGGTGAGACGACGCAGCGCATCGCGGCGGGACTCTTTGATGAAGTACAAAAATACGCCTACGGCATTCAGTTCGCGAGCTTCTATCTGCCCGGCGATTTCATGCCGCATGTGCGCATGATGGAGACCGGCTACCAGAACGCGAGCCTCGCGAATCTCTTCGGCCTGCCCTATGTGGTGATCCGGAAGCCGCGTCCGATCGACACGACGACACTGAACTACAACTGGCAGATCTGGGAGACGAACGCCTTCTCCCTCTACACGAAGGAGACCGACGACATCGACGAGGAGTCGGCGCGTCAGGCGGTGTCCGCCGTGCTGCGCTTCCTCACGAGGATGGGGATTCTGCGCTACGATTGCCACGGCGGCTATATCTCCAGTGTGATCAATGAGGAGGAGATGCTGGTCGTCCGCACGACCTCCGGAGGCATCTACCGCCGTCTGAAAAATCCGGGCGACGAGGTGGTCCGCGGCGAGATCATGGCCGAGATCCTGCACCCCTACGAGGGCTATGTCACCGAGCAGATTGCGGCGCCGACGAACGGCATCGTCTTCTTCGCGCATCACCGGCCGCTTGTGACCGAGAGTGAGATCGTGTATAAGATTATAAGGAGGCTGCACGCGTAGACGGGTCAGAAAAACTTCACAAAGAGTATGATATGTACGATCAATATCAGTGGCATTCCGACGACAAAGTACCAGTGCTTCGTCTTGTGGTGAAACACGTACATGCCGAGCAGCGTCCCGACGGAGCCGCCGATGATCGAAGCCAGGAAGAGCGTCTTTTCCGGAATACGCCAGAGATGTTTCCTGGCTTTTCGCTTGTCTATGCCCATGAGGGCGAAGCCGACGATGTTGACAATGATAAGATAGATGATGATGAAGTATTGCATAAATGAAACCTCCTTTCCGGTCTTTTATATCTTACGCGTCTTTGCTGGAAGAATCAATAGCCAGCCCCCCTTGCGGAAATCCGTATTTTTCGCTATGATA
>JAJPXQ010000136.1 GCA_021205385.1 Lachnospiraceae bacterium | reverse complement strand
TACGTATTGTGAAATAAGGGAATATGGCTTTACCCTTATGTCGCTCTAATCATATATATTTTGTTGTGGAATGTTAACCGGTAAAGGCGGTTATTCCCCGCTCTTCTCACTTCCTTCTTCAGAAGCCTCCTCCTGCATACCTGCGTTGCGGGCCTCCGTAACGAGAACAACAACAGCATCACGGCTCGTATCCAGATCGACATCCGGATTCGCAGCGATGGGCAGGTCCGCAACTTTTACAGAATCGCCTGGCTTCATCTGCCCGACATCAATCTCAATCTTCTCGACCAGCGCGGATGGCAGCGCCCTGTAAGAAATCTCCTCCAGCACAAGCTGTATAATTCCCTCCTGCACCTTGTCATGGTTTACAAGAACGACCTCTGCAACCGAATGTACCTTCTCATCGCTGACAAGCGCCTGGAAATCGACCTCATCATACTGATTTTTCATGGCGTTGTAATGAATCTCTTTGATCAGAACACTCATTTTCCGCCCTTCAACATCCAGACAGAGCTGACTCCCCTTTTTCTTTGTCCGGAATACGCGCTCGGCCTCCTGTGCCTTTACTTTCACCGGGATAGAACCTTCGATCTCTCGGCCGATAATATTGCCGGTCACGTAGCCTTCCCGTCTCAGTTTCTTTGCCTTTACCTGCAAGTCTCTTTTTTCAGCCTTTAAAGTATCCATTTTATCTCTTCCTCCAAATTCTGACAGGCCTACTTGTTCCATATGTATTATAACATGTATTTCAAGGAAAATTCTAAAAAATTTATAATTTTTTTACGGAAGTGATTTCCATGTTTGCTGAGACGCTGGGGAAGTCTCTCAATCCGACAACAGGGAGCGGCGGGACGGCAAACGCAGCTTGCGCAACGCCTGCGCCTCTATCTGTCGCACGCGCTCTCTCGTAATGTGATAACGTTCGCCTATTTCTTCCAGCGTCCATATGCGGTCGTCGTCAAATCCAAAGCGGAGACGAATCACCTCCTGTTCCCGCTCCGACAAAGTGTCCAATACCTTGTCCAACTCCTCCTTCTGCAAGTCATACACAGCAGTTTCTTCCGGGGAAAGGGCGGATTCATCCTCCACGAGATCTTCCAGCTTTGAGTCGGTTTCTTCACTTACGGGACTGTCCAAAGAGACAGTCTCATTAGCCCCATATTGCCTTCCTGAATCAGATCCAGGAACGCAAGGCCAAGGTTCCTGTATTTTTTTGCAATACATACCACAAGGCGCAGGTTCGCGTCGATCATTTTTTCTTTTGCTTCTGCATCTCCCTCGGCAATCTTACGGCCCAGTTCTGTTTCTTCTTCCGGTGAAAGCAGCGGAAAAGAACCCATTTCCTTCAAGTACATACACACGGGATCTTCTGTACTGACCCCTTCCAGAATTTCCTGGTCATCCAGCAGTTCCTCGCCACTGTCATCCTCCGGGAAAAAATCGTCATCCTCTTCGGAGAGCTGCGGAGGCGGATTCCCCATCATCTCCTCATATTCTTTTGCCAGGGGTTCGTGATTTTCTGTCTTCATTCGATTATCCTCATGAGCCTTTGTTTTGAAACACGATAGCATTTTTGTCAAACCGTGTCAATGCAGGCTCTGTATCAAAATTATCACGGCTCCCCTTCAAAGTGGAAGTAAACTTTTCACTTCAGCTGAGACACTTGTCTTAAATTGTCGCTTGATGAAGGAACAACGGTGCGATATAATATTAACGCACCGTCGTAGCTATGTAATTTCAGATTTCAATCGGGTAAGGAGGTCATTATGACATTACAGGAAGCAATGAGCGCACGGCATAAAGTGAGCAAATACAAGGATAAGCCGTTGTCGGCTGACGCTGTCCGGCAGCTCAATGACAGAATCGAAGCTCAGAATCAGAAATATGATTTGAATATGAAGCTTGTCACGGAAAGCAAGGACGCGATGCCTGGAATTATAGCAGCGCTGATGTCAAAGGGCGTTAAAAACTACATCATTCTGGCGGGTCCTGACACACCGGACGTTGACGAAAAACTGGGATACAGCAGCGCCGATCTGATGCTCTATGCGCAAACGCTCGGTTTGAATACCTGGTGGATCGGCGGAATGTACAGCCGTAAAAACGTAAAAAAGAACGCAAACGCAGGAGAAAACACCAGGATCATCGGAATCGCCGTGGTTGGCTACGGCGAAAATCAGGGGGTTCCACATAAATCCAAAGCGGCATCAGATGTCTCATCCTACGAGGGAAATGCCCCGGAATGGTTCCAGGCAGGCGTTTCAGCAGCCCTGTTAGCACCAACGGCGATGAACAAGCAGGCATTTACCATCAGGGGCAAGGGCGACAAAGTGAGCATGACCTGCGACAGCGGCTCCTATTCTGGCGCTGATTTGGGAATCGGCAAATATCACTTTGAGCTTGGTGCCGGCAAGGACAATTTTGAGTGGATGTAGTTCTGCGTAATTTCAAGGAACGAAACCTTCGCCTGATGTTAAGTACACCTGGATAAATTCACAAACCACTCACTCTGGTTTGAAAAAGCCAGAACGGCATTTACTAAGTGTCTCTTTCACGGTAAAACGCCTGCAGCGGCGCGGGCGCGCTGCGAAACATCATTTTCGCCAAATACTTTGCTTCCTCTGCCATGCCACTGCACGCCCATTGGGAGGTGGTCTGCAGACAGGCACTGTTAAAAAAGCGGATTCCAAAGTCCAGTTCCGCATCGACCTTCTGGCCATCCACAGCGGCACGCTGAGAAACCACCGTACTGTTCAGCGAATACGAATAGTCCAGGCAATAATGAAAGAAGGAATTCTGCCCTCCATAGTGAAATGCCGCAGCATAATAGTCTTTATGCTGTTTCATGTAGTCCAGCATCCGGAATGCCATGTCCTCTGCCGATGCATTAGCGGCCATTTCTGCAAAAATGCGATTCGCCTCATTTTTATATCTGCTGTTAATACAGTCATATTTATCCCGGTAATAGTAATAAAACAGCTGCCTGTTGATCCCGCAGGCGGCGCAGATATCGCTCACCCGGATGCTCTCCAGGGGCTTATACCGGAGCAGGTCCTCCATTGCATCATTGATTGCCCGCAGGGTCGCGTTCTCTTTTTCTGTTGTCATATCGCTCTTCCTTTCATGCCGCATCAGGGAAATTTTCGTTTTGCCTTTTTTGTCTAATTACGGGGCATTTTATCTTTAGTATAATAAAGGAATCTAAACAAAGGAAAGGGGTGTATCAAGCAATGAAACTCGAAAACCTGTTCTCTCCACTTAAAATCGGAACTCTTGAGTTGAAGAACCGTCTGGCTGTATCGGCCATGAGCTGTTCTTACTGTGAACCCATGAACGGACAGGTCACAGATCGTTACATCAAGTACTACGAGACGAAGGCGAAAGGAGGCTGGGGGCTCCTGATCACGGAATACACAACCGTCAGCCTGGAGGGCAAGGCCTGTCTCGGCCAGCCCGGCCTCTGGGAGGACGCCCAGATCGAGGGACACAAGAGGCTGACCGAAGCGGTTCATCAAAACGGGTCGAAGATCTTTGCCCAGCTGCATCACGCCGGAAGGGAAGCCGCGCCGCTTACGGAGGGACAGGATATCGTCTCCGCCTCCGCTGTTCCCAGCCCGGTGATGCCGATCCTGCCGCGGGAGCTGACAACGGAGGAAGTCGAGGCGGCTATCGAAAAGTTTTCTGACGCCGCTGTGCGCGCGAAGAAGGCAGGCTATGACGGCGTGGAGGTTCACGGGGCTCACGGCTATTTTATCGCGCAGTTTCTGTCCCTTTCGTCGAATAAAAGATCCGACAAATATGGCGGTAGCCTTACCAACAGAGGTCGTATCCTGACGGAAATCATCACACAGATCAATCAAAAGTGCGGCGCTGACTATCCCGTCACGCTCCGCATATCCGCGGACGAGGCAACACAGGGCGGTAATACGATTGAGGACACGAAGGTCTTCGCCGCGATGGCGGAGGAAGCCGGAGCGGACGCGATCCATGTCTCCGTCGGAAGCTATTTCTGCCTTGACAACGTGATTCCCAACAGCTCCAGGCGGCACGGCTGGCTGACGGATAACAGCCAGGAGATCAAAAACACGGTGTCCATCCCGGTGATCGTGGTGGGCAGAATCAACGACCCCCTGCTGGCGGAGAATATCCTGAAATCAGGAAAAGCGGACGCCATTGCCATGGGACGTGCTTCCCTCACAGACCCTGATCTGCCAAACAAGGCAAAAGAGGGACGTTTTGAGGAAATCAATTCCTGCATCGGATGTCTGCAGGGCTGCTTTGGACACGTCATGAAGGGGCTTTCCACAGCCTGTATTCTGAATCCGGCTACCGGTCGGGAGGCAGAGCTTGCCATCACTCCCGCCGAGACGAAAAAGAAGGTCTTCATCGCCGGCGGTGGGCCCTCGGGTATGGAGGCCGCGATCGTGGCCGCAAAGCGCGGACATCAGGTGGAGCTTTTCGAGAAGAGCGGAAAGCTCGGCGGACAGTTCCAGCTGGCCTCTGTCCCGCCCTATAAGGGAGAGATCAATACCTTTATCGCCTGGCAGAAACATCAGCTGGAGCTGAATGGCGTGACCGTACATATGAACACAGAACTCACAGCAGATGTGGTTGATGCAGAATCCCCCGACACGGTCATTGTCTCCACCGGCGCCGTGCCGTCCTGTCCGCCAATCGACGGGATTTCGGATTCCAGGGTCGTGAGCGCGCACGACATCCTTGCCGGAAAAGTGCTGGCGGGCGCGAACGTCGTGATCATCGGCGGCGGACAGGTAGGCGCCGAGACTGCAAATCACCTCGCCATGTATGGCAAGCAGGTGACGATCGTGGAAATGCTTCCGCAGATCGCACAGCAGGAAGAGGGACCGATTCTGCAGGTTCTGATGAAGGATTTCAAGGAGCATGGTGTAAAAATTTACGTGGAGACGGCTGTACAGCGCATCACAGCGGAGGGCGTGGAAATCCTGCCCAAGGGACAGAACAAGCTTTGCCTCCCGGCTGATACGATCGTCATCGCAACCGGTTCCAAATCCGTCAATACACTGGCCAAGGAGCTGCGCACAAAGGTCGGCACGTTGATCGTGACCGGAGACGCAAACGCTGTCTCGAATGCAGAGACGGCCATCCTGGATGGGTATAAAGCAGGTCTGCAGGCGTAAAACATCTTAAGAAAAGGAGCTTCTTTCCGGAAGGATATCATTTCGGAAAGAAGCTTTTTCTGCTAACATTGGGTAGCGCATCCTTCACAGGCGGGTTTTTTCTGTTGTAGCGTCATCTGATCTGTGGCCCACGTACCCAGCTCGACCAGAATCGGGATGATGCTCTTCCCATGTTCCGTCAGGGAATACTCCACATGCGGAGGCACCTCGTTGAACTGCTTTCGGTCAATGATGCCGTCCGCTTCCAGCTCCCGCAATGTCTGCGAAAGCATCGTGCTGGTAATGTTGCCCAGCCGTCTTTTGATCGTGGCGTTGCGGAGCGGTGCTCCGCCAGCCAGCATACAGATAATCGACATTTTCCATTTACCGCCCAGCAGCGCCTGTAAATAGCGCAGCGGACATTCCATCCCCGTTTCCATCTCCTGGCCCTCCATATAGTATTGTTTTTAGTACTATATACATTTTATAATAGTACTTGTGCAAATATTTCTATATGTTAAAATCATACTATTAAATTTTTAATTTGTCATCAGATAACAAGGAGTATAAAGCAATTAATATTCAGGTACGGTATTATTCCAAAGGCGGAAATACAAAAAAGCTAGCCGAT
>JAJPXQ010000161.1 GCA_021205385.1 Lachnospiraceae bacterium | reverse complement strand
GTGTAGAGCGAGGGGGAACATATGAGACAGAAATTCAGAAAAATCCTGACGGTGCTGGTTCTGGCCGTGACGGTCATGGGACTTGCAGCCTGCGGAAGTTCATCCGCGGGGAGCACTGTCAGCTATGATCAGAGCTATCTGGCCTCCGTCGCCGATTTCCTGATCGCCAACTGGGCCAGCATGTCGGAGGACGATATCGAGTATTACGCCTCGATGGATGAGGAGGACGCACAGGATATTGTTGATTACAACAGTCTGCCGTTTACCGCTGAATCCTTTGTGTCTGCTTTCTCCGTATATGAGAGCAATATGGACGATCTGGGGGACTACGTCTCGACGGACAGCTATGAGATCACCGCAGCGGACGAGGATGGCGCCACGCTGGTCACCCACATGACCTTCTCGGAGAGAGAGGCGGACCTGACGATCGAGTTCACCTCAAAGAGCGTGGTGGACGAGCTGGCGCTCGATCCGGAGTACTCCCTGGGAGAGATCTTCTACAAGGCTGGCATGAACACAATTCTCGGAATGGGTGTTGTGTTCGGCGTGCTGATCTTTATCAGCCTTATTATTTACTGCTTTGGCTTCATCCCGAAGATTCAGGAGAAGTTCAGCAAGAAGAAAGCGACGCCCGCACAGACAGCGTCCACTCCCGCAGCGTCTGTCCCGCAGCCTGCGGCTGTGACGGAAGAGCCGGTGTTGGATGACGGAGAGCTGGTGGCGGCGATCACTGCAGCCATCTGCGCATATACAGGCAGCTCAGAGGACGGATTCGTCGTGCGCTCGATTCGCCGCGCGGATTCCGCAAGATGGAAAAGATCATAAGCAAATCAGGAGGAAAGATAAAAATGAAAAATTATACCATTACCGTAAACGGAACAGTATATGACGTGACTGTAGAGGAAGGTGGAGCGGGCAGCGCTCCTGTGCGTGCGGCGGCTCCGAAGGCAGCGCCGAAAGCAGCCCCGGCAGCGGCTCCAGCTCCTGCGAAGGCAGCAGCTCCGGCAGGCGGCGGCTCTATTGAGGTGACTGCTTCTGTCCCGGGTAAGGTTTTCAAGGTGGAGGCGAAGGTTGGCCAGAGCATGAACGCGGGCGATACGATTGTGGTCCTGGAAGCCATGAAGATGGAGATCCCGGTGGTCGCGCCGGAGGCCGGCACGGTGGCCAGCATCGATGTGGCAGTCGGTGATGCGGTGGAGTCCGGTGATATCCTTGCCACGATGAACTGACGCGGGGATGCTGACATACGAATAAATCGGAGGTTACAAAATGAGTTATATTGCTGATACATTGGGGAACCTCATTCAGCAGACCGCGTTCTTTAACCTGACGTGGGGGAACTACGTCATGATCGTGGTCGCCTGTGTGTTCCTCTACCTGGCTATCGTGAAGGAATTTGAGCCGCTGCTGCTGGTTCCGATCGCTTTCGGTATGCTGCTGGTTAATATTTATCCGGATATCATGATGTCAGTCGAGGAATCCTCGAACGGAACCGGCGGACTTCTTTACTATTTCTATGTGCTGGATGAATGGGCGATTCTTCCGTCGCTGATCTTCATGGGCGTTGGCGCGATGACGGACTTTGGACCGCTGATCGCGAACCCGAAGAGCTTCCTGCTGGGTGCAGCTTCGCAGTTCGGTGTTTTCGTCGCCTATCTGCTTGCGATGCTGATGGGCTTCTCTGACAAGGCTGCGGCAGCGATTTCCATCATCGGCGGCGCGGACGGCCCGACCTCGATCTTCCTGGCCGGCAAGCTGGGACAGACGACACTGATGGGACCGATCGCGGTGGCGGCCTACTCCTACATGGCGCTGGTGCCGCTGATTCAGCCGCCGATCATGAAGGCACTCACGACCGAGGAGGAGCGCAAGATCAAGATGGAGCAGCTCCGCCCGGTGTCAAAGCTTGAAAAGGTACTGTTCCCGATCGTTGTCACGATCATCGTCTGCCTGATTCTTCCGACGACGGCTCCGCTGATCGGCATGCTGATGCTCGGCAATCTGTTCCGCGAGTGCGGTGTGGTTCGCCAGCTGGCTGATACCGCAGCCAATGTGTTGATGTACATTGTTGTCATCCTGCTTGGCACTTCTGTCGGCGCGACGACGAGCGCCGAGGCCTTCCTGAAGGCGAGCACGCTGAAGATTGTCGTGCTTGGTCTTGTGGCCTTTGCCTTTGGTACCGCAGCAGGTGTGCTGATTGGCAAGATTATGTGTTATGCGACCGGCAAGAAGGTGAACCCGCTGATCGGTTCTGCGGGCGTTTCCGCCGTGCCGATGGCTGCCCGTGTATCCCAGAAGGTAGGCTCGGAGGCTGATCCGACGAACTTCCTGCTGATGCACGCGATGGGGCCGAACGTGGCCGGCGTCATCGGTACCGCGGTTGCGGCGGGTACGTTTATGGCTATCTTTGGAGTGTTCTGATGATACTTTATTAGGAGGAATGAGAAATGACTGAAATCGCAAAAAAGCCGATTAAAATAACAGAGACGATCCTGCGTGACGCGCATCAGTCCCTGATTGCGACGCGCATGACCACGGAGCAGATGCTCCCGATCGTGGAAAAGCTGGATCAGGTGGGCTATCACTCCCTTGAGTGCTGGGGCGGCGCGACCTTTGACGCTTCCCTTCGTTTCCTGAAGGAGGATCCCTGGGACAGACTCAGAAAGATCAGAGACAAGGCAAAGAACACGAAGCTGCAGATGCTCTTCCGCGGACAGAACATCCTCGGCTACCGTCCCTACGGTGACGACGTGGTGGAGTATTTCGTACAGAAATCCATCGCGAACGGCATCGATATCATTCGTATCTTCGACTGCCTGAATGATCTCCGCAATCTGGAGACTGCGGTGAAGGCCGCCAACAAGGAGAAGGGCCATGCGCAGGTTGCGCTTTCCTACACCCTGGGCGACGCCTACACGCTGGAATACTGGACGAATATCGCGAAAGAGATCGAGAATATGGGTGCGGATTCCATCTGCATCAAGGATATGGCGGGACTGCTGCTTCCGTACACGGCGACCGAGCTGGTTACCGCGCTCAAGGAGACAGTGAAGATTCCGATCCAGCTCCACACGCACTACACCTCCGGCGTAGGTTCAATGACCTACCTGAAGGCTGTCGAGGCCGGCGTGGACGTGATCGACTGTGCAATGTCTCCGTTCGCACTGGGTACCTCTCAGCCGGCGACCGAGGTTATGGTCGAGACCTTCAAGGGCACGCCATATGATACCGGATACGACACGAAGCTGCTCGAGGAGATCGCGGACTACTTCCGCCCGATCCGTGATGAGGCGCTGGAGAGCGGCCTGCTGAACCCGAAGAATATGGGTGTCAACATCAAGACCCTGATCTACCAGGTGCCGGGCGGCATGCTGTCGAACCTGACCTCACAGCTCAAGGATCTGCATGCGGAGGACAAGTACTACGAGGTACTCGAGGAAGTGCCGCGTGTGCGTCAGGACTTCGGCGAGTGCCCGCTGGTCACGCCGTCGTCCCAGATTGTCGGCAGCCAGGCCGTGATGAACGTCGTCGGCGGCGAGCGCTACAAGATGGTGACGAAGGAGTCGAAGGACCTTCTCTCCGGTCACTATGGCAAGACTGTAAAGCCGTTTAATGAGGAAGTGCAGAAGAAGTGCATCGGCGATGCCGAGGTTATCACCTGCCGTCCGGCGGATCTCGTTCCGAACGAGCTTGAGACGCTGGAGGCCGAGATGGCGCAGTACAAGGAGCAGGATGAGGACGTGCTGTCCTACGCGCTGTTCCCGCAGGTTGCCGTTGAGTTCTTCAAATACCGGGAAGCGCAGAAGACGAAGATGGACGCCACGGTAGCGGACACGAAAAATGGTGCATACCCAGTGTAAGTGATAAACAGAATCAGTTATGAATCAGACCGCTGCGCGGCATGGCGCGGCGGTCTTTTTTACAGGAGTGTCAATATGACGAAGCTTGCTCTGATCGGCGGCGGAGCCGCCGGTATGATGGCGTCCGTGTTTGCGGCGCGGCAGGGACTCGATGTCCATGTCTATGAAAAAAATGAAAAGCTGGGAAAGAAGCTTTACATTACCGGAAAGGGACGTTGCAATCTTACAAACGCCTGTGAGATGGACGAGCTGCTCGCCTCGGTGAAGAGCAATCCCAAATTCCTCTACAGTGCCTTTTACGGGTTCACGAACCGGGACGCCATGGATTTCTTTGAGCAGGAGGGGCTGCCGCTTAAGGTGGAGCGTGGAAACCGCGTGTTTCCGTGTTCCGATAAGTCTGCCGATGTTCTCGACACACTGAGAAGAGCGATGAAGCGCGCCGGCGTTCAGGTACACCTGCACACGGAGGTGACAGAGCTCGTACGCACAGACAATGGTTTTTGCCTCTCCTTTGCTGACGGAGGAAGCGATACTGCGGATCTTGTTTTTGTTGCGACGGGCGGATTGTCCTACGCAAGCACCGGATCCACCGGGGACGGCTATCGCTTCGCGGAGGACTTTGGCCTGAAGACGGTGGAGGCATGCCCTTCGCTTGTACCCTTCAATGTGCGGGAAGACTGGGCGAAGAGACTGCAGGGACTTTCTCTGAAAAATGTGGAGATCCGTGTGCTGGACGGGAAAAAGGAGCTGTGCCGGGACTTCGGCGAGATGCTGTTTACTCATTTTGGAGTGAGCGGACCGCTGATCCTGACAGCCAGCAGCGTCTGTGCGCGCGCGCTGCGGGAGCATGAGCTGAAATTGATTCTGGATCTGAAGCCGGCGCTCAGTGAGGAACAGCTTGACGCGCGCATCCTGCGTGAGTTCGAACAGAACCGGAATAAACAGTTCCGGAACGTGTTGCCTGCCTTTCTGCCTTCGAAGCTCGTGCCGGTCATGTATGAGCTGTGCGGAATTGCAGCAGAAAAAAGGATTCACGAGATCACGAAGGAGGAACGCCGCAGATTTCTTCTTTCCATGAAGGAACTGGAATTGACCCTGACAGGGCTTCGGGGTTTTAATGATGCAGTGATTACGAACGGCGGCTTGTCTGTGAGGGAGATCGATCCGGCCACGATGGAGTCAAAGAAAATTCCGGGACTCTACTTTATCGGAGAGGTGCTGGATCTCGACGCGGTGACCGGGGGCTTCAATCTGCAGATTGCCTGGTCGACGGCCGTGGCAGCAGCCCGCAGTGTGGGAGGAGGACGAGCATGAGCTACAATGTGGCGATCGATGGGCCCGCGGGCGCGGGAAAGAGCACGATTGCAAAGCGCATCGCAAAGGAAAAGGGGTATATCTACGTAGATACAGGGGCGATGTACCGCGCGATGGCGGTATACCTTCTGAGAAAGGGGATTGCTCCCGACGACCGGGAAGGAATTGAAAAGGCCTGTGACGGCGCGGATATTTCGATCGAGTACCGGGACGGAGAGCAGGTTGTGCTGCTGAACGGGGAAAATGTCAATCCGCTTCTGCGTACGGAGGAGGTCGGGAATATGGCCTCCGCGTCCTCGGTTGTGCCGCTGGTGCGGGAAAAGCTCGTGAGTCTGCAGCAGCAGCTTGGAAGGAAAGCGGACGTGGTCATGGACGGCCGCGATATCGGGACGGTCGTGCTGCCGGACGCGGATGTGAAGGTCTATCTGACTGCGAGCCCCGGGACGAGAGCGAAGCGACGTTTTCTCGAGCTCCAGGAGAAGGGCATGGCGGCGGATCCTGCTACGATACAGGCGGACATTGAGGAACGCGATTACCGGGACATGCACCGGGAGACCTCGCCTCTTAAGCAGGCTGAGGATGCGGTTCTCGTAGATTCCTCCGATATGACCATTGAGCAGGTGGTGGAAAGGATTCTTTCATTATGCAGGTAGAACTGGCGAAGAGCGCGGGATTCTGTTTCGGCGTACAGCGGGCGGTGGATACGGTCTACGAACAGGTGGAGAAGGGCGTGAGCCCGATCTACACTTACGGGCCGATCATCCACAACGAAGTGGTCGTGCAGGATCTGGAGGAGAAGGGCGTCCGGGTGCTGGAGGGCCGTGAGGAGCTGGAGAAGCTGACAGAGGGGACCGTCATTATCCGCTCGCACGGCGTGGGGCGTGAGATTTACGATCTGATCCGGGAGAGAGGGCTTCGCTGCGTTGACGCGACCTGTCCTTTTGTGAAGAAAATTCACCGTATCGTCGATAAAGAAAGCGCGGACGGCAGACAGATCATCATCATCGGAAACGACCGGCATCCGGAGGTGGAAGGGATCAAAGGATGGTGCCATAGTCCGGCGATTGTGCTGGAATCCGCACAGCAGGCGGAAAATCTGACGCTTCCCGGGGATGTTTCTCTTTGTATCGTATCTCAGACGACATTTAACTACAAGAAATTTCAAGATTTAGTTGAAATTCTGAGCGAAAAGGGTTATGATAGAACTGTTGTAAATACGATCTGCAATGCGACGGAGGAGCGACAGACAGAAGCGCGCCGGATTGCAGCGAGAGCAGACGCCATGATCGTGATTGGCGGCAGCCACAGTTCCAATACACAGAAGTTGTTTGAGATTTGTAAAAAAGAATGTGAGAATACTTACTATATACAGACACTGCAGGACCTGGATTTAGAAGTATTACGATCTGCTGGGCTTCTAGGTATTACAGCAGGGGCATCCACCCCAAAGAAAATTATTGAGGAGGTTCGAACTGAATGTCAGAGTTAAGTTTTGAACAGATGTTGGACGAGGAGAATGCAAAGAAAATCAGACCAGGAGATATCGTAGAGGGTTCTGTCATCGATGTCAAGGAAGACGAGATCATTTTGAATATAGGCTATAAGGCAGATGGCGTTGTAAAGCGTCAGGAATACACAAATGAGCCGAATGCCGATCTGCGGACGATGGTCTCCCCGGGCGATACGATGGAAGTGAAGGTCGGAAAGCTGAACGATGGCGAAGGCCAGGTGGAGCTTTCCTATCGCAAGGTTGCAGCGGAGCGCGGCAGCAAGAGACTGCAGGAAGCTTTCGAGAACGGCGAAGTGCTGACCGGCAGAGTCTTCCAGGTTGTTGCAGGCGGCCTGAGCGTGATGATCGATGAGACAAGGATCTTCATTCCGGCGAGCCTGGTATCCGATACATACGAGAGAAATCTTGAAAAGTATGCGGATCAGGATATCGAGTTTGTGATTACGGAGTTCAATCCGCGCAGGAGAAGGATCATCGGCGACCGCAGACAGATTCTGGTGGCCAGAAAGGCACAGATGCAGAAGGAGCTGTTCGAGCGTATCCACGAGGGAGATATCGTGGAGGGCACGGTGAAGAATCTTACCGACTTTGGCGCGTTTGTCGACCTTGGCGGTGCGGACGGCCTGCTGCATATTTCCGAGATGTCCTGGGGACGCGTTGAGCATCCGAAGAAGATGTTCAAGGTCGGTCAGAAGCTGACAGTCCTGATCAAGGAGATCCGCGATACGAAGATCGCACTGAGCCTGAAGTTTGAAGACACGAATCCGTGGCTGAATGCAGATGAGAAGTACGCGGTTGGCACGATTGTGGAGGGCACGGTAGCCCGTATGACTGACTTTGGTGCTTTTGTAGAGCTTGAGCCGGGCGTAGATGCGCTGCTTCACGTATCTCAGATTTCCAGAGAGCATGTGGAGAAACCGTCGGATGTGCTGAAGGTTGGCCAGGTGATCGATGCGAAGGTCGTGGATTTCAATGGCGAGAGCCGGAAGATCAGCCTGAGTATCAAGGCACTGGAGTACGACGAGCCGGACGATTACGAAGACTGAAGCGAATAAAAAAATATCAGCCGGGAGAATGCATCTCCCGGCTGTTTCTATCTGGTCTCAGGTTTACTGTCTGGAATTTCCGAAGGGGCTTTTGCTTTGCCCATTGTTCTGGTTACTTTCTCCTTCGGTCGAATTTTCCTGCGAAGAGGAGTTCTCCTCCGTAGTGGTTTCCGAACTCTCATTTGCCAGAGCGGAGGAAGTCGACTCCCCGATCGTGATCGTGAGTTCGATCGTCTCACCTGAACGGTAGACGGTCATTGTACAGGTCTCGCCAACCGAAGCAGCCTTGACGGCGCTTACCAGATCGCTGCTGCCTGTGATCTCGGTATCTCCGAATTTCGTGATGATATCATTTTCCTCGAGGCCGGCTTCCTCGGCGGGGCTGTCCTCCGTGACGGATGCAACTCGTGCGCCCTCCGGCATGCCGTAGCTTAAAAGATCACTTCCCACATCCATGACAGATACGCCGATGTAGGGCTTGGAGACGACGCCGTTCTCAATGATGCTCTGGATAATGCTCTGGACCTCGTTAATCGGGATTGCAAAGCCGATATTGTCAACGGAGGTTCCCGAACTGCTGCTGGAATACTTCGCGTTTGTGATGCCAATCACTTCGCCATACATATTGAACAGTGCGCCGCCGGAATTGCCGGAGTTGATCGCGCAGTCCGTCTGAATCAGGTTCATCGTCACGCTGGTTGAGAGCGTGACCTGACGGTCCAGTGCGCTGACTACGCCGCTTGTCAGGGAGAAGGTCAGCTCGCCGAGCGGATTGCCGATTGCAATGACCTGATCGCCGACGTTCAGAGAGTCGCTGTCTCCAAAGACCGCGGCGGAGAGGTCTGTGGCCTCTACCTTCAGCACAGCGATGTCGTTGCTCTCATCGTAGCCGATCAGTTCTGCGTCGTAGGCCGTCCCATCATAGGTGGTAACCGTAATACTGCTGGAATCCTCGATGACGTGATAATTCGTCAGAATATAGCCGTCCGAGGTATAGACGATGCCGGAACCGGAGGCAGCCGACGTGGTCTCATAGCCGAAGTAGTTCGTCGTGATCGTGGTTGTGATGCCGACGATGGAATTCACATTTGCGGCGTACACCTCCGCTGCACTCATCTCCGTACTGGTATCCACCGTCTGAATTGTGAGTTCAGTCGTTGCCCGTTCGCCCTGCAGTACCGTGGAGGTGCTGGCTGCAGCGGATGAAGACGTGTTTGCCATCAGATATGCGCCGCCTGCGCCTGCTGCGCCGCCGACCAGTGCGCAGCAGAGTACGAGTGCGACCGTACGTCCGGTCTTGCCGGATTTCCTGCTCTTCTGTTCCGTGGCCGGGGCTGCCTCCGGGACGGTTTCCCGGTACTCTGTTTCGTTTTCATTATAATTTTCTTCGTTATACATATATAAGCTCCTTTCTTTTGCTCGTGGTTTTTATTTTCTATGGCTCTATTTTATGGGGGCTCACTAAAAATACACTAAAAGTTTGGTGAAGAGTTTGTGAACTCGCAGTTACCTTTTCCCCGTTTGACTTGCGTCTTTCAAACAGATATAATGAGGCCATGAGAATTCTGATTATTGAAGATGAAAAACTGCTTTCGGACTCCATCAGGACGCTGCTCACCGGGCAGGGTTTTGAAGTGGATACAGCCTGTGACGGTGAGGAAGGCCTCACATATGCAAAGATGGATATTTATGATCTGCTGATTCTCGATGTGATGCTGCCGAAGCTGAATGGCTATGAAGTGGCGCGGATGTTGCGCGAAGCGCGGAATACGACGCCGATTCTGATGCTGACGGCGCGGTCGCAGCTCAGGGATCGGGTGGAAGGCCTGGACGCGGGTGCGGACTATTATCTGACGAAGCCCTTTGACAAACGGGAACTGCTGGCCTGTATCCATGCGCTGCTGCGGCGGCAGGGGAACCAGGTGTCGGAGCTTTCCTTCGGAAATACGTCCCTGGACCTTGACACCGGCATGCTGGTCTGCGGGGAACAGAGCGTGCGCCTTTCTGCGAGAGAGTTTGATATGATGCGCTGCCTGCTGCAGTCCGGGGAGCGCAATATCAGCAAGGAGCGCCTGCTCACACGCGTGTGGGGCAGCGAGGCCGATGTGGTTGATAACAATGTGGATGTTTATATTGGATTTCTTCGCAAAAAGCTCGCCCGCATAGGGTCCGATGTGCGGATTGAGGCGATACGGAGGCTGGGTTATCATCTGGAGGTGAGCGCGCCATGCTGAAAAAGCTGAAGCGGAGCTTTGTTCTGATCAATATGACAATTATCACGCTGATGCTGTTTCTTGTATTCGGCACGATCACCTATTTCACACAGTCAAATCTGAGGGAGAAAAACGTTCAGATGATGAGCGAGATCGCTGCGAATCCGTTTCGGACGACCTGGTCCGGGGACAGCGATGTAAGCCTTCCTTATTTTGTTGTGCAGATTACGGGAGGCAGGATTATTGTCGCCGTAAATGATGAAAGCTATGATCTTGCAGACGGGCAGCCCTCTTTCAGTTATTCTACAGAGACCCTCTACCTTATGATTGAGACGGTGCTGGAGTCTTCGGAGCAAACGGGAATGCTCCGGGACTATGAGCTGCGTTACTACCGTGCGGATGTGACGGGCATGGAGTATATTGTGTTTGCCGACGTTTCCAGTGAGATCAGCACGATGAATGCATTGATTCGGAACTGCGTAATGATTGGCATTTTCGCTTTTTTTGTATTTCTGGGGGTCAGTATCCTCCTTGCACGCTGGGCGGTCCGGCCGGTGGACAGAGCCTGGCAGGAACAGGAGCAGTTTGTCTCCGATGCCTCCCATGAGCTGAAGACGCCGCTGACTGTCATCATGACGAATGCAGAGCTCCTGGAGGATCCTGCCTACAGTGAGGAAGAGAAGGCGCGCTTTGCAGACAGCATCCTTGCGGAATCAAAGGAAATGCGCTCTCTGGTGGAGGATTTGCTGGAGCTGGCCCGCGCGGAAAACGGAGCGATTCGTGCCGGTTTTCATGATCTCGATTTTTCCGTGCTGATATCGGACGCGCTGCTTCCTTTCGAGCCGTTGTTCTACGAGCGGGGACTGATGCTGCATGAGGAGATTGAGGAAGGAATTACAGTGAATGGAAGCGCTTCCTATCTGAAAAAGGTCGCGGATATTCTGCTGGACAATGCCTGCAAGTATGCGGCAGAGGGGTCCGAGGTGAGAGTGAGGCTGCACCGCCAGAGTCATGGGAACTGTATTTTCCAGGTGATCAGTGAAGGGCAGGAGCTCTCAAAAGAGGAACTCGAAAATATTTTTAAAAGATTTTACCGGACGGATGCGGCGAGAAGCGAATCCGGAAGTTACGGACTCGGGCTTGCGATCGCCCGCAGCATTGTGAGCGAGCATAAGGGGAAGATCTGGGCGGAGAGTACGAACGGACTGAATACGTTTTCTGTACAGCTTCCGGAGAAAAAGAAAGGTCAGGGAGGGCAGACGCAGTGACAGAAGGAGAGAAAAGACGCAGGAATATCATAGAGATTCTGGAAGAAAGCAGTGAT
Organism: Lachnospiraceae bacterium; assembly: GCA_021205385.1. Taxonomy (GTDB): domain Bacteria; phylum Bacillota; class Clostridia; order Lachnospirales; family Lachnospiraceae; genus Hominiventricola. Next base: position 16,342 of record JAJPXQ010000161.1, on the reverse strand, counting down.
CCGGTGTCCGGCGCAAGCCTCGCCGCGCGACTTGGAGTCAGCCGCCAGGTCATCGTACAGGATGTCGCGCTTCTGCGGGCAGAGGACAGAGATATACTGTCTACTTACAAGGGTTATCTGCTGGACAGCCATCAGAAGAGACGTGACTGCGTCCGGGTTTTCCGCTGCAGACATTCCCCGCAGGATACGGAGGATGAGCTGCAGATTATTGTAGATCATGGCGGCAGGGCTCTGGATGTCTTTGTGGAGCATCCGATTTATGGACAGATACGGGCGGATCTGATGATCAGCAACCGACTTGAAGTAGCGCAGTTTATGGAGCAGATGGCGAGCCGGGCCGCAAAACCCCTGAACATTCTGACCGACGGCTGGCACTATCACACAGTTACCGCATCATCGGAGGAACATCTTGATCTGATCGGGCAGGAGCTGAAACGGAAAGGCTATCTGGAGTAAAATCGAACATATGGTTGCTTTTTCCAGAACCGCGTGGTATGATTGATCCAGAATGCAGGAGGACTTATGATAGGTTTTTTGAAAGGCCGCGTGGAGGAAATCTACGAGGGCGGTCTGGTACTGGATGTAAATGGCGTCGGCTATGAGCTGCTCGTGCCGGGGCAGCTTTTGTCAGCGATCGGCGGCACCGGCCGGGAACTGAAGTTATATACTTATATGCAGCTGCGCGAGGACGCGGTTGTACTGTTCGGCTTTCTGACGCGGGATGATCTTGCCATGTTTAAGATGCTGATCGGAGTCAGCGGCGTGGGCCCGAAGGCCGGGCTTGCCATCATGTCGGCGCTCGGCGCGGATGAGCTGCGCTTTGCCGTGCTGGCGGACGATGCGAAGAAGATCGCGAAGACGCCGGGGATCGGCGCCAAGACAGCGCAGAAGATTATCCTCGAGCTGAAGGATCGGCTGGATTTCGAGGATGCGCTGGAACGGAAGCTCGGCGCGGAGCCGCTCCCGCAGGAGACTGTTGCTGCGGAAGAGGGGATGCGCAAGGACGCGGTGGAGGCGCTGGTGGCGCTCGGTTACGGCGGCACCGAGGCGCTTAAGGCGGTGCGCGCGGTGGAGCTGACGGAAGACATGGATGTGGAGCGGCTGCTCAGAGAAGCGCTTCGGCATATCGGATAAGGGATATAGAAAATGGAAAATCGCAGAATCATTGCCACTGAGGAGGCCGAGGAGGATATCCGCACCGAGGGGAGTCTCCGACCGCAGAGTCTTGCGGAATACATTGGTCAGGAGCGGGCGAAGGCAAATCTGAAAATTTATATTGAGGCGGCAAAGTCGCGGGGCGAGGCGCTGGATCATGTGCTGTTCTACGGTCCTCCGGGACTGGGCAAGACGACGCTGGCCGGGATTATTGCGAATGAAATGGGCACGCACATGAAGGTGACGAGCGGGCCAGCGATCGAGAAGCCGGGCGAGATGGCCGCGATTCTCAATAATCTCCAGGAGGGCGATGTGCTCTTTGTGGACGAGATCCACCGGCTGAACCGGCAGGTCGAGGAGGTGCTCTATCCGGCGATGGAAGACTATGCCATCGATATCCTGATCGGAAAGGGCGCTTCCGCGCGCAGTATCCGTCTTGAACTGCCACGCTTCACACTCGTCGGAGCGACGACACGGGCGGGACTTCTGACTGCGCCGCTGCGAGACCGCTTTGGTGTGGTGCATCATCTGGAGTATTATACGGTGGAGGAGCTGACGACGATCATCCTGCGTTCCGCGGAAGTGCTGCAGGTGGAGATCGAACAGGGAGGAGCCGTCGAGCTGGCACGCCGTTCACGGGGAACACCGCGTCTGGCGAATCGTCTGCTGAAGCGCGTCCGTGACTTTGCGCAGGTGAAATATGACGGCCGGATCACGGAGAAGGTGGCCGCCTTCGCACTCGACCTGCTTGAGGTGGATCGCCTCGGGCTGGACCAGTCGGACCGGCTGATTCTGCGGACGATTATCGAGAAGTTTGCCGGAGGGCCAGTGGGACTCGATACGCTGGCGGCGGCGCTCGGCGAGGATGCGGGAACGCTGGAGGATGTCTATGAACCCTACCTTCTGCAGAACGGTTTCCTGAACCGTACACCGCGGGGACGTGTGGCCTCGGAGCGTGCATATCAGCATTTGGGGATTGCTTTTCCCGGTTAAATCGGATACTATAGATAGAAGAACGACTGGGGAGGCGCGCGGTTTATGGCGAAGAAAAATACAGCAGATGTGCTGATTAATGGAAAGATCTATACGATCAGCGGCTATGAGAGTGCCGCGTATCTGCAAAGTGTCGCGGCCTATCTGAATGAGATGGAAGAGCGGGTTTCTCAGACGGAAGGCTACCGCAGGCTTGCCACGGAGGAGAAGCAGCTCCTGAAGAATATGAACCTCGCGGACGAGTACTTCAAGATGAAGGGTGAAAAAGAGCGGCTTGAGCAGGAGATGGAGAACCGGGAGAAGGAGCTCTACAGTCTGAAGCATGATCTGATCGATGCGCGGATGGAGAAGGAAAACCTGACGAAGCGGATCGAGGAACTCGAGAAGAAGCTCGAGGAGAAGCAGAGTCAGCAGGGAAACAGAAGATACAGATGAGTCGAGAGGCCAGCCCGGAAGAGCTGGCCTTTCATGAACAGCGGAGCCGGAAAGATGGATGAGAACAAACTGGAAATACTTGCCCCGGCGGGTTCTATGGAGAGCCTCAGGGCGGCCGTGAACGCGGGAGCGGACGCGGTCTATATGGGCGGCGGCCGTTTCGGGGCCAGAGCTTACGCACAGAATCCGGATCCGGACGGGCTTCTCGCCGCGATTGATTATGCGCACAGTTATGGTGTCCGCTTTTATCTGACAGTCAATACGCTGTTGAAGGATCGCGAGCTGGAGAGGGAGTTGTTTCCTTATTTAAAACCACTGTACGAGTGTGGCGTGGACGCAGTGCTGGTGCAGGATTTGGGAGTTTTATGCGCGCTTCGGGAGTGGTTTCCGGATTTGCCCTTGCACGCGAGCACACAGATGACGCTCTGCGGCGCGAGCGGACTGCGGTTTTTACAGAAGCTGGGTGTACAGAGGGCAGTGCTTTCCCGCGAACTTTCTCTTGGGGAAATACGTAGAATTCACGAACAGTGTGACTTGGAGCTCGAGTGCTTCGTGCACGGCGCGCTCTGTTACTGTTATTCCGGGCAGTGCCTGTTCAGCAGTCTGCTCGGCGGGCGCAGCGGCAATCGCGGGCGCTGCGCGCAGCCCTGCCGCCTTCTCTATGATGCGCTGGATACGGAAGGGAAGCTCCGCTCCCGGAAGGGGGAGCAGGCACTCTTAAGCCCGAAGGATATCTGTGCGATTGATCTGATTCCGCAGATGGCGGAGGCAGGAGTTTCATCACTGAAGATCGAGGGGCGGATGAAGCGTCCCGAGTATGTGGCGGGCGTCACGCGTATTTACCGGAAATATGCGGATCGCTATCTGGAGCGCGGCGCGGAGGGCTATCGCGTCTTGGAGGAAGACCGGCGGGAGCTGCTGCTTTTATTCAACCGGGACGGGTTCTCGAGGGGCTACTATGAGCAGCATAACGGCCGGAATATGATGGCCTTATGGAATAAAGAAGTCACAGAGCGGGAGAAGCAGGCTTACGAGAAGCGAATTGCCGCGCTTCATGAGGAATATGCAGAGCATGAGCGGAGCATTGCCATCGATGGGGAACTGCGCGCGCAGGAGGGCGAGCCGCTGGAGCTTACGCTGTCCTGTGGTGACGCTTCCGTGACAGTGCACGGAGAACGTGTACAGAGGGCGCAGAGACAGCCGATGGAGGCCGCGCAGCTGGAGCGACAGCTACGAAAGACCGGCGGTACGGCCTTTGTCTGGAATTCACTTACGATTCAGATGGAGGGGAATCTTTTCGTACCGGTGAGTGCGCTGAATAGTCTGCGCAGAGAAGGACTTGACGTGCTGCGGGAGCGCATGCTTGTGTCGTACCGCAGAGACGCGGCGGAGCAGAGAGCGGAAACGCAGCCCCGGCAGCAGACTGTCCAGAGAGAACCAGGGCCGAAACATGTATACATGAGCCCCGGGACAGCGGAGAAGATGCGACTTCATATTTCTGTTGAGAGTGAAGCACAGTTGAAGGCGGTTCTTACAGTAGTCGAAGAATTAAAAAATGCGGACATCCCGCTGGAATGTATTTACGTGGACGAAATTCTTACGGGACAGCTTCCCCGCATTCACGAGGCGGGTTTAAAGGCCTGTATCCTGATGCCGCCGGTCTTTCGCGAAAAGACGGAAGGACGCTGGGAGAAAAGCTTCGCGCAGATGCGAAACATGCAGCCGGACGGCTTCGTGATCTGCAGCCTGGAGGAGTATGAATTTCTGCGCAGAGCAGGCTGGGAGGGGGAGATATTCTCGGAACACCGCCTCTATACTTTTAACAGCCGAAGCCGCAGATTCTGGAGAGAGCAGGGACTCTCCATGCAGACGAATCCGCTCGAACTGAACGAGCGCGAGCTGAAGGAGATCAGTACTTCTGACTGTATACAGCTTATCTACGGCAGATACCCGATGATGACGACGGCGGGTTGCCTACACCGCACGTTGGACGCCTGCAAGGGAAAGTCAGAGCAGTGGACGCTGCGCGACCGGCGAGGCAAGGACTTTCCGGTGAAAAATGTCTGCCGGGACTGCTATAATATCATATACAACAGCCAGCCGCTGTATCTCTTCGATGAGATGGAGCGGGTGTGCGCGCTCGGCTGCGGTGCCGTCAGGATTCTGTTCACGACGGAGGACGCAAAAGAGACGGAGGCGGTGCTGGACGCTTGGCTCTGCCGCAGAAAATGGGACGGCGAATTTACAAGGGGACATCTGAAACGTGGAGTGGAGTGACGGACGATGGTCAATGTGATTACCGAATTATCCAAATATGCCATGATTCTTTTCCTGGGTCTGCATACGCTGCTCGGCTTTCGTCTTGTGCGCAAGCCCGAGGAGGAGAAGCGCGCGTCGCTCTGGCAGCAGAATATTCTCTTTTTCGGAATGCATTTTCTGGGAAATCTGGTATTGTATCTGAATACGGACAATGAAGAAATCATTTACTTTTACGGCGCGCAGGTGCTGCTGTTCCTCATTTTCCTGATCCTGCACCATGTGATTTATCCGAAGGAGGATAAGCTTTTAAACCACAATCTGGTCATGCTGCTGAGTGTCGGTTTCCTGATGCTGGCGCGTCTGTCCTTTGATAAGGCGGTGCGGCAGTTCGAGATTGCGGTGCTCGCGATGGGTCTGACCTTCCTGATTCCGCTGATTATCCGGAAGGTGAGCGCGCTCCGCAGGCTACACTGGTTTTATGGGGCTGTGGGGCTCCTTCTGCTGCTTGTGGTGCTGATTGCCGGGACGGTGAGCTCGGGCGCGAAGCTCACAATCACGATCCTCGGCGTTTCTTTCCAACCCTCAGAGTTTGTGAAGATCCTGTTTGTCTTCTTCGTGGCCGGGATGCTGCAGGTGGACAGAAGTTTCCGGCAGGTCGCGCTGACTACGGCGCTGGCAGCGGCCTATGTGCTGGTGCTGGTTGCCTCGAAGGATCTTGGTGGCGCGCTGATCTTCTTCGTGACCTATCTGGTGATGCTTTATGTGGCGACGAAGCAGCCGCTCTGGTTCCTCGCGGGACTGCTCGCCGGGAGCGGGGCGGCCTGGGTCGCCTGGAAGCTGTTTGCTCACGTGCAGACGCGGGTGCTGGCCTGGAGCGATCCCTTCTCGGTGATTGACAATGAGGGCTATCAGATCACGCAGTCGCTGTTTGCGATCGGCACCGGCGGCTGGTTCGGCATGGGGATCGGGCAGGGCATGCCCTACAAGATTCCGGTGGTCGAGGAGGATTTTATTTTTGCGGCGATCGCGGAGGAGCTGGGCATTCTGTTCGCGATCATCCTGATTTTTGTTTATCTGTGCAGTTTTTATATGATTATCAATATCGCGATGTGTCTGAAGGATAGCTATTACAAGCTGGTGGCGCTCGGGCTGGGGACGATGCTGACGTTCCAGGTGTTCCTGTGTGTGGGCGGGGTGATCAAGTTCATTCCTTCCACAGGTGTGACGCTTCCCTTTGTCAGTTATGGGGGGAGCTCCTTACTGTCGACCTTCGTGATGTGGGCGATCATCCAGGGCATGTATCTGAAACGCAGCGATGAGGTGGCTGATTATGATAAGCGAGGAAAAGCAGAAAAAATCGAAAAAAAAGGGAAAAAAGAAGAGTAAGCGGGAATATACGAATGTCCTGCTGCTTTTTACGGGCATTTTTGCGCTGCTGATCGCGTACCTTGGCTGGTTTCAGGCGACGCAGAGCCGCAGCGTGATCAACAATTCCTACAATGCGAGACTGGAGATTCTCGAGGATGAGGTCATACGTGGCAGCATCCTGGCGACGGGAGGGGAAGTGCTCGCGTACACAGAGGTGGGCGACGATGGGACGGAAAAGCGTGTTTATCCCTATGGCTGTACATTTTCTCAGGTACTCGGCTATTCCGAGTATGGCAAGACCGGGATCGAGGAGCTCGGGAATTTCCAGCTCATCAATTCCAATGCCTATTTTGTAGAGCGTTTTCTTAACGAAATCAGGGGACAGAAGAACACGGGCGACAGTCTGGTGACGACGCTTGACGTCGAGTTGCAGACCGTCGCGCACGACGCGCTGGGGACGAACGACGGGGCGGTGATTGTCATGGAGGCCTCCACGGGAAATGTGCGTGCGATGGTGTCGAAGCCGGACTACGATCCGGGAACGGTCGCCGCGAACTGGAGTACCTTGAGCAATTCCGACGACGGCGTGCTGTTGAACCGCGCGACGCAGGGACTCTATGCGCCCGGCTCCACGTTCAAGACGATCACACTGCTTGAGTATCTGCGGGAAAATAATATGGACGGCAGCGATTATTTCTATGATTGCGATGGGAAGATCACGGTTGGGGATACCTCGATCAGCTGCTATCACGGGACGGCGCACGGGGAGCTCGATCTGGAGGGGGCCTTCGCCGAGTCCTGTAACAGCGCTTTTGCGGATATTGGCAGCAGCCTTGAGGTGGATTCGTTCCGGAAGCTGGCAAAGCAGCTCCTCTTTGACACGGAGCTGCCGGTTTCTCTGACATATAATCAGAGTTCCTTTTCTCTTTCGGAGTCAGACTCCGAGGCGATGCGGATGATGACGGCGATCGGGCAGGGCGAGACCCTCGTGACGCCGATGCACATGGCGCTCATCATGTCCGCGATCGCGAACGACGGCGTGCTGATGACGCCGCGCTTCCTCGAACGGACAGAGAACTATACCGGCACGCTCGTTGAGACCTATTCGACGTCCACTTATGGCAGTCTCATGACGTCGCAGGAGGCCTCTGTGCTGCAGAGTTATCTGCGCGCCGTCGTGGAGTATGGCACCGGCACCGCATTGCAGAGCGACGACTACACCGTCTACGGAAAGACCGGAACCGCCGAGTATTCCAGCAATAAAAATGAGAGCCACGCCTGGTTCACCGGTTATGCGAGCGGCGACAAGGAGGATCTGGTGGTGGTCGTCCTCGTCGAGGGCGCAGGCTCCGGCAGCCAGTACGCCGTGCCGATCGCGAAGAAGATCTTTGAGGCGTACTATGCGCAGTAGAGGATGCTTACTTCCGCCGTCCGCAGCAGTGCTTGTACTTCTTGCCGCTGCCGCAGGGGCAGGGATCGTTTCGACCGACCTTCGGCTGCTCTCGGCGGTAGGGCTCGATGGAAATTTCCGGGAAGTATTCGTCATCATCTCCCGGAAAATACGGAATGGGGGAAGAGGAATCGGAAATCTGCCGGATATTCCGGGCAGTTTCGATCCAGAATTCCAGCTCCGCGTTTCGGACGCCCAGCTCCAGTGACAGGGTTTTCAGGTCCTTTTCCATTCGTTTTCCGTCGGCTGTCTGCAGGCTCTCATACAGTCGCAGCTGAATCTCGGGCGAAAGGGATCGCAGGTGCGTCTTTTTTGTGACTCTGGACACAGGCGTAAAGTCCTCGAGAACGCCGAGCTCGAGCGGGGAAATGTTCTTCATTTTGGCATACTCCGCCCGGGTATGGCCCTTCAGTTGCGGAAGGCCGGTATGCATACACACTGACCAGAGAATATGCCAGAGGAGAGCCTCCTCCTCCGGACTTTCCAGTGGCTGAAAGAATCCATCCTCCTGCCAGAGCGCGTTGACGCCGCCGCCGTCCCGCACCTTCCGGTATTCCAAGGTGAGCCACTCCATGATATCCGCTTCACTGACCTCGTAGCTGTTTTCCAGCCAGTCGTGATACTCCTGCCAGACAGGATACAGGTCGAGAAAGCCGCCTTTGGCCAATCTGCGTTCGCTTCGGGAAAAACTGCGGTATGTCAGATCATGCGCGCCGCTGGCTTCCATGCCGGTAAAGATATGAGTGAGATCAGAATCCAGTTCAGCTGCAAAGTCCGTTCCCTCTGATGTCCACCCGGTTGTGAGCTCTCTGCAGAAAGTCCCGCTGAGGAAAACACAGCGTTTCAGCTCTTCGCTGTCTATCGTTCGGTCAAAGTATTCCCGGTATTTTTCACAGAGCGCGTCAAGCTCCATGACCTCATAGAGCTCCAGAAGGAACATGACCCTGGAGAAGGTCTGTCCGTCCTGCCTGCAGAGATGTTCCCATTCAGACATGGTATGGCTTGCCAGTAACTGTTCCAGATCCGCTGTCGTTCGCAGAACCAGATATTTTCTGCGGTTTACCCACTCCTCGCTCAGGTCAAGCAGGCCAAGCGCCAGAGCCTTAGCCACAGTCTCATGATCCGGAGGTTCAGGGAAAGCGCCGTTTGGCATTCGCCGGATCCCATCCAGATTTTGCAGCTGGCTTGCGGTGAAACAGTAGGCAAGTAAATCCGGGCGGCGCGCCAGCTGCTCCCATACCAGCTGCGCGCACTGACTGATACTGTCCGGCGGCGTTTCCGCAACGCCAAAATATTTACAGTAATCCTGTACAGCTTTCAGATTTGCCTGTGAGAGCAGTCCGGCACAGCTGTCCGGACTGATATTCTTCATCACAGCCTCGTGATGCTCGTCGTCGTTCCAGAGATGAACGCGCTTTTCAATGGCGGAAGACACAGGCTTCACGGAAATGGAATCGGCGTTTTCCGGGTCTTTCCCCAGTATGGATTCTGCCCATGAGCGCAGGAACGCCTCCTGTTCTTCCGGCTTCAGCTTCATAAAATTTTTCAGCGATTTTTCAGCGAGAAACTCCGCAGTCAGTCCGGTAGATTCCTGATTGTCCCTTCGCTTTGGAAAAGACAGATGGCTGAGCCTTTCATTCGCCTCGCTCAGATCAAAAGGAATCCTCATATCGGAACCCCAGACGCCGCCGGAATCTTCCGCGAAGCTGTCGCCCTTATATTTCAGCACGGTGGCATAACGCGCATTATAATGCTCGTCTGTTTTCTCATATATAATTTTGTGTTTCCAGTCGTCACCGAAATCATAGGTGTAACGAAATCCCTTTCCATTAAGCAGAAAATCATCCAGTACGACGCCGTTTTCCTGCTGTTCCGAGAGCGCATCAATTCTGGAGCCGGACAGGCGGAACTCGTGCAGATGTTCGTCCTCCCATTGAAAAGCAATCTGAAGGATGCCGTGCAGGTCGCTGAAATGAAGCTTCTCCGGTATCACGATTCGCCTCCACACCGGCGGGTGGGTATTTTCGAGAGTTGCTTTGACGATATATCCGGGCATGAGTTTCTCCTTTGTGTTGTGTTTTAATGTTTTATCAATATGATTTTATCACGCATATGAGGGAAAGACAATATTTAAGGTCTGAGAAACTCCGGTTTGTACTCCGATATGCAAAATCTTGAAGAAACAGAAAAATTAAAAGAAAATAATTTGGAAGAAATGGAGGATTTTCAAAATTTAAATCTTGAAGAAATGTCGGAGCGATGGTATTCTGTTTTATATATCGGGGGTGAAAGCATGTATTTTGAGAGAAAAGCCTACAGAAAGTTGCTGGAGTGGAAGGAGAATTATGCGGATCATTACGCCGTGCTGCTGGAGGGAGCAAGGCGCGTCGGGAAATCGACGATTGCGGAGCATTTCGCAAAAAATGAGTACAGATCGTATATTCTGATTGATTTTTCCATGGCCTCTCAGGTGATCCGGTCCTGTTTTGACGATATTCATAATCCAGATGTGTTTTTCCTGCGGCTGCAGGCGGTCACAGGGGTCAGCCTGTATCAACGCGAGTCGGTCATTATTTTTGATGAGGTACAGCTTTATCCCAGAGCGCGTCAGGCAATTAAACATCTGGTGAAGGATGGGAGATATCATTATATTGAGACCGGTTCTCTGATCTCAATAAAGAAGAATGTGAAGGATATCCTGATTCCATCCGAGGAGATGAAAATACAGGTCTACCCTATGGATTATGAGGAGTTTTGCGCTGCGGTGAGCGGAAATTATTCTCTGCTGAGGAGCCTTTATGAGACGCACGAAAGTGTTGGTCAGCAGGTAAACCGGAAACTGATGCGGGACGTCAGGCTGTATATGGCGGTCGGAGGTATGCCGCAGGCGGTGGAGGCTTATGTCGAAGGAAGTAATTTTTCCATGATCGATCAGGTCAAGAGACAGATTATCTACCTGTATGAGGAGGATTTTAAAAAAATCGACGCTTCGGGCAGGCTGGCGGCCATGTATCGCGCCATACCGGCGCAGCTCGCCCGGGATGTCAGAAAATACCGGATATCCACAGCATTGGGCAAAAAGAAATCCTCCGCGGAAGCCCGGCTGCTGTATGACCTGATCGACTCCAGAACGGTACTTCCGTCTTACAATTGCGCCGACCCGAGGGTGAGCCTTTCCCTCACAAAAGATCTGGACAGCTATAAACTGTATCTTGCGGATACGGGACTGTTCGTCACTTTGTTATTTATAGACCGGCCTGCGACAGAAAATGAAATCTACGCAAAGCTGCTGTCAGATAAACTTCCGGCGAATCTGGGGTATCTCTATGAAAATCTTGTCGCACAGATGCTGGCAGCGAGTGGGAGAGAGCTGTATTACTGTACATGGGAAAAAGAGGGCAGCACACATTACTATGAAGTGGATTTTCTGCTGTCTCAGGGGGCGAAGGTTTCTGCGGTCGAATTGAAGTCCTCGGGCATCGGCAGGCATGAATCCCTGACAGAGTTTCAGAGGCGCTATTCGAGGCGTCTGGAAGGATGCTATGTCCTTTCGCAGAAGGATGTGGATCGAAAAGACGGCCTTAATTATCTGCCGGTTTATATGGCGCCGTTTCTGGCTTGAGGTCAACGCATGGAATGTATTGCGCAAGGATTATGTAAAACTGGAAAAGCAGGCGGGTATGTGATAGAATGTACTGGATGATATGGATAAAGAAACAGAGCTATCGTCCAGGCAGTAGTCATAATCGTTTGGATTATTTGTCCAATGCAATGTCAGGACTTCTTTGATAGAATTTAACTGAAAAACTATCGGGAGGTTGACTATGAATACCAAAATAGAATACTTATATCGTGACGCAGGCAATTATAAAAAGTATAATACCGCAATTATCTGTGGGGAAATTACGCAGGAGCAGGTGGATACGATTATAGACTGCCTGGACTGTAGGGAGTGGTTTATTCCGGAACAAGTAGGGCTTCCCGCAGAGCGACTGGAAGAATTTTCATTTGATTCAGATGAAGATCATCCATTTCTCGAACTAAGAAAGAACGATTTTTCATTGACAGAAGATGCGCCGGATTGCGACATAACAGTAGAGGAACTTGTCGTAAATTTTAAAAAGGCGAAAGGCCAATGGTATCTGGACGATTTTGGGTGGTAGTAGTTATTTGACTAGAGTAAAAGACAGAGAGACGAAAGCTGAAAAGAAAAATGACGTATGGAAAAGATCTACAATCCGGTTTTGAGACAGCTTTTATTGATCAGAGGGTAAATTCCAATCTGGCTTATCGGCCGGAGTTCATCTCAAACGATGAAAGTCAGGGGAAAAGGGTTATTTCCTCGATTGAGCAGGAACTTCTGCACTGTGATGAGTTCTGTATCAGCGTTGCATTCATTACGCTGGGTGGAATCACGCCGCTTCTGCAGATCCTGAAAGAGCTGGAGGCCCGGGGAATCCGCGGGAGAATCCTGACGACGGACTATCAGGTGTTTAACGACCCGAAGGCTCTGGACAAGCTGCATGAGCTGAAAAATATTGAGCTGAGAATGTTTCTTACTGATGAGGATCGGGATGGTTTTCACACGAAGGGATACATCTTCCGGAAAGAAGAACTGTATCGGATCATCGTCGGAAGCTCGAACATGACGGCGAAGGCGCTGAAGGTGAACCGGGAATGGAATACGAAGCTCATCGGCTACGAGTCCGGAGAAGTAATCCATGACATTCTGCGGGAATTTGAAGATCTGTGGAGTGCGTCAAACAGCCTAGATTATGATGATTTCATCGAGAATTACCGTGTCCGTTATACGCTGGTAAAGAAGCAGCGAAAAATGGCGAGGGCGCAGTCCCCCGTCTCTCTGGAGGAGTACCGACTGCAGCCCAATGCGATGCAGGTTGGCTTCGTGAAGAATATCAAGGAGCTTCTTGCAGAAGGGGAGACACGCGCGCTTCTTATTTCGGCCACAGGTACTGGAAAAACCTACGCGTCAGCCTTCGCACTCCGGGAGATGAAACCGAAAAAGGCTTTATTTCTGGTACACCGGGAGCGCATCGCGAAGCAGGCAATGGAGAGCTATAAAAAAGTATTCGGCAGGAAGCGCGAGGACGGCGCGGATTATCAGTATGCGCTTCTTTCCGGAAATACTTCATCTGATATAGAGAGCATAAAGAATGCGGATCTGATTTTTGCGACCATGCAGATGATGAGCAAGGATAGCATTCTTCAGAAGTTTTCTCCTGATGCGTTTTCCGTCATCTGCCTGGATGAGGCACATCACTCCGGTGCGGGCAGCTATCAGAAGATTATGGAATATTTCCGACCGGGTTTCTGGCTTGGGATGACTGCGAGTCCGGAGACGAATCGTTTTGACGTCTATGAAATCTTTCATCACAATATCGCGTATGAGATTCGGTTGCAGCAGGCTCTGGAAGAGGATTTGCTGTGCCCTTTCCATTATTTTGGCATTACCGACCTGGCGGTCGAAGGCGAGGTGATTGGGGATGATGACGATGTGGACAGTCTGCGCCGGTTCAGCTGCCTGACCAGTGATGATCGGGTTGATTACGTGATTGAGCAGGCGAATTATTATGGACACTGTGGCGATCGCGTCAAGGGACTGATTTTCTGCAGTCGAAAAGAAGAAGCGCGGGAACTGTCCAGAAAGTTCAATGAGAGAGGTTTCCGGACAGAGGCCTTGACGGGAGAGGACAGCGAGGCGAAGAGGGAAGAGGTGATCGAACGCCTGGTGGTAGAGCGCACGGAAAATGCTCAGGCGGAGGAGAATTACCTGGATTACATTTTCACAGTTGATATTTTTTCCGAGGGCGTTGATATTCCGGAGATTAATCAGGTGATTATGCTGCGTCCCACGCAGTCTGCGATCGTCTTTGTGCAGCAGCTGGGAAGGGGCCTGCGAAAATCAGAAAATAAAGATTTTGTCGTTGTGCTGGACTTTATCGGGAATTATAAAAATAATTTCCTGATTCCGATCGCGCTCTCCGGGGATCGCAGTTACAATAAGGACAACATTCGCCGTTATGTGATGGAAGGGGATCGTGTTATTCCCGGCATTTCCACGATTCATTTTGACGAGATCAGCCGGAAACGGATTTTTGCCGCGATTGACACTGCGAATTTCAGCGATATCAGGCTGATTCGTGAGAATTACACGAACCTCAAATATAAGCTGGGCAGAATTCCGAAGCTCCGGGATTTCGACGAATACGGTGAGATGGATGTCTGTCGGATTTTTGACAACAACAGTCTGGGATCTTACTATAAATTCCTTGTCAAGTATGAGAGGGATTATACGGTGCGTCTCTCGAAGGACGAGGAAAAAGTGGTCGAGTTTATTTCCAGAAAGCTCGCTTCCGGGAAACGAATTCAGGAGCTCGAGCTGCTGAGACGGGCGATGGCTTATCAGCATGGAATTCTGGGGGCTCTCAAAAAGTCTCTGAGAGAAGACTACAGGATTTCCATGAATGCCGATGCGGAGCAGAATCTGGTCAATGTGATGACAAATGAGTTCCCATCCGGTTCCGGCAAGAAGACCTATGACAACTGTATTTTCATCGAAAAGGAAGGCGATGAATATGGGATATCCGGAGCATTCGGGGAAATGCTGGAGAATCCGGAATTTTATGAGATCGTCGATGAACTGGTCTCATTTGGCATTTCCAGATATCAGGCCAATTTCAGCCAGCGCTATCAGGATACCGATTTTGTATTGTATCAGAAATATACTTACGAAGATGTGTGCAGGCTGCTGAACTGGGAGAATAATGAAGTGCCGTTGAATATCGGCGGTTATAAATACGACAGGAAGACAAAGACCTTTCCGGTATTCATCAATTATGATAAAGCGGAGGATATCAGCGACACGACGAAATACGAGGATCATTTTCTGAACGCGGGGACATTGATTGCGATTTCCAAGTCGGGCAGGACGAAACAGTCGGAGGACGTGCAGAATTTCCTGTACGCGCGTGAGCGGGGGATCGATGTGCATCTGTTTGTGCGGAAAAATAAGGATGATAAGATTTCAAAGGAGTTCTATTATCTGGGACGGATGTACGCGTCCGGCAGAGCGGAAGAATTCTGCATGCCAAACACGACGAAGACGGCGGTGGAGATCGAGTGGAATCTGGACACCCCGGTGAGAGACGATATTTATCAGTATATTATCAGTTAAAAAGGGAGAAGGCCGATAAGAGGATGCAATACTGGATATGTCCTGCATCCCTGACTACATCTGCCAGGACTGACAACGTGGTGAACGAAACAGATACGGATCATGAAATCCGTAATATTGGTGTTCTGATGTTCGCGGATCACCCGGAGAAATTAATTCCGGGTGCGCAGATTGATCTGGTCTGGTTTCACAATGAAGAAGCGGAAGCATCGGATGATTTTACGGAAAAAACATTTACTGGTCCTATCTGGAAGCAGATCAGAGATGCTCTCGACTATATCAAAAACAATGTAATTGTGGAGAAGGTTGTAAAGATACAGGGTGAGGCAAAGGCGGAGCGATATTTTAACTATCCTTATAATGCTTTGGAAGGAGCCCTGGTCAATGCAGAATTTCACAAACTATATCGGGATCCGGAACCTGTGGAAATCAGGATATATGTAGATTATATTCAGATCATTAACTATCCGGGACCGTATCGCTGGATTGATATGGACAAGTTTGCGGCCGGGAAAGTAAGAGCCCGCAAATATCGTAATCGGCGGATTGGCGAGTTTTTAAAAGACATTGATCTGTCCGAAAAGCAGTCGACAGGTATTACGAAGATTTTACGTGAGTTGTAGAAGAATGGCTCACCGGAACCGGAATTTGAGACAGACGAAGACAGGACATATTTGATCACAACGGTTCGATGCAGGGAAGGATTCGCCCATGGTCGAATGGGCGAATCAATGGGCGAATCAGCAGAGAGAATATTGTCTGAGAATATGTCCGGGCTTGAGCAGAAGCGAATGTACGTGATTATAGATTACCTGCATCGAAATGGAAAAATCAGAAGCGCTATAGCTGCAGAACTGTTGAATGTGCAGGTAAAAACGGCCGGATCGTTACTTCGGAAGGCGGAAAAACTTGGCATACTTACGAGCGATGGCAAAACGAAGTCTAAAATCTACCTTTTGAAATGAAAGAATTCACCCATGTTTGAATGGGCGAATCAATGGGCGAATTAATGGGCGAATCACCCCATAGTTAAAGGAGAAACAAAATATGAAGACAGTCAGTGTGGTCGCAGCGGTCATCCGACATGAAAGTAAAATCTTCGCTACGCAGCGCGGTTACGGCGAATTTAAGGACGGCTGGGAGTTTCCGGGTGGCAAGGTCGAGCCGGGCGAGACGCCCGAGGAGGCGCTCGTGCGCGAGATCAGAGAGGAGCTGGATACCGACATCGCGGTGGGGGAGCGAATCGCGCGGATAGAGTATGATTATCCGGCGTTTCATCTGTCGATGGACTGCTTCTGGGCGGAGGTCCTCTCGGGAGACCTGGTGTTGCGGGAGCATGAGGCCGCGAGATGGCTCACAAAGGAGGAGCTCTACAGCGTGGATTGGCTGCCGGCGGATTTGGAGCTGATCGAGAAGCTTTTTTTAACCAATGGTTGAATGAATGTTTGAAAAATATGGTAGCCTTTCCGCGAATCCTGTGCTATAAT
>JAJPXQ010000148.1 GCA_021205385.1 Lachnospiraceae bacterium | reverse complement strand
ATACTATCTTTGAAAGAAAATGAAAAGCGAAACTTTTGTGAATAAAATTATATTTTGTGCAATCCTTTAATATATGGTACAATGATTTTAATTATTTTGTGAGGTCTTTTCTATGCCAAAGATATCCATCGTTGTCCCCTGTTACAATGAGCAGGATTCGCTGCCTTTATTCTATTCAGAGACGAAGGCCATCCTTCCGGGGACAGACTGTGATTATGAATTTCTCTTCGTGGACGATGGCTCCGCGGATGAAACGCTCGCCGTCCTCCGGCAGCTGGCCGGGCAGGATTCCCGTGTCACGTACCTGTCCTTTTCCCGGAACTTCGGAAAGGAAGCTGCCATATATGCCGGTCTCTGCAATGCTGACGGAGATTATGTCGCTGTCATGGACGCAGATCTGCAGGATCCGCCTTCTCTTCTCCCTCAGATGATTGCACTTCTGGAGAGCGGCGATTATGACAACGTCGCCACCAGGAGAAGGAACCGAAAGGGGGAACCTCCGATCCGCAGCTGGTTTGCGCGAAGATTCTATCAGCTGATCAACCGTATCTCCGATACAGATATGGTCGACGGAGCGCGGGACTTCCGTCTGATGCGACGCGAGATGGCAGAGGCGATTGTCTCCATGTCGGAATATAATCGCTTCTCCAAAGGCATATTCTCCTGGGTCGGATTCCGTACCTGCTGGCTCTCCTACGACAACGTGGAACGAGCTGCGGGGGAGACCAAGTGGAGTTTCTGGAAACTGCTGAAATACGCAGTCGACGGTATCATCAATTTCTCTCAGGCGCCGCTGAGCATTGCCTCCTGGGGCGGCATGCTGATGACTCTTGTGTCATTTCTCATGCTGATCATCATCATTGTGCGGAGATTGATCTTCGGAGATCCGGTAGCCGGCTGGGCTTCCACGATCTGCGTTATCATTTTTATCGGAGGCCTGCAGCTTTTCTGCCTTGGTGTCATGGGACAGTACATTGCGAAGACCTATATGGAGACCAAACACCGTCCACATTTTATTATTGCAGAGACAAACAGAAGCGATACCCGGCGGATTCGCTGAACGTACTGCAGATCGGAGGAAAACCGCCATGTCTGACAGCCTTACAACCTATAAACTGATCATACTGAAGATGCTCGACCAGGCAACCGTTCCGCTGACCGGCGCTCAGATCTCCGACCTGATCCTGGTCCATGAATACACAGACTATTTTACACTTCAGCAGATTCTGGCTGACCTGGAAGAGACCGGCCTCGTGGAACGACAGGAGCACAACACCAGACCGGGCAGCACCCTGTACCGGATTACCGATACCGGCAAGAGTTCACTTGCCTACTTCGCAAACCGGATTCCTGACACTGCCCTGGAGGATATCAATACCTTTCTGAAAGAGAGGGAGATCGAGATCCGGGAAACCTTCTCCAATGTAACCGACTGCTTTCCGGTCGGCGACGGAAGCTGGTTTGCACGCTGCCAGGTGAGAGAACCGGATTCCACGCTCATCGAGCTGACACTGTCCGTTCCCTCGGAGGACGAAGCTCAGGCTATCTGTCACCACTGGCGTTCAAAGAGCCAGGAACTCTACGCTTATATTATGAAGGAACTGCTCTAGCAGATTCTATCGCGTCCCAGATTTCCTCACGTCCCTGCCGCGTCTGTGCGGAAAAGGGAATCAACACTGTCCCCGCCGGAAGCTCCAGCGTTTCCCGTACAAGCCGGATCTGCTTTGGCACCTGGCTCCTTTTGAGTTTGTCAAGCTTCGTGGCAATAATCACCGGCTCATAGCCCTGCGCCACGATCCAGCGATACATTTCCTGGTCATTCGCCGACGGCTCATGCCGGATATCGATCAGCAGGAAAACCGCCCGGAGCTGTCTTGATGAATGCAGATAACGCTCAATCATCTTTCCCCAGTCCGCGCGGATCTCAGCACTCGCCTTCGCGTAGCCGTAGCCCGGCAGATCTACCAGATAAGCCTCTTCATTTACCTTATAAAAATTGATCGTCTGTGTTTTTCCCGGCTGGGAAGATGTCCGCGCCAGCGCTTTCCGGTTCAGAAGGCAGTTGATCAGCGAAGATTTTCCCACATTTGATTTTCCGGCAAAGGCTACTTCCGGCAGTGTGTTCTGCGGCAGCCTGCTTGTGACGCCGCAGACAGTCTCCAGCACAGCCTGCTTGACTATCATAATCCTGTCCTCGCTGTTCTCCTGCAGGAGCGCATCAGGCGCCCCGCTTTCTGGTGATTTTTGCCGGCTCAGTACCATCAACCAGCTCTTTTGTGATGGTACAGCTCTGTATCGTATTGTCTGACGGGATCGTGAACATCAGATCCATCATCGTCTCTTCCATAATCGACCGAAGTCCCCGGGCTCCGGTCTTGCGGGAGATCGTCTTGTCCGCGATCGCCTCCACCGCATCATCGTCAAAATCAAGAGCCACATCGTCCAGTTCAAACAGTTTCTGATACTGGCGCACAATGGAATTCTTCGGCTCAAGCAGGATACGCACCATATCGTCCCGGCTGAGCGGATCGAGGGAAACCGTGATCGGCACACGACCCATAAATTCAGGGATCATGCCAAATTTGATGAAGTCCTCGGGCAGTGCATTGCGAAGAAGCTCACCCACATTCTCCTGGCGCTTCTCGCGGATATCCGCATTAAAGCCGATGGACTTGCGGTCCATACGCGTCTCGATGATCTTGTCAAGACCCTCAAAAGCTCCGCCGCAGATAAACAGAATATCGGTCGTATCAATCTGCAGGAGCTCCTGATGCGGATGCTTTCTGCCGCCCTGCGGCGGCACCGAGGCAACTGTCCCCTCCAGGATCTTCAGAAGCGCCTGCTGCACACCTTCGCCGGAAACGTCCCTCGTAATGGACGGGTTTTCCGACTTTCTCGTCACCTTATCGATCTCATCGATATAAATGATTCCCTTCTGCGCGCGCGCAATGTCATAGTCCGCCGCCTGAATGATCTTCAGCAGAATATTTTCTACATCCTCACCCACGTAGCCGGCCTCGGTAAGTGTCGTCGCATCCGCGATCGCGAATGGTACATTCAGAATACGGGCAAGCGTCTGCGCGAGCAGCGTCTTGCCGGAACCGGTCGGTCCGAGCAGCAGAATATTGCTCTTCTGAAGCTCTACATCAAGATCCTTTCCCGCCAGAATTCTCTTATAATGATTGTAGACCGCCACGGAGAGCACTTTTTTCGCGCGCTCCTGGCCAATCACGTACTCATCAAGGAAAGCCTTGATCTCCTCCGGCTTCAGAAGATTGATATCCTCCGCCGTGATGCCGCTGTCCTCTTCCTCGCCCATCTCCTCGTCGATAATCTCCGAGCAGAGCTCGACGCAGGCGTCACAGATATAGACTCCATTCGGTCCTTTCAGGAGCTTGAATACCTGGCTCTCCGTCTTTCCGCAAAAGGAACACCTGATTTCGTTTCTAGCCATTCTGTTCTCCTCTAATGTCCCGCGATCACCTGATCGATCAGGCCGTAGGCCTTCGCTTCTTCCGCGGTCATATAATTGTCGCGCTCCGTATCCCTCGCAATGACATCAAGAGGCTGGCCCGTGCGCTCGGCCAGGATTTTGTTCAGCTTCTCCCTCGTCTGCAGAATATGCTTTGCCACGATATCAATCTCTGTGGCCTGCCCCTGCGCACCGCCGGAAGGCTGATGAATCATAATCTCCGCGTTCGGAAGGGCAAAGCGCTTCCCCTTCGCGCCGCCTGCCAGAAGGAACGCTCCCATGCTGGCTGCCATGCCGATACAGATCGTGGAAACATCGCATTTAATGTAATTCATCGTATCAAAGATCGCCATACCGGCCGTCACCATGCCGCCCGGGCTGTTGATATACAGGTGAATGTCTTTTCCCGGATCCTCAGACTCCAGGAACAGCAGCTGCGCCACCGTGAGGCTCGCTGTCGTCTCGTTGACTTCTTCCCCAAGGAAAATAATACGCTCCTTCAAAAGACGGGAGTAGATATCGTAGCTTCTCTCCCCTCTGCTCGTCTGCTCAATCACATAAGGTACCAATGCCATTTTTTACTCCTCCTCTATCATAGATTTCCGTCTAAGAAGGGCATAGCCACTGCCATGCCCCTCGTCTCATGCTTTCTTTTACGCTTCCACCGCAGCGTCAGTTACAAGCGTAACGGCTTTCTGGATCGCGAGATCCTTTTTCATCTCGTCCAGCTGGGCTTCGCCGTAGAACTCTTTTATCTTTTCGGCTTCCATTCCATACTGCTCTGCCATGCGGTCGAACTCGGCGTTCATGTCCTCTTCGCTCACTTCGATCTGCTCCGTCTCAGCCACAGCCTCGAGCACGAGTCTGCTCTGGATGTTCTTGAGCGCTGAAGGCTTTGCCTGCTCCTTGTACTGCTCCTCGGTCATACCCGTGTACTGGAAGTACTGCTCGAGCGACAGGCCCTGACTCTGCATCCGGCGTCCAAAGTCGTCCATCATCTGCTGTGTCTGATAATCCACCATCGCGTCCGGAATCTCCATTTCCGCATTCTCGATGATCTTCGCAATCACGGCGTCTTCCTTCTCACTGCGGGCCTTCGCTTCCTTCTCTTTCAGGATATTCGCCCTGATGTCAGCCTTATACTCTTCGAGCGTATCAAACTCTGATACCTCCTGTGCGAACTCATCATCCACCTCCGGAAGCTCCTTTACCTTGATACCGTGTACCTTACACTTGAAGACCGCTGCCTTTCCGGCCAGTTCCTTCGCGCCGTACTCCTCCGGGAAGGTGACATTGACGTCAAGCTCCTCTTCCGGCTTCGCGCCGATCAGCTGATCCTCGAAACCCGGGATAAACATACCTGAGCCGATCGTCAGCTCATAATTCTCTCCCTTTCCGCCTTCAAAGGCCTCGCCGTCCACAAAGCCCTCAAAATCAAGCGTCACGATGTCTCCGCTCTCGACCGCGCGATCCTCCACCGAGATCATTCTGGAGTTCTCATCGCGCTCCTTCTCGATCTTCGCGTCAATTTCTTCATCCGTCACTTCGAGAGAAGCCTTCTCCACCTCGATACCCTTGTACTCGCCGAGCGTCACCGGCGGCTTCAGCGCAACTTCCGCAGTAAAGATAAAGGCCTTGCCGCTCTCAAACTGCGTCACATCAATCGACGGATAGGAAACAATCTCCTCGCCGCACTCCGTCACTGCATCCGAATAGGCCCTCGGCAGCAGCGCGTCCATCGCATCATTGTAAAAAATCTCCTTGCCGTACATCTTCTCAATCAGCTGACGCGGAGCCTTTCCTTTACGGAATCCCGGGATATTGATACTCTTTCTCGACTTCAGATAGACGTTCTGAATCGCCTTCTCCACTTCCTCCGCCGGTACCTCAACCGTCAGCTTCGCCATGTTCTTCTCAAGCTTCTCCACCTGTACGCTCATTGTAAAAACTGTCCTCCTTAAATTTATCATATCTCAGTATTGCCTGATTTACATACTCATAGACATTTTAAGAGTATAGCACAAAAAAAACACGCTGTCCAGACCGCAATCAGCCCCATTTTCCCGAAACTTTCCAGTATGTAAAACACCGTTCGGCGGATACTATGGGCATGGAGGTGATAATCATGACAGATCAGAACAGCAAGTCCGGAACCAACCGCATGGCGGTGCCGGAAGCGAAAGCTGCCATGGACCGTTTCAAGGAAGAGGTTGCGAGCGAGCTCGGCGTCGACCTGAAGGACGGTTACAACGGCGATCTGACCAGCCGCGAGGCCGGTTCGATCGGCGGTGAAATGGTCAAAAAGATGATCATGAAGCAGGAACAGCAGATGTCTTCCGGTCAGTAGATGATTCCCCGGCGAATCTCCTCGGATTTTTCCGGGGAGACGAGCCGGGATACCAGCGCAAGAGCAAAGGGAATCGCTGTTCCCATGCCGCGGCTCGTGATCACATTGCCGTCGTAGACCACAGGCTCATACTCGACCTTGGCGCCGGCAAGCCGCTCCTCAAAACCCGGATAGCAGGTTGCTTTCTTTCCATTTAAGATGCCGAGGTCGCCCAGTACGCTCGGCGCAGCGCAGATCGCTGCAACAAGACCGCCCTTTTTATAAAAATCAACCAGCAGTCCTGTCAGCTCCTCACATTTCCCAAGATTCCGGGTACCCGGCATGCCGCCCGGCAATACCAGTGCCTCCGCATCGGAGAAATCCGTGTCCTCAAAGCGCACATCCGCCGTGATCGGGATCTGATGGCTGCCATTCACCAGGCGCCTGTCCGTGATCGACACCGTCCGCAGCTCCGCGCCGGCACGGCGCAGAATATCTACAACGGTCAGTCCCTCAATCTCCTCAAATCCATCTGCAAGAAATACATATATCTTACCCATCTTTGCTACCTCCCGTGTTGTTTATTATTACCGTCATTGTAGCATGTTATCCCAAAATGTGCTACACTTGCAAAAAAAGGAGGCGCTTATGAAGAACTATGAAATTGAGCGAAAATATCTGATCCGCAGCACGCCGGATCTTACCGCCTGTCCTTACCATGAGATCGAACAGGCCTATCTGTGTACAGATCCTGTTGTGCGCGTACGCCGCCAGGACGAAAAATATTACCTGACCTACAAGGCAAGAGGGAACATGATCCGCGAGGAATACAATCTCCCGCTCACAGAGGAATCCTACCTGCATCTGCGTGCAAAAGCAGACGGCAAATGGATCGCAAAACGCCGTTATCTTCTTCCCTTCGGCACATATACCATCGAACTTGATGCGTTTTCTGAACCTGTACCCGGCCTCTGGCTTGCCGAAGTCGAATTCCCTTCCGAGAAAGCCGCGCGCGCCTTCACGCCGCCGGACTGGTTTGGCGAGGAAGTGACAAATTCTCCTCAGTATCACAACAGCAATCTAAGTAAACTCTGATTTCTTTTTTATCTCCTCGAGCATCTGCTCCGGACTTCTGGCTCCTTCGGGTTTCTCGACTTTTACAAAACGAAGTCGAATCAGCAACAGCTGATCATGAAGCCCGAAGAGAATCCTTCTGATCCCCTTCCGCATCCTTTCCACCTCTTTCTCCGGCTTCATTTTACATCAAATCGTATCATTTCAGCAATTATTTTCGATATTATCACATGCTATATGTATTTATTCTCCGTTTTAGCGTAATTCCTCTGGAAAATTCTGGAAATTGGTATAATACACGCAGGCAACGAGCCGTGCAGAGACGGCGGGCGACACGGCGGACACGCATGCCGAGCGGGCGGCGCGCAACAAAAAAACGAGCGCCCCGGTAAACCAGAGCGCTCCCGCCGAATCAATCCATATATCACAAAAGAGGTACTTTCATGGCAGTCCATGATCTCGGACAGACACTCAAAGAGCTTCGGCACCACAGAGGTCTGACACAGGAAGCGATCAGCCGCGAACTGCATATTTCCAGGCAAGTCTACTCCCATTATGAAAATGGTCGCAGATCCCCCGATGTCATCACAGCCAGCCGAATCGCAGATTTTCACCACATATCGCTGCAAAAACTCGTAAAAGGCTTACGTCCGGAAGAAATTCCCGAGTCTGATGAATTACAGGAATTTATCATGCTCTATGATTCTCTGAGCCCGGAGGATAAAGAAGGCATACGCAGCTATATCGAATATCTGCACACAAAGTCAAACTGATCGACGCCATTCATTCCGGGTACACAATCCGCCCGGCGCAAATCGTATAGTGCACCCTGCCCGGCAGCTCCCAGCCCAAAAACGGACTGTTCATGGCCTTTGATACGAATTTTTCTACCTTCCAGTATTCCTTTTCCCCAAAAATAATCAGATCTGCCGGCGCATCCACCTCAATGCTTCCCGGAATCAGTCCATAAAACTCAGCCGGGGCCTGGCTCATGCACCGCATTAAATCCATCAGTGACAGATATCCCGGTTCCACAAGCGATTTCAGACCCAGTCCGAGCGAGGTTTCCAGCCCTGTAATGCCGCTCGGCGCATCCGGAAGCGGCCGCGCTTTCTCCTCCTCGCTGTGCGGCGCATGATCCGTCACGATCATGTCAATCGTACCGTCGCGCAATCCCTCGATGATTGCAAGACGATCTTCCTCTGTCCGCAGCGGCGGATTCATACGCGCACGGGTTCCGTACTGCAGGACAGCCTCATCCGTCAGCGTAAAATGATGCGGCGTCGCCTCCGCGTGCACATCTGCGCCAAGACGTTTCGCCAGACGCACAAGCTCCACTGAATTTTTCGAACTGATATGCTGAATGCAGACGCGTGCCCCCGTGTGCAGTGCAAGCATACAGTCCCGCGCCACCAGCACATCTTCCGACACGCGCGGCGCGCCGCCATAGTGCAGCTGCTCCGAAACCGCCCCCTGGTGCACGCCCGGCGCGGCGATCAGCGCCGGATCCTCCTCGTGAAGGGAAAGCGGCAGCCCAAGTTCCCGCGCTTTCTCCATCGCAGCGATCAGAAGCTTCTCATCCATGATCGGGATACCGTCGTCCGTGAATCCGGCCGCCCCCGCGTCCGCCAATGCCTCCATATCTGTGAGTTCACGGCCCTGCAGTCCTTTTGTGACTGCCGCCGCCTGCAGCACGTGTACCGCGGCGCGCTCCCCTTTTTCCTGCACACAGGCAAGTGTATCCAGATTATCAACCGCCGGCTTCGTATTCGCCATGCATACCACAGTCGTGAAACCGCCATGAGCCGCAGCTGCAGCTCCGGTCAGAATATCTTCCTTATAAGTAAAACCCGGGTCACGGAAATGCACATGGGCGTCCATCAACCCCGGCGCGACGACCAGCCCCGACGCATCAATCACCTGCTCGCCTGCGCTTTCCAGATTTTTTCCCGTCTCCACAATCCGCGGTCCTTCCGTGCGGATATCCATAAGCTCATCTGTGCCCGTCACAGGATCCACAACCCGTCCATTCCGAATCAGCATTCAGCCATCCTCCTTTTTATTCACTCTTACCAACAGTATAGCAGACCATTCTCTCAAAAGAAATAGCTTTTCATGCCGAATCATGCTATACTCCAGGCGGAGGTGTTTATGAAACATTTAGTAAGAGGACTGAAAATCGGGGTTGTAGTCGGCGTCCTCCTGGTGGGAGGATACCTCCTGTTACTCCGGGCAAATACATTTACAACGAAGCCAGAGGAAACTGCAGAAATCGCCGAAAACGAAGAAAGTTCTGCCGTTGAGCCTGAAGAAACAGAAACTGCGGAAAACACAGAAGAAACAATTTCGGAAGTAGAAAATACAGACTCAGAAGAGGTCGACGAGGATGAGAACACCGAAGAGGAAGGCGAGCCTCTCGAAGAAGGGGAACCTTCCGATACCGCCACCCTGGCCTTCGCCGGTGACGTCCTCTTTTCCGACATCTATCTTGGTGCCTACGACAGCGCCGGCATCGCCGCGATCGCGGATACGGAAATGCTGTCTCACATGCAGAATGCGGACCTTTTCCTCCTGAACGAGGAATTTCCCTTCAGTCTGCGCGGTGAAGCGAAGGAAGGTAAGCAGTACACCTTCCGCACCGATCCGAAATATGTATCCATCCTGCAGGATCTGGGAACGGATATCGTCACCCTCGCAAACAACCATGCGCTGGACTACGGGCAGGACGCGTTCTGCGATACGCTGGACACTCTGAATCAGGCCGGGATCACCTACATCGGCGGCGGATATGACCTCGCGGAAGCATCCTCGCCTGCGGTTCGCACCGTGAATGGGCAGAGCTTCGCGATCTTCGGCGCAACACGCGTCTCCCCATCCTATGACTGGTACGCGACCAGCAGCCAGCCGGGCCTGTTCCAGACCTATGATGCGACGCGGCTCAATGCCGCCATCACGGAAGCCGATGCAGAATATGACCATGTCATTGTCTTCGTCCATTGGGGCGTCGAGCGCAGCGAAACGCCGGAGGATTACCAGCGCACGCTCGCACAGGGCTACATCGACGCGGGCGCCGATCTGATCATCGGCTGCCATCCGCATGTGCTCCAGGGCTTCGAGTATTATAACGGCGTCCCCATCGTCTACAGCCTCGGCAACTACCTCTTCAGCAACCAGACCGGAGAGACGCTACTTCTGGAGGCCTCCTTCGGGGCAGACGATTCCCTGGAAATTCAGCTCGTCCCCTGCCAGCGAAAGAGCAGCGGACAGGCACTCTCCGTCATCAACGCGCCGGAAACATTATACAGCCGCCTGACGGAACTCTCCTTCGGGGCGGAAGTCACGACGGATGGCATCCTGCAGGCGACAACACAGTAAAAGATAGTCCGACATCACAAAGAAATCCCCGAAGATCTTCTCTCCGGGGATTTTCTGATGCGGAAGATGGGACTTGAACCCACACGAGCGTAACGCTCACAAGAACCTGAATCTTGCTCGTCTGCCAATTCCGACACTTCCGCAAGCCATATGAAATTTTTAAAGAGCATTCATACCTGCTCTATGCGGAAGATGGGACTTGAACCCACACGCCCTTGCGAGCACAAGATCCTTAGTCTTGCTCGTCTGCCAATTCCGACACTTCCGCACATCGCTGAGCCTTTCCGGCTCAGCGATATGTATTATAGCATTGTAAGTCGATCAAGTCAACCACTTTTTTTACGCGTTCTGCTTCTTCGCCTGCTTACTGAATACCTGCACACCTTCCACAACAAGGAAGATAGCCAGGATAACCATCGCAGCAGCAAGGATCAGCTGGAACCAGTCGCCCCATGCAGCAGAAGCAGCGCCAATGAGGGTGATCTTATTCCGGATCGTGAGGATCAGGCTGCACAGCGTCGCGCAGAGCATGAACACCATCGGGATGTAGAACATCTTGTTGTTCTTACCGATATTTCCAAGCCATGCGGCTACTGCCATCAGAGCAATACCGGCGAGCAGCTGGTTCGCGGCTCCGAACAAACCCCAGATCTGGCTCAGGCTCAGGCCGCCGAGGACGCAGCCTACGATGACCATGAAAGCAGTGCCGACCAGCGGATACGCCAGCACGGAACGGATACCGTCAGCATCCTTGTAGGACTTCTCATCCTCCTTCAGGAACAGCTCGGAGAACATGAAGCGGGAAAGACGGGTGCCGGTGTCCAGAGACGTCAGCGCAAATACAGAAACTGCCAGCGTCAGCAGCGCGTAGATCGTGTTGTAGGACGGGGACTCCGTGCCGAACATCGTCGCGATACCGCTTGCGAACGCAACCGCCGGAGAACCGAACTCGCCGGCCGTGTACTTCGTGAAGACCATGCCGACCGCGATCAGGGAGATGATACCCAGCGCGGACTCAATCAGCATGGAGCCGTAGCCGATCACCTTCGCGTCGCCCTCATTGGCAAGCTGCTTCGAGGAGGTACCGGTAGCGATCAGGCTGTGGAAACCGGAGCAGGCGCCGCAGGCAACCGTGATGAACAGGGTCGGGAACAGCGTTCCCAGAGAATTGCTCCAGCCGGTGAACATCGGCAGCTCGAAGGTCGCCGTTCCCGTGAAGGCCGAGAACACGATACCAATCAGCGCCAGGATGATCATGCCGTACAGCAGGAAGCTGGACAAGTAGTCACGCGGCTGCAGCATGATCCATACCGGCAGCAGGGACGCGATCGTGATGTAGACGCCAATCAGGACGATCCACCAGAAACGCGGCAGAGCCAGACCAAAGTTCAGGCCGATGGCAACGGCGATTACGATACCGATGATGCCGATGACCGTCGCCGGGCCGGTCTTCATGCCGAAGCGATTCGTCAGGATACCATAGATAATGGCCAGGATGATGAACAGCAGCGAAATCATAGCCGTCGTCTGGTTGCCGGTCGGGTTCGCCACGATACCGAACATCACCTCAGAGCCAGCCGCGGTAGCGAAAGTGCCCGCCACGACGTTGACGAAGGAGGCGATAACCAGAATCAGAACAAGCAGAGCGAAGATCGTGAAGAGCTTCTGCGCACGCTTGCCCATCGAGGATTTGATGATCTCACCAACAGATTTTCCTTCATTGCGAACAGAGGCAAACAGAGAACCAAAGTCCTGCAGACCGCCAAAGAAAATACCTCCGATCACACACCACAGAAACACAGGCAACCAGCCAAACACAGACGCCTGAATCGGTCCGTTGATCGGGCCTGCACCTGCGATCGATGAGAAATGATGTCCCATCAGAACTGCCGACGGAGCCGCGACATAGTCAACGCCATCCTCCATCTCGATTGCCGGGGTCTTCTTGCTCGGGTCGATGCCCCACTGCTTCGCCAGCCATGAACCATAAAATACATAGCCGATGACGAGCAGAACGATAGCTGCAAGAATAATAAGTAATGCTGTCATTTTTTACTACTCCCTTCCTTTGTGGATTGTATAATGTTGTTCACGAGCTTCTCCTGGTCGCGACCCTGGCGGTTGCTGGCCGTTTTCCCCGAAGAAAGCTCAATCACAGCCAAACGGTAATGGCTCCAGCCATGAAACCCATGGCGGTAGCTCTTGTAGTGGCGCAGCTTTTTTATCTGCGTCATCGCTTCCGGCTCGATGTGATCAGCCAGAATATAGAGAATCACATCGCTGTTCCGATGGTCGGCGTGCGGCTGCACTTTTGCAGTCCCGCGCTCCCAGGCGGCCTCGTCCAGGCGGACAAGCGTCTCTGTGTCGAGCGTCTCCACAGATGCGAAATAAACGAATTCTTTCGTGTCCACTTCGCTGATCCGTGCGCTCTTGATCAGGAAATACTGCTCGTCATGGAGGCTGAACTCCGCCTCCGCCGCAAAGGGCTCCTCTACTTCTCTTTTTATATCGTAATAGGCTTCAAAAGCGGTGATCAGCTTCTCAAGCGCCTCTGTTCGATCCATGTCTGTCCTCTTTTTCCGTTCATACCGAAAAGATATTGAAATTATACTCCTTCGGTATTAAAAATACAAGATTTTTGGCGAAAATTATTTAGAAATTGTTTATAATTTTTTTAGAATTACAGCGGCGAACGGAAATGTTTCTCTAAATAACACATTTCGCGGATTCTATTCCGCGGGGGTTTCCATGTATTATTTATTTAAACCGATTGCTGTAGAAAGGAAGGTATCGAAAATGGATTATCACGCACTTGGAAGAAGAGTTCGCGAGGAGCGCCTACGGCTGAATCTCACGCAGGAAAAGCTGGCGGAGGATGTCGGCGTCTCGACCGCCTATATTGGTCAGATCGAGAGAGGAGAGCGCAGCCTGACGCTGGACAAGCTCGTAAAACTCGTGAACCGTCTCGGCGTCACGATTGATTTTCTGCTGTCCGACTATGTGGTCGCCACCGATGACAACAGTATCAATATCCTGATTCAGATCATGCACGATCGCACCACCGAGGAGAAAACGCTGGCGATCAATCTTCTGAAAGTTCTGTTTGCAAATAAATAGAGTAAAAATATGGGCAGCGACTGGTTCCTTCCAGTCACTGCCCGTATTTTTTAGAATTAGAAATATACCAGTTCTTCCTGTGGTTTTTCCGCATTCTTCAGGCCGGCGGATACGAGCACGAGGCCTTCCTCATTGCTGTACTCGGGCCGCTTTTCCACATGAGCCTTCGCCGTCAGCGTAACCCACTGCCCGTTTTTCAGGCGGTCGACATAGGACGTACTGCAAAGGAAGCCGATGAAAGCCGTGTCGTCCGCACAGCAGGTCATCGCTCTGCGCCCCGGCACAAAGTAACCCTTCGGCAGCCGGGCGCCCTTGTACACCATCGCCTTGAAGACCATCGTCTTTCCGTCGTATTTCTCCGGATGTTCCATCGCGTCGATGTACCAGATCCCATAGTCCGCGTCTTCGATCCGGATCTCGTCTGCATTCACATCGAAAGGCAGCTCCTCCTCGAACTCGAGCGGTTCCCCGCCCTCCGTCTCGAAAACGACCTGCGCCCTGGGATTCACCGCACGCATGTTGCGCTTGTACATGGCTGCCGGCGTCGTCTCATCGCTGCGGTTGAAAATGATCAGATCCGCATCCCGCGCCATCTCCATGAAGAGAGACTTCATATTCTTCAGATAGACGTCAAAAGTCGAGGCGTCCACCATCGTAATCACCTGCGCTGTGAACCAGCCGCGCGGCATCGTCATGTCACGCAGATAGTCGAGCGTCCACATGCAGTTGTACTCCACAATGACCTGCGTTGGCTTATATTTCTTCTGGCACTCCGTCAGAAATTTCTCATTGAGCTCAGACTTGTCTTCCAGCACAACCAGAGTGGTGTTGCTCTTTTTCAGGAGATCATCCTCATACTCCTCGACTCCCTCCTCGCAGGCAATGACCAGATTGCGCTCGCCGCCGGAGAAATAATCATCCGCGAGCGTCTCGCAGGCGAAGCGGGTCTTGCCGCTCTCCAGAAATCCGTGTATGACAAAAACAGGAATGTTCGCCATAGCCCTCACCTCATTTACGCCAGCTCGAACAGCTTCTGCAGCTCATCCTCGTTGAGATGCGAGCCGATCACGCACAGGCGCCCCGTGTAGTCCGCAGCGCCGCGCCGGATCTCGAACTCCTCCGGCACCATGTCAAAATGGATCCAGGTGCCGTCCGTGCAGGGCAGAATGCCCTTCGCGCGCAGAATAATGCCGCACTCATCGTCATCGGAGAGCTTCTTCAGGATGTCACGCAGCTGCTCCTCACTGTATTTCTTCGGCGTCTCCTGCCCCCAGCTCGAGAAGATCTCGTCCGCGTGGTGATGATGGTGATCGTGGTCATGATGATGATCATGACCGCAGCCGCATTCATCGTGATCGTGGTCATGATCGTGATGATGCTCGTGCTCATGCATCTCCTCGAGCTCCTCCTTCATGATCAGATCCTGGTGCTGCATCGCCGCAAGAATCTGTTCGCCCGAGAGCTCCTCCCAGGGCGTCGTAATGATGGTCGCCTTCTCGTTCTTCTCGCGCAGCATGGCGACACAGGCTGCGAGCTTCTCCTCCGACATCTTCTGCGTACGGCTGATGACGATCGTCCCGGCGTACTCGACCTGATTGTTAAAAAACTCGCCGAAATTCTTCATATACATGCGGCACTTCAGACCGTCCACGACCGTCACGGAGCTTGAGAGCTCCACCTGGGTGGACTGCGCCACACCACGCACTGCCTTCGCGACATCCGAGAGCTTGCCGACACCTGAGGGCTCGATCAGGATGCGATCGGGCGCGTAGGTCTCAATCACTTCTTTCAGCGCCGTGCCGAAATCACCGACCAGCGAACAGCAGATGCAGCCGGAGTTCATCTCCGTGATCTGAATACCGGCCTCCTTCATAAAACCGCCGTCAATGCCGATCTCGCCAAATTCATTTTCAATCAGGACGACCTGCTCCCCTGCGAAAGCCTCCTTCAGAAGCTTTTTGATCAGCGTTGTCTTGCCCGCTCCGAGAAATCCGGAGATAATCTCTACCTTTGTCATAATCATTCCTTCTTTCTATTCTTACAGAAAAGCCCTCGGCAAAACCAAGGGCTTTCGTCTACTACGCATTCAGCGCATTCTTCGCTGTGTCTGCCAGAGCCGTGAAGGCCGCCGCATCGTTCACCGCCAGATCCGCGAGAATCTTGCGGTTGACTTCCACACCGGCGCTCTTCAGACCATACATGAATCTGCTGTAGGACAGCCCGTTCATGCGTGCCGCCGCATTGATACGGGCGATCCAGAGCTGCCGGAACTGACGCTTTTTCTGCTTACGTCCCGCATAGGAGCTCGCCAGCGCTCTCATAACCGACTGCTTCGCGACGCGATACTGCTTGCTCCTTGCTCCTCTATAGCCCTTCGCGAGCTTTAATACTCTGTTATGCTTCTTTTTGGCGTTCAATCCGCCTTTGATTCGTGCCATTTCTTTTCCTCCTTAACTTCCGGTCCTTATAAATATGGTAAAATCTTCTTCATGGTCGGAGCGTTCGTCGCATCCGTGATGGTCGCCTGGCGAAGATTCCTCTTCCTCTTCGCGGACTTTTTGGTCAGGATATGGCTCTTATATGCTTTCATTCTCTTTAGCTGGCCGGTCCCGGTCTTTTTAAAACGCTTCGCAGCTGCTCTTTTTGTCTTTACTTTTGGCATGTCTTTGTTCCTCCTGTGAAATCTGCTACAATATTTTAACGCTTTTCCGTTAAAAACATGGTCATACTGCGGCCCTCCATCTTCGGGGCCTTGTCGACAACGGCGACATCCGCCATGCGCTCCGCGAACATGTCCAGAATCTTGCGACCATTCTGCGTATGCGCCATCTCACGCCCGCGGAAACGGAGCGTCACCTTCACGCGGTCACCCTTCTGGATGAATTTCCTCGCTGCGCCGACCTTCGTGTTCAGGTCGTTCTCATCGATATTCGGGGAGAGGCGGACCTCTTTGATCTCAACGGTCTTCTGCTTTTTCTTCGCTTCCTTCTCCCGGCGCGACTGTTCATAGCGGTACTTTCCGTAATCGATAATCTTGCATACCGGAGGCTTCGCCCCGGGTGCCACCTTCACCAGATCCAGCTCGGCCTCCCTCGCCAACCTCTGTGCCTCGCTCACGGGCATGATGCCCAACTGTTCGCCGTTCTGGCCGACCAGACGGACCTCGCGGTCCCGAATCTGCTCATTGATCATGAAATCGCTAATGACTTTTACCTCCGCATAAAAAAAGTGGACTCAAGAATCATCCACTTCACACAAAACAGACCATGCCGCATGGGCATCTGTTATTCAAAGTATGAACCCGGGTCACCGCCTGTGCCAAGGTGAGAGTGGATACTCTTCTTCATTTCATAACGCGTCAATCATAGCACAGGCGGTGGGCATAAGTCAACCACTTTTCGAAAATAAATTGCTATTATTTCAATTCAAACGCCCCCGGCTTTTACACCGAGGGCATTTTCACTTAAAGTCTGCCTGCATTCATATCACGCGCGTCCTCGAATACATGATTCAGACTTAAGGCCGCCTCTGCAATAGAGCCCGCCTTTTCAAGCCGCAAGTGCTTATCTTCCAGACAGGAAACTATTTTCGCCATATTCTGTCCTTTACTCTATATTTACAATAAAGTTATATGGGATCTCATATATCAATGTACCGCTGGCATTGTAGACACTAAACAGCAGTCGGTAGGTGGCGGTGCCAGATAAGGTCCCATTCAATTTAAACGCAGCAGAGCCTGTCCCGGAACTATCATCAGAGTTACTGATCAGCGTAGCTACACCCGAATTCAATGTTATCTCCGCTCCATCCACTGTCACTGATACCAGATCGGTCGTCGATGTATCATAAGAACTGCCGCTTTTCTTCTGAAGCTCCAGAGTTACTTTACAGCCGACGAAATCAGCGTATTCATAGCTCACTGTCAATGCATTCGACGTCGACGTCACCAGTCTGGTGCTCATATCGGTCACCTCGAATGACGGTTCTTCGGTCACCTTATATGTCACATCTACGCTCTTCCCGGTATCGTCTCCCATAAGCGGAGTCTCCCCATCAGCAGTTGCCGAAACCCACAAAGCGTAGGTCAGTGTCGCGGGCGTCGGCGCGGCAGAGCATAGCTCTATCGATACCGTTCTGCCCGTATTGCTTGTACCCAGAGTTTCCAGAGAAATTAAATACTTCCCATCTGCATTACGATAACAGGTTTCACCGCCCACACTCAGATACGCATCATCCGGAAGGCTCTCACTTCCATCACTTACACTAACAACCAGTGACAGCTGTTTTCCGATATAATACTCATCAGAATCACCAGTGATAGTTGAACTGTAGGAGAAACTGTATGACGTGTTATAAGATGCTTCGGTGTAGTCTGTTTCAGTTTCCTCCCAGGCCAGGTTAAATGAACGGGCCGCTTCACTACCGGAAGCGCCAGCGGACGTGATCGTACATGTCAGACCGCCTTGCGGACTTACAGCCGTTCCGCCTGTCCCTTCCTGCGTCAACGTTACAGTATAGGTTGTTCCCGCCGACGGCTTATCTGTACAGCCCGAGAAATCCACAATCAACAGAAGCGTCTCATAAACTGTACTGCTATCTTGTGGAATACTATAAGAAGCAGTGCCTCCTATTTGTGTAAACGCTTCCAGACTTACTTCTGTTTCACTCCCGGTTGCCGTGTAAGAATAATATGTTCTCTCCTCATTCGTATCCTCATTCTTGCCACTGCTGTCCATCGGCACATCTATCAGAAGCAGGGTAGTGTCCGCAGGCAAACCATTGGTTCCAAAAGACAAGGTTTTGCCTGTCGCATAATTACTCGGGACATAATTCAGACTGAACTGTGCCGTGAACGCGGAGTCCTGGTTGATGGTAACGGAATTACCCCCGCTGAAAATAACATATGATTTGCCTGCATCAATGGCTGTAGAAGCAGTCACACCCGCTTTTTCGCGCTTTATAGTCAGTTCAATCGTAAAAGTTACATCCTCCACAGTATTTCCATTGCTGTCCGTCGCAGTACCGGTCAGCTCCACCGTGACATACAGCGGCATATTCTCGGTCAACGCGTCCCCGTTATAGAGTGTCAGAGTAAGATAGTTCTGACTCGATGATTCCGCATTTCCCAGCTCAAGTGCAGCGCTTTGAACCCATTTTGACAGATCCAATACGTTACTTGTAGAACCGTTCAGTGCCAGTGACAATCCAAATGTGGTGTTCGCGGTACTTGAGGACATAGTTTTTGCTGTGTTCTGGACAGTTGTGATATCTTCCAACTTCATACTGGCGTTTCCCATCGTCACGCCTGTAACCATCAGATTCTGGATATTTGCGAACCCGCTGCCTATTCCGATATTCACAATTGAAGTATCCGTATTATAGTCTTCCGTTATATCGCTTTTTTGGGCTGTCACTTCAGCGCTGGCTGAATCTACATAGGTGACCATCGCCGTCTTTCCATCTGTCGTCTGAACGGAGCCGTTTACAATCTTTCCGATGGTATAGGTATAGGTTCCCATACTGCACCAGGTATTGATGTAACCAGCATAATAAGCATAGTTATACTGAGCAGAGTCACTGTCATAGGTGTAGTTTACAGTGATGGTCAGATCATCATTTTTCTCAATATCATTTTCTACAACCACCTTGATCATGGTCACAGCCGACCAGTCTCCGGTATAAGAACCTGCAGCATGCCATGTCACGCTATCGGCGCTTGCAGCGCTGTATGTTCCAAGCGACTCCGTGGTTACATACACTGTATAATCCAGATCCGTACCAATCGCATCTGATGCCACACTGACTGCCGATGCGTCGCTAAGAGTGTAGCCAAACTCTGCCGTTGAGACAAAATTACTTGTCACATTTACTTTTGGCACAGGTATGTAATATACAAACCCGCTTGCTGTGCCACTCTTGTTGTTTTTAAACGAAAGAGTATATGTCGTGATATCACTCGCAGAGGCTATTGTGTAATATGTTTTCCCACTGACGTTGGTGCTTCCGTTAGCTGCCGCGGATTCTGTTTCATCCATAGAACCACCGGTGGTGGTAATCCTGCAAGTCACAGAGCTTGCAGACGCCATGCCGCCAATGCAATCTGAAACATTGCCATTGTTATTCAGGTCATATGTATCCGTCTTCTGGTATGCCAGATAGGTGCCGCCGGGCGAATTAGTCTGATTATCTCCGCCCCAGACATAAAGCATATCATAAGAGTTCAGCGTAGTCGTCGCCATGCCCTGTGTGGTCATCAGCGTAAGGGTAAAGTCAAGAGTTGAACCGTTACCCGACTCATCAAGGCCTATACTGTAATAGCCAATATAAAAGTCCTCGTGCTTCGGCGTAATCAGATACAACGTATAGCCATCACCCACATCATAATATGGATGACCGCCTTCTCCATCGCATGGTGTCAATGTGTATTCCAAATCGTCATTCAAAGAGACCGAACCAACTTCGACTCCGTCAGGCAGTACCACGCCGAGATGTATATTCCGCAAGATCGCATTAATCCCGCTTGTATAATCTCCTCTGACAAAAATGGTCCCGCTCAAGGTGACCTGATTTCCGGAATCCACCGTGCCTGATGAAAAGCTGACATTCTGGATACCATATCCAGAACTGTCCTCCGTAGTAACCTTTGTTATGCTGGTCTTTTTTATCTCGTCAAATGAAGTGTTTCCAGCTGCTGTAACTGTTATTGCAGTTTCCAGAGAATCCTCGTCTTGCGCAGTATTCGCCAGATAACCAAAATAATTTCCCGGGCTTGACGATGAAGCATAGCCGCTGGTGGTATACATATAAGTCTGTGCGTCGATAGAGTCAACGCGGTAGCTGATACTCGCGAAATAATATTCTTTCTGATCCGCTGGCAGCATGTCTGTATTCAGAGCCAGGCAAAGACCGGAGCCTGTCGCGGAAGTGCCGTAATAAGTATTTTCAACGTCCAAAGTCCAGTTCGATTCGCCACCAATCGTTATATGATTTCCGCTTTGATCTTTTAACGTATAGGTCACCGTGATATTTTCCTGCTTTGTATCCGCCAACAGGTTGACATCCGTCACCAGAAGCTCATCGTCAAACTCCATCAAAATAGTTTTTGCTTCGCTTTCGCCTGCACCCTCATTGGCAACCATCATACCGCCAAGAAGTGTTACCGCATCATCCGGCAACCCGACAGTCACAGATTTTATAGTTTCAGTAACTGTCACATCTTCCGAACCCTGATAGTTTTTGCTCTTATATGTAATCGTACTGATATCCTGGTCATAGATGGTGACAGTATCGCCGTTGGCTGTCGTACCGGTCATAGTAACATGTCCGCCGGTAAAATCATAAAGACCACTTGTTGTCTCATTATCACCCTCGAAATCATCTGGCAGGCACAGCGGGATCATCGACAGATATGCTGAAACGACCGGAAGACCGGTTGTGCTGCTTATTGCAGGCATAATCATGCTATATGTCACCGTCTTTTTCAGCGTTTCAGTTTCGTTCGTATAGCTGCCGCTCCGATTAAAATATATCATCTGATTCTTATAGTTTTTGAAATTACCATTCTCATCCAAGGTCAGATAATATTTCGTTCCGTCACTAGCCTTATACACGGGATATGTGACAGTCACTGTCACATCCGTATAGTAAAGATAGGTTGTATTCTCGGTCCACTGATCGAGAAATGCCTGCACAACAA
Source organism: Lachnospiraceae bacterium (assembly GCA_021205385.1). Lineage (GTDB taxonomy): Bacteria > Bacillota > Clostridia > Lachnospirales > Lachnospiraceae > Hominiventricola. The sequence goes on along the minus strand of JAJPXQ010000148.1, from coordinate 6,783 downwards.
CACCCTCAGACTGCTCCAGATAACCCAATGTCGAACCAAAATTGGTAGAAGAGGAAGATGTCCCGTACTTATAATACATCATGGTATCGCGGTAAGACATAGTAGTAGACCCGGCCTTGATACTGGTAAGGGAAACCGTCGAAGCCGCAGTACTGCCTGTCTCAATGGAGCTTCCCTCGTAAACCTCAATAGTGACCGGAGATCCTGTCAGGACCTGTGTTTCTGCCACGTTTGACCACAGGCTGGCATCGTACTTAAGTGTCATGGCGATTGTACAGGTCGTCGCAGTCCCATCAATTACATAAGTCCAGGTACCACTTGGAAGTGTTCCTTCCACTCCACCGGACCGGTACGTCGCGTAATAGCCCACCGCCGTACTGACCGACCTGTTTGTATAAACCATCAGATCCTCAAAACCTGTCTGAGCGGCAAGATCAGTAAATGTAAAACTGCTAATACCGGTATCTTCCGCACTCGTATATGCGGTCGCATAGACCTGCATTGGCAGATCTATTTGCACCGTGCAGGCTGTTCCGGCTTCTTTTGTGATTGTCACCAGCAATTCCTTTCCGTCTTTATACTCCCAGCCGGTGACCTCGGCCTCCGTTCCGCTTAATATAGTTCCATCCAATGTCACTTTCATAGAAATATCCGACGAATTTACAACCTCCGCAGCCACAGTCGGCTCGTCCTCTTCAGGCAGTATCGACATCAGCGATATTCCGTCGGTGCTCCCTTCCTCATCTGTCCCGGTCTCCGTTTCAGAGGATGCGTCAGCGGATGCTCCCGCAGTGGCAGTGTCTCCGCTGCCGGAAGTTTCACTGGTTTCCTGTGTTTCTGACGTATTTTCAGTAATTTCCATCACAGGTTCTGACGTCTGCACGTCAGAACTGCTCCCGCTGTTTTCATCAGCGGATTCTTCTGTTCCATCGCCTGACGTGGCGTCCAGGACCTCTGTATTGTCACCTGTCGTGTTTTCCATGGCAACTTCTGTCGACGCATCCTCCGACGCGTATACACCCGGCATCTGAAGCAGACCGATGCAAAGTGCTGCAGCCAGAAGTATTGCCCAGAATCGTTTCAAATAATTTTTATTTCCCATCTTCTACTCTCCTTACCCTGTCTGTTCCGCCTCATTCGTCAGCCGCCTGTTATGTGCTATATTCTGCTTCAAAATCACTATTGCTATATATTGACGTAGTATATTGCTTCAGAAAATTAAAAGTATACGACGCATTATCTTTAAATTCGATCTCCGCCGAACCACCGCTGAATGTGTCTCCCGGGGTGTTGTATGTTATTGATACACCGTTAAAAATGAAATCCGTGGTATCCGGGACCACACCACTCGGCCATGTGATAATCACATCGCCGCCCTGGTTTACAGTAACCGTCACTTTTACATTTGCATAGCCACTTCCGTTATCAACGACAATTACGTCTATATCATCTGATGTTTCCCTCAATGTAAATTCGGCAGTCAGTTCGGCGATATACGGTGATGTAGCTTTAGCCGTTATAATATATGTACCCTCCGCCAGCCCGGAAAAGGTGATGGTATGGATGCTCTGCTGATTTCCTGTGAGGATGGCGGTACTCACTACAGTGCCGTTCCCATCGATCACATTCGCATCGCTAAGGTTCAGAGATACTGTAGGATCCGTAACGCCTGTCAACGTCACCTCATATGTAATATCACACTCTGAACTTCGCAGCTCGTCCTCATAATTGTAAAGGGTGAAGCTGATATCCTCCGTTCCTTCCGGATATATATAAGATGCCGTCCCGCTTTCCGTCAGCAGGTTACTGTAGAAGTAAAAGGCTGCGGGGTCCGTTTCTCCATACTCTGTCTGGCTTCTCACATATTTCGCATACAGATTTCCACCCAACATCCACGTCAGCACCAAAGCCAGCGTCAAAACTGCGGAGACTGCTGCAATCCGGATATTTCTCCGCTGCCGGGACTTCCTGTCCCGTCCTCTTCGCTTTCCTTCCATATCTCCACCTCCCTAGTCGATCTGCGTCGCCGTTACGCTAAGCTGCAGATAGTCAATTTCTGACGCGTAGGCCTTTGCATTTTTTGTCTCGTCCCATGTCACCTTGATGTAGTAAGTCGCGGTCTGTTTCTCAGCAGCCGGAAATGTTCCCTTCACATCCTGTCTGGCATCTGCCACATTATTAGTACAGTTCCGATCACTATAAACAGTCACTGTCAGCGGCAAGTCATTCGTCAACTGACTTACCTGAAAGGAATAGCTCTGTGCCACCTCGCAAACCGCACTGTCCTCCTCATTAGTCAATGTAACTTCAATCGGACCGTAATCTATACCCGGGTAAAGCAGGATGTTGTCAAGCGTCACTGTGACATTCGACGCCATGACCGCCACGGTTGCGGAGGATGTGCTGCCTCCATCGGATGTGTATCTGGCAAATAATCCGAAGGTCATCCATGTAGTAAGCAGTACCATACACAGCAGAACCGAGGACGCCATAAAAATCGGATTCGCATGATACCTTCTTTTCTTTTTCATTTCTATATGCCTCCTTTTCAAGGCCATTGCAGAGACTTTTTCAACTCCTCAGCCGCCTTATTTCTTCCATGATTTCCTCTATCTCCGCGTCATCCTTCCGGCGTACGTCACGATAGGAAAGCTCCATGAGTACAAAGAACGCCACGCACAGGACCAATATCACTGCAGGGGATTTCAACGCCCGCACGATTTTTCCGGCAAGTGGTATACTTCCGACCAGCTTCCCCTTCACATCAGAAAGCGTAATGGGCGAATCCGCCGTATTATTGGCGTCCCCCTTCGTCTGTACAGCCGTCCCGTCTATCGCAACTACCCGGTGGATGATCAGTTCACTTCCGCTCTGGAAGACGATAATGTCGCCGATCTGGATATCCTGCGTCTCCCTGATCAACACCAGATCGTCCACCGACAATACAGGTTCCATACTGCCGGAGAGCACCACCGCGACGCCGTAGCCAAACGGCATCGGCAACTGGTTCCCCACCAGATTTCTGGCGTTCCACAGATAGGCATTCACTCCGATCAGCAGGCTGAAAGCAAGCAGAACAAGACTGCGCAAAAGCCGAAAGCGTCTTCTTTTCTTTGCCCGGCGCTTACTCCTCATCTTCTTTCCTTCTCCTTCCAAGGAGCAGGAAAATGAACCCGCACAGGGAGAGAATCATCAGTACAAGCCAGAGGATCGCATAACTGCCGTCGCCGGTCTTTGGAGAATTGGCAAACATTACATTAGAAGAGCTGCCAGACGAGGATGAACCGCCGGACGCATCCGAGTCCTCATCATTGCTTGCCGTTACCATAAAACGTACACTGACTGTCAGCTCCTCACCGGACGCGGCCAGATCACCAAGCATCGTATCAAAAGCGTCGCCGTTCTCAACATCCTCCTGCTCGTAGGGCCATTGCCAGTCAAGGGTGTACTGTGTATAATGGCCCGCCGAAAGGACTCCGCTGTCAGAAACCGCGTCCAGATCATCCACATCCGCCCATCTATTCGCGCTGCCCGCCAGATAAGTATTGTCGCTGTTTGAAAGCTTCACCTGTACCGGGACGGTATACTTCACACCGTTCAGCGTAAAGACAGCATCGCCCTCCGCTGTCATGGTGTAGTCCACCGACACGCTTCCGGTATTCTCTATGCGGAAGTAATAACTGTCGGATGTGCCAGGTGCAATGACTTTGTCCCCGTAGGAGCTTTTTACCGTCGTCTCTCCCATGGCATTGTCATAAGACAGACTGAAAATATCAATCTTCGTCTCCCCGCTCCACACCGTCTTGCTGTCCCGTATTACCGAATCCATCATGACTGCCGAACCTGAACGGCTCTTCGACGCTGAGAGAAGCGTGACTCCTGCTCCGCCGGAAGAATATCGCATTTCCGTCGCCGCCGAACCAGAATCCGGTATCGCTGGTATGGACAGCGTGGCCGTAGGCACATTTGTCCTGCTGCTCAGCGCAAGAAATGAATTTGCTGTCATCACGCCGGTCACCAGTGTGGAAATCATCAAGACTGCCAGCAGGACAGGCACCACCTGAGTTCTGTTTTTTTGCATTTGCGTAAGACCTCCTCGCTCCACATATTTTTGGTTCAAGTGCGGAGCGCAAAGCGCGAGGCAATCCGTGAACCATTATTTACGTTTAAGCTGTTTCTAAAGATCAAGGACAAAAAAGCAAGTCCACTTGTTCTCTTGTCTTTAAGCTTTAAAAGCCGGAAGGGGCAAGGCGGCACAACCCCGCCCCTTGTCCTGGCATATTACAAAGTTATGTTCGGAACCACAGAAGTACTTAGTCGATCTGGGTCACCGTGCAGGTCACGTCGATCTCGATGGTAGCGGGACTGCCATCGGCAGCCTGATCGCCAAGGTAGGTGTCCTTTGCATCGGTCTGTTTATCATCCGTTCCTTCAAATGCCCATGCCCAGGAAATTGCAAGATCATCAGTGGAAGAAACACCAGACACTGTGCTCAGGTCTTTAATTGCTTCATAGCTCTTGCTATAGCCTGTGATTGCAGCTTTCACAGCATTCTCAAACTCACTTGCACTACTATAATCGAGACCGTAATAGTCAGTATTGTTTACGGTAATGGTAATCGGGCAATAATACGCGTTACTGTTTCCATCATTGTAAACCCAGTTATCACCCAGATCGACGGTAGCCTCATATGCCACTTCCACAGCAACCTCAGGAGTTCCAGAGATTTCGATGTCTGCCATATCCCCGCTTGTGCCAGGAGCAACGAGTTTTTCACCAGTAGCGGAGCTAACAACAGAATGGGTGCCGACTCCAGTTTGAGTGCTATCATGAAGCTCATAAGTTTCACTGAACATCGTGCTTGCAGCGGTCACTTCAACGCCAAACTTCGCGACCCTCGCGCTGTCACTTCCGCTTCCACTGGTCACGTATTTCGCATATGTACCGCTGATCGCGCAGGTGGAGAGCAGCGTCAGCACCATAAGACCGGAAGCCAGACGCATAAGTTTGTTCTTTTTCATATCGAAAACCTTCCTTTCTGTTTCGGCAGCTTTGACGCCGCCTGATTTGTTCTGCCCGTGCTGCGGGCATTCTATAGCCAACCCATGTGTGCCCACGGGCAGAACTACCCATCATAACCTTTCGAGCGCGCTCCTTCTCCATCCGGCGAAAGGAGCTCCTCCTCATCCAGAAGAATCAGGTCCGGCTCCTCTTCCTTCTGCGCTTTCAGACGGCGCAGTTCTGCGAGCTCCGCGAGAAGTTCCTCCTTCTCGCCCCTGTGCTTTCTTTCATAAAGCCACCGGCGAATAACGTCATATCCCACAAGCAGGAGAATCGGAATCACCACGCAGACAATCAGGCCTGGAACTGTCTGCATAAACATGGCGACATTACCCACACCGGCGAAATGTACACCAATATATATCCCTACCAGATTTTCCTCCGGGACAGACACGCTGTCCTCCGCGTTATTGTAGTCACCCTTCGTAATAAAAGAGAGAGAACCGTCCTCCTCCGTGATCTCAAGCACCCTGTGACTGATAATGGAGGAACCGCTGCCCTGTGGATCAAAGAAACTGATGACATCTCCCACTTCCACATCTTCCGGCTCCGCGGTTCTGCATATAATCAGGTCGCCATAAGAAAACTCCGGATACATGGAGTCAGACAGGACAATCATCGGGAACCTGCCGCCAAAGCTCGGAACCTCATCACTGGTATAGCCTTTGATAAGTAATGTGCAGTTTATAATCAGAATTGGAACCAGAATGATGCAGAGCAGAATACCGAGGGCGGATAATGCCTTATCCGTTACGGATGACTGTCTGCGATTCTTATTTCCTGTTGCCATATATTATGTCTCCTCTTTTGCCTCCATCAAATGTCCCACGCCATCCTGAGAGAAGGCGCTATCCTGGGCATCTTATTTTCGCATAGCGTAATATTTTTCCAGAAAATCCGCGTAAATTTTCTCTCCTTCAAGGCGCGCATCCACGGCCTCATCAAATGTGGCAAAGGTACCAAGATTGTAACGTTTTCCACGGAATTCTATAGAAGCTCGCCATTTCCCATTCTCGCGACGGTACACTCCCCTGTGCCCACTGGTATTTGTCACCCACTCTTTTTGTTTCGCGATCCTCTCCACGCAAGTTCCATCTACGAAATGAATCGCCTTCTCCATATTTTTCTTCCGCTGTTCTTCCTGTAGACAACCGCAGCTGCGCACATGTCCTTTTCTCAGCTGATCGGACGGACTCACGATTTCTTTTCCACAGTCGCAGACGCATCTCCACATCACGGAACTTCTGTAACGCTGTTCGGTCGGTTCCACTGCGGTCAACCTGCCGAAACGCTCTCCGGTCAGATCCATTGCCGATTCCCGGCCCTTCTTTTTTTTGAGACATCCGCAGCTCTTTGTATGGCCAGATTTCAAATGATACGCTTCTACAACACATTCTTTTCCGCAGTCGCAGACGCATCTCCAGTAACGCCGACCATTTCGCGGCAAATCTTCCGCAATCACTCGCAGGCTGCCGATCTTCTGTCCTGGTGTCAGACAGCTTTTTATTGCCATGTGCTTTTCTCCCCAACACGCATTTCTCTCAATATTCTCGCCATCATATTCTGTTTAGCTATCCTCTCCGTTAATAAATAAACATCAAGTAACCAGACTTGAGGCGATTTGCAGGCGGTTTACAAAAAAGTCTACTTTCCTGTAAATGAAAACCCCGGGCAAAAAAATGTTATATTTTATAAAATTTTTGCTTATTTCCTATGGAAAAA
>JAJPXQ010000045.1 GCA_021205385.1 Lachnospiraceae bacterium | reverse complement strand
CAAAATCCCCCAAGATTGGGGGCAGGGGGTTGATGTGTCGAAGACACTTTTTTATCGGGTTGTTCTAATCTGATGAAACGGAGGAGGGTTATTTTGAACGAACTGAAAAAAACGGTACTTCACGATGTCCACGTGGAACTCGGCGCAAAGATGGTGGACTTCGGCGGCTGGGACATGCCGATCCAGTATCCCTGTGGCATCGTGGAGGAGCATCTGGCAACACGGCAGGGCTGCGGTATTTTCGATGTCTCCCATATGGGAAGGCTTGTCATCAGCGGACCGCAGATGGTGCAATTTCTGCAGCATGTGCTGAGCAGCAATGTGGAGGCGCTTGAGCTGAATCAGGCGCAGTACTGCATCATCCCGAACGAGACCGGCGGTGCGGTCGACGACGCATATCTCTACCGTTATGAGGAGGGCAATTATTTCCTTGTGATCAATGCCGCCAACATTGATAAGGACAAGGCGCATCTGTTCTCATATGCGAAGGATTATGATGTCACGATTGAGGATGTCAGCGACAGGACGGCGTCAATCTCCATCCAGGGACCGAAGTCCAAGGAGATTCTGATCTCCATGCTGGGCGGACAGCAGCCGACCGAGGATCCGAGCAAGAACGCGCTGGCCACGACGAAGATCGACGGGATTCCGGTGCGCATCGCGAAGACCGGCTACACCGGCGAGCCGCTGGGCTATGAGATTTTCGTCGCCTCGGAGCAGGCGGAATATTTCTGGAAGAAGCTGATGGACATGGGCGCGCATCCCGCCGCTCTGGGCGCGCGCGATACGCTGCGTCTGGAGGCTGCGCTGCCGCTCTACGGCCATGAGATGGGGATCAATAAATATGGGGAAGATATTCCGATCTTCTCTGTGCCGCTGGCTAAATTCGCGGTCTCCTTCGCGGAGAATAAGGGAGATTTCGTGGGAAGGAAGCCGCTTCAGAAGCAGGCCGCCGCGTTCCGCCGCATTCTGAACCGCGACTTTGCAGCCTGTGCGGATCTGCCCTACCGTATCCGTCCGATCGCGCTGCTCGAAAAAGGCGTGCTCCGCGCCGGTTTCCCGGTCTACCGGGACGGCGAGGAGGTCGGCTATGTGACCTCCGGCACGATGGTCCCTTATTTCAATACAGAGGGCGAGGGCATGGCGACGGAGATTCTGGATGAGATGTCCAGACGCTCGATCGGCCTGGCCTACCTGAAGAGTGATCTGATCAACGACGACCACGTGCAGATCGACGTGCGCGGAAAGAAGCTCGACGCGGTTGTCGTTCCTTACCATATGCGCACCGACGCGCCGCCCTTCGCGCGGCCCATCCTGTGGCAGCCGGAGGAGGAAGAGGAGCTGCATGTCAGCGACGACTACGCCGCGAAGGCAGCCGCGCTGCTGAAGAAAGCCGCGGGCAATCAGGTCTGGAGGCAGAGTGAGTGCGTGAACCTGATTCCTTCGGAGATGACGGCATCGCCCGCCGTGCATGCGCTGTGCGCCTCGGATCCGAGCAACCGCTACGCGGAGCACAAGAAGGTGCGCGCTTTCTATGACAGCGAGGTCTTCTATTATCAGGGGACGAAATTTATCGAGGAAGTCGAGTGCCTGCTGGTGGATGAGATGCGCAAATACCTGGGCTGCACGGAGGTTGAGACCCGCGTGACCTCAGGCCAGATGGCGAATACTGCCGTGTTCTCTGCGCTGATGGATTTCAAAAACCGCGTCGACCGTAAGGTGACGCCGAAGCGCCTCGGCTACATTATGAACAACCATATTATCCGCGGCGGGCATCTGTCCGCGCAGCCGATGGGGGCGCTGCACGACTATATCGCCGTTGATCCCGTGACAGAGAAGCCGGCGCTGGTGAACTTTCCGGTATGCGCGGACAATCCCTACAAGATCGACGTGGAGGCTGCGAAGGAGCTGCTTGAGCGCTACCGTCCGGAGCTGATCATTTTCGGAAAATCCATGGTGCTGCATAAAGAGCCGGTGGCTGAAATCCGGAAATTTGTGGACGAACAGGGCATTCAGACCACGATCATGTATGACATGGCGCATGTCCTTGGTCTGGTGGGCGATCATTTCCAGAAACCCTTCGAGGAGGGCGCGGAGATCGTCACCGGCTCGACGCACAAGACCTTCTTCGGACCGCAGCGCGGCGTGATCGGCACGAACTGGAAGAAGGAAGACCTGAAATACGGCCTGTGGGAGACCATCGAGACCCGCGCATTCCCGGGCAGCGTCTCCAACCATCACCTCGGCACGCAGCTCGGTATGCTGATGGCCGCCTACGAGATGAATGCGTTCAGGGACGAATATCAGAGCGCGGTCGTTCACAATGCAAAATACTTCGCAAAGTGCCTGAAGGAGGCCGGTATGGACGTGGCTGGCGATCCTGCGATCGACTACACCGAGACGCATCAGGTCATCGCCTCCGTCGGTTACGGCCAGGGCTATGAGGTTGCCGAGCGCCTGGAGCGGAACAACATCATCGTCAACTATCAGGCTACGCCCGACAACGAGGGCTTCACCGCCTCCGGAGCGCTGCGCATGGGCGTCTCCGAGATGACGCGCTTCGGCTTTGGCGAGACGGAGTTTAAGAAGCTGGCAGAGCTGATGGCCGACTGCGTCCTGCATGGGACAGAGGTAGGCGAGGAAGTGAAGAAGCTGCGCGAGGGCTTTACCGAGCCGAAATACTGCTTTACCGATGAACAGATGGAGGGCGCGCTCGGTGCGCTGTCCGAAAAACTGGGGTTCTGATAAAAATATAAATAATAGGAGGAAATAATAATGAATATCCCTGCTGAACTGAAATATTCCAAAACACATGAATGGGTAAAAATGCTGGACGAGACGACCGCTCTTGTCGGTATTACCGATTACGCGCAGGACGCGCTGGGCGACGTAGTCTTCGTGGACATCCCGGAGACCGGCGATGCTGTGACGGCCGGAGAGTCCTTCACGGACGTGGAGTCTGTCAAGGCGGTGTCCGAGGTGATCAGCCCGGTCTCCGGAGAGATTGCCGAGGTCAATGAGGCCCTGGATGAAGCGCCGGAGCTGCTCAATCAGGACTGCTACGAAAGCTGGATCATCAAGGTCAGCGGCATCACGGTCAGCGGCATCACGGAGACAGAGGAGCTGCTGGACGCCGCGGCTTATGAAGAATATCTGAAGACCTGCGAGGAGGAGGAATAAGCATGGGCTCTTACATATCCATCACGGAGATGGAACAGCAGGAAATGCTGGACGCCATCGGCGTTCACTCGCTGGATGAGCTCTACAGAGATGTGCCCGCGCAGATGGTTCTGAAGGAGGGCGAGCTGAAGCTGCCCTCCGGGAAGAGCGAACTGGAGGTGCGGGAGTCCATCAGCGCTTACGCCGCGCAGAATACGCGTTTTGCGACCGTGCTGCGGGGCGCGGGCTCTTATCGCCACTACATACCGGCAGCAGTAAAGTCGGTCGTCTCGCGCGAGGAGCTTGTCACGGCCTACACGCCTTATCAGGCGGAGGTGAGCCAGGGTATCCTGCAGTCAATTTATGAATATCAGTCCATGATCTGCCAGCTTTTTGGCATGGACGTCTCTAATGCCTCCGTGTATGACGGCTGCACCGCGGCTGCCGAGGCCGTGGGCATGTGCCGTGACCGCCGCAGGGGAAAGGCGCTGGTGTCCGCCTGTGCGGATCCGCAGATTATTGAGACGATCCGTACCTACTGCTTTGGCTCCGGTATGGAGGTCGCCCTGGTGCCGGAGAAGGACGGACATACGGACGCGGATGCGCTGAAGGAGCTGGTCGGCGCCGATGTCGCCTGCCTGTATATTCAGCAGCCGAACTATTACGGCCAGATGGAGGACGCTGAAGAGCTCGGCGCGATCATTCACGAGGCCGGAGGAAAATACATCATGGGCGTGAATCCGATCGCCTGTGCCGTCATGGCGACGCCCGGCGAGTGCAGGGCGGATATCGCGGTCGGCGAAGGGCAGCCACTCGGCCTGCCAACAGGCTTTGGCGGCCCGTATCTCGGTATCATGACAGCGACGCAGGCCATGATGCGCAAGCTCCCCGGCAGGATTGTCGGGAAAACCTCTGACCACGATGGAAATGTCGGCTATGTCCTGACGCTGACGGCCCGCGAGCAGCATATCCGCCGCGAGAAGGCTTCTTCCAATATCTGCTCCAATGAGGCGCTCTGCGCGCTGACTGCGGCGGTCTACCTGTCCGCGATGGGAGCGAAGGGTCTTACAGAAGCGGCAGAACAGAGCATGGCGAAGGCGCATTATCTGGCAGGACTTCTCGCAGAGGCGGGGCTTCCGCTGAAATATGAGGGCGAGTATTTCCACGAGTTTGTCACCGTCTGTGAGTCTCAGAAGGCGCAGGCGATTCTGGACGCGCTGGAGAAAAAAGGCATTCTCGGCGGTCTGCCGGTAGAGGGCGGACTTCTCTGGTGCGCGACGGAGATGGTCTCCCGGGCGAAGCTCGACGAGACTGCCGCGATCGTGAAGGAGGTGCTGGCAAGATGAAACTGATTTTTGAAAAAGGGCAGGAGGGGCACGGCCTGAGCCTGCTGCCGGAGTGCGATGTCCCGAAGGTAAGCCTTTCCCGTGTGAGACAGAAGCCTCCTGTCCTGCCGCATGTCAGCGAGAATGAGCTGACCCGGCACTACACTGCGCTCGCGAAACGGGTGCACGGCATGAACGACGGTTTCTATCCGCTCGGCTCCTGCACGATGAAATATAATCCGAAGATCAACGAGGAGATGGCGGCACTGCCGGGCTTCACGGATCTGCATCCGCTGCAGCCGGCAGGGACCGCGCAGGGCGCGCTGCGGGTGCTGAAGGAGACGGAAAAAGCGATCTGCGAGATCACCGGCATGGATCGCATGACGCTGCAGCCGGCGGCCGGCGCACATGGCGAGTTTACCGGACTTCTGCTGATCAAGGCGTATCATCACAGCCGCGGCGATTTTGGAAGGACGAAGATCATCGTCCCGGACTCCGCACACGGCACGAACCCGGCGTCCTCCGTTATGGCAGGCTTTACCGTGGTCAACATTCCCTCCGACGAGAATGGCTGCGTCGATGTGGAAGCGCTGCGCGCGGCGGTCGGTCCCGACACGGCGGGACTGATGCTGACGAACCCGAATACGGTCGGCATTTTCGATAAAAATATTCTGGAAATCACGAAGATCGTCCACGAGGCGGGCGGGCAGTGCTATTACGACGGCGCGAACCTGAACGCGGTCATGGGTGTCGTCCGTCCGGGAGATATGGGCTTCGACGTGATCCATGTGAACCTGCACAAAACCTTCTCAACGCCGCACGGCGGCGGCGGCCCGGGTTCCGGTCCGGTGGGCTGCAAGGCGCATCTGGCTGCATTCCTGCCAGGTCCCTGCGTGGAAGAATCCGCTGAAGGGCTGACGCTTCAGAAACCGGCGCAGTCGATCGGACGCGTGCGCGGCTTTTATGGAAACTTTCTGGTCGTCGTCCGCGCGCTGTGCTATATCCAGACGCTCGGGAAAGAGGGCATCCCGGAGGCGGCGAAACATGCGGTATTGAACGCGAACTATATGATGGCGCGGCTGAAGGACAGCTATCACATGGCCTACGACACGATCTGCATGCACGAGTTTGTCATGAATTTAAGTGAGCTCAAGAAGGAGACGGGCGTCAGCGCGATGGATATCGCCAAGGGATTGCTGGATCACGGCATTCACCCGCCGACGATGTACTTCCCGCTGATTGTGCACGAGGCGCTGATGGTCGAGCCCACGGAGACTGAGACGAAGGATACGCTGGACGAGGCGATCGAGGTGTTCAAACAGCTGGCAGAGCTGGCGCACACGCAGCCGGAGGAGCTCCTCGGCGCTCCGCATGTCACGCCGGTCGGACGGCTCGACGAGGTCGGCGCCGCGCGAAAACCGGTGCTGCGCTGGATGCCGGAGGAATAAGGTTTTAAAGCATTGACTCAGATTTCGCGCTTATTTATATG
>JAJPXQ010000053.1 GCA_021205385.1 Lachnospiraceae bacterium | reverse complement strand
CACGCCCTCCTTTGGCTACCGGCTTTCCGCTACAAACTTTTCACTCTCAAGTAATATAGAACAATAAGAATGCTAATACAATTGTCCCAAAAACTAATTATTGTCCATTAATTGTGATTGGTTCACAGATTGGAGATCTATATGGAAGTAGGTATATTAGATATTAAAAATAATTTCCCTGAGCATGCCATTTTACAGGAAGTCATCAACGATGTCCAGAGTCGTATACAACAGTTACGCATTTTTGACGAAAACACAATGTTTGAACCCTGCTATCTTTATGTCGGCTATGGCGATAAGCTTCATGATGTCAATTTTGATAACCAGAATATTAATATTGTGTGTGCTGGTTCAGCAGACCGCCTGTACAGCTGCAATGGCCGCGACAATTTGAATCTGCTTGTCCTCTCTAATCTGTCATTTTCTGAAATCTGCAACTCTATCCAGGATCTTTTAAATGAAAAACAGAGGCAGGACATAAACCGTGTCAAACTGCTTGGTTCGTACTTCCATGGAAAAAGCCTGCAGACAATTCTGGATATTGCCTATGAATTTCTCAGTAATCCGGTATATCTTCTGGATACACAATCTAATCTGATTGCAAAATCAACAAAAGGCTTCATTGATGATGCCTTATGCCAGGAACTGACATACCAGGGCCGGCTCAAAAGAGAAACTCTGGACACACTATTTGGCAAAAACAAGAATGAAATGTGCTTTTTCTCTTCAAGCCCCCAGCTGTTTGAAAGCAACGTTCTTACCTACAAGAGAATCATAAGCACTATCAAGTTGAATAAGACTGCCGTTATGTTCTTCGTTACCATTGATTCCCATCGCCGATTCTGTGAGAATGATTATGATATCATACAGGCCGTTTATGAGGGCTTAACAGAAGCAATCCAGGAACCAAATCTCGAAAGTATCGTACAAAACATGGCACATGAGACACTTTTGGTCGACCTGTTGGAAAATATCATTCAAAATTCTGACACGTTGAAAAAGAGATTATACTGCGTTCATTGGCAAGCTCCCTGTGAGTACAAGGTATATATAATAGAAATAGCTCGGAATTCTGCCACTTACTTAACCTTTTTCAGAGATATGTTCCAACATCTGCTGGATCAGGTCGATATCTTTTACTATAAAGGCTATATCATTATGGTCATTGGAAAAAGTATGAAAAATCCCATATTTGCTGAGTTTGAGCAAAAGCTTGCAACAATTTTGCGAGACAACCATATGCGATGCGGTGTCAGCAGTGCACATACGGATCTTTTGAAACTGAAGGAAGCGTTTACTCAGGCAAAAAATGCTTTGAAACTATGTAACAAATACCAAATTGATACAGATATCTGCTATAATGAAGATTTATTACTCTACATTGTCCTGGATCAACTTTCCTCAATGCAGGAAATCATTCATCCGCTTGTGCGAAAGCTTCAGCAATATGATAAGGAAAACAATGGATACTACTGTCAAACTCTGTTCCAATACTTGAAAAATGGAAAGAATGCTTCCCTCACCGCGCAGGATTTGCATATACATAAAAATACTATGACTTACCGCCTGAAAAGGCTAGAAGATCTGATCGGGATAGACTGGAATAATGGATACATGTTAACACAAATTTATCTCTCTTTATTCTTTCTGAGTCAAAACGGCGATCTCTAAATCAATAGTCAAGCCTGCTATTTTACATTTGTTATCGCCGATGGATTTTCCGCAAAACAGTGTGCCATCTCCTCCGGCGTCTCCTGCCTCCCTCTCATGATCCAGCGGAACAAAAGGAGACAGACGCTGCCGGTCTGCTGATAGATCCAGTAGTCAACGCTCACATCGTTCACATCCAGGCGGAAGACATGCTCTGCCAGATAAGCAGAATAACCGACAAAACGCTCCATAACCATATCGTATAGCTTTGCCCGTATCACGCTCTCCAGCAACAGGTAATGCTGTGCTCCGGCGCGAAAAATAATCAGCGCGAACTGATAACGGTCGAGTTTTTCCGCCTCCCTGATCTGCCTTAAGCAGTCAGAAAAAGCGTCGTCGAAATACTGTATCAGGATGTCGTCCTTGGACTTATAGAGCCGATAGTAAGACGTGCGGGAAACCCCCGCCTTTTTTGCGATGTCCGTGATCGTGATTTCCTTGTATGGCGTTCTCTCCATCAGAAGCAGCAATGCGGAAAGCATACACTCCTTTGCCATGGTATTATGCCTATGATCCTCACTCATTTTTCCACTCCTCCCATACGCGGATACTAAAGTTTCCCCAGCCTTTTCTCAAGGCTCCTTTCCGCTTCCCGGTAGAACACGCCCAACTGCCCTATATAGTTCGCCTTCCACGGCTTATTTCTCCCACAATAATGAATAATAACAGAATTCTCTCTGACCCATTGGATATTCCGGCCATGTTTAAAAGGACTGTGCTTCATATAAAGCCATTCCGTCATGTTATAGCGAAATGGATCAAGTAAAAAAATCCGGGAACCGTACAGGCTGCTGATAATATCCTGATCAGGTAAGAGCAGATGTATTCTCCTCTCTTCTATAAATCGATAAACATCATCGGCGTTCTGTTCCGCTCTCAGTTTTCCTAAATTCATCAGCATAACGCCGGAATTGATATAGGGAGCCTCCCTGCCCCTGTCCAGGCGTAAATCGTTGAACCTGGTAATCAATTTCCCTGTATGGGACGCCGCGGCAAAGAGGTAACCATCCAGTTTTGTCGAATAGAGAGAACTGAGCGAACCATTTATAATCACGTCCGGGTCCAGATAAAGTATACGGTCCAGACTATCCGGCAGATACCTTGCCGCAAAAATGCGATAGTAAATCTCCATCGGATATCTGGAGGTAACAGGGGCATTAAAGGTTCGTGAACTGTTCCGGCAGGCAAAGGGAAAAGCGCCCTGTATCGTATTTATTGATGAGATTGACGCAATCGGGAAAAAGCGTGACGGTCAGATCGGGGGAAATGATGAGCGGGAGCAGACACTGAACCAGCTGCTGACAGAGATGGACGGCTTTGAAGGAAACAACGGCGTCATCATTCTGGCAGCTACCAACCGCCCGGAATCGCTCGACCCCGCTCTGACACGCCCAGGCCGTTTTGACAGAAGGGTTCCCGTGGAACTTCCCGATTTGAAGGGCAGAGAGGAAATCCTGAAAGTCCATGCCAGAAAGATAAAGCTGGCGGACGATGTTGATTTCCATACCATCGCGAGAATGGCGTCCGGCACATCAGGCGCGGAACTGGCAAACATCGTAAATGAAGCGGCACTCCGCGCTGTCCGCAGTAATCGAAACTACGTCACGCAGGCCGATCTTGAGGAGAGCATCGAAGTGGTCATCGCGGGCTACCAGAAGAAAAACGCGATTATGTCCGATGCGGAGAAAAAGGTGGTCTCCTACCACGAGATCGGCCACGCTCTGGTGGCGGCTATGCAGACTGACTCCGCCCCGGTGCAGAAAATTACAATTATTCCCCGGACATCCGGCGCGCTGGGATATACCATGCAGGTGGAGCAGAATGATAAATGCCTCCTGACCAAAGAAGAACTGGAGAATAAAATCGCTACATATACGGGAGGCCGCGCGGCAGAGGAAATTGTATTCGGACAGATCACGACCGGCGCATCCAACGATATTGAGCAGGCGACGAAGCTGGCACGGGCGATGATCACCCGATACGGCATGAACGATGAATTTGATATGGTAGCAATGGAGACTGTAAGCAATCAGTATCTTGGAGGAAACACATCCCTCGCCTGCTCTGCTGATACCCAAAAAGAGATCGACCAAAAGGTGGTAGCTCTTGTAAAGGAGCAGCATAAAAAAGCGAAGGCAATACTCCAACAGAACCGGGAGACGCTGGATCGCCTGGCATTGTATTTGTATGAAAAAGAGACCATCACCGGGGAAGAATTCATGCACATTCTGAAGGAGGGGCACAGGGATGAGAAACAGAACTGGTTTTGGATGGCTTGAGCTTGTACTCGGTGTTTTGATGATAATTCTGGGTATCCTGTCATTTGTATGGCCGAAGGGTGCAATGACCAGTATGGTCATGCTGTATGCTACCGCGGCAATCATTACCGGCATCTGTGATATTGTCTTTTTCGTCAGAATGGATCAATACACAGGCTTCGGACCGATTGTGGCGCTGATTTCCGGGATAATCAGTGTGATGACAGGAATGATGCTGGTTATTTACCCGGGTGCCGGTGAATGGATTGTATACTTTTTGTTCCCGATATGGTTTATCGCCCACAATGTTTTCAATCTGGCATCGTTGAACCTGCTGCGCACAGTTGCCGGCGATTTCTGCTATTATTTCACTCTGATTGCAAGCATTGTCGGACTGATATTGGGGTGGCTCATGGTATTATGCTCATTTGGCTCAATTCGCACCGTCAGTATTATAATCGGTTTCTATCTCATTTTAACGGGGATTAACTGTATTGTGATTGCGCTTGGCGGCGCAGGGACAAGAAGTTAAAACAGATAAATTACATAAAAAAGTGGTTGCTACAAAGGCGGCAGAAAGGGACGGTTACTACGAGTCGCAGAAGAACGCAATCCGCAAAGTGATTGACGAAAAGGGCAACTGGTATCAGCTCAATCTGAGTGTGGAGACCATAGATTCCATTATCCGTCAGGGCAAGGAACCAGGTACATAGGATTGCGATTGACCACCTGAACGCAACACAGCCACCAAAAATAAAGCAATGGAAGTGCGGAAGAAAAACACAGGGGCAGAAATGATCTTTATTTCCAGCTGTCTACAAATTTTCCAGATCGTGTGACCGCTGTCCCTATATACCAATAGAATCTCCTCTTGTCAAAGAGGCCCTGTCTTTACAATATAATATGATAGATAACCGGTCCTAACAGGGCGGGCAGCAGGTTGCCCACCCTGATTTTCCGGTCAAAGAGCAGGTTCACGCCCACGCCGAAGATCAGCACCGAGCCGACCGCGGACAGATCCGTGATCAGCGCATCGCTTAAGAATGGGGCGATCAGCGTCGCAGCCAGTGTGATGCCGCCCTCCCAGATCGCGATCGGAATCGCGGAGAAGAGACTTCCCACGCCGAGCGTCGAGGCGAAGACAATCACGATCGCGAAGTCCAGCGCCGACTTGATGGTCAGCATGCTCGCGTCGCCGCTCAGGCCGTCCTCGAGCGCGCCGACGATCGCCATCGCGCCCACGCAGACCACGAGCGAGGTCGTCACGAAGGCCTCCACAAAGCGTGCGTTCTGCTCCGCATGCACCTTCCGCTTCAGCCATTCCCCGAACTGCTCCAGCTTTTCCTCAATATTCAGAAATTCTCCGGCAAGGCCGCCGAGTGTCAGCGACAGCACGAGCAGCAGCGTTCCCTGCGAGCCCAGGCTTCCGTCCTCCACAGTCAGCATGCCCTGCAGCGCGCCCACGATGCCGACAAAGATCGTCGCCATGCCAAGCGCCTGCATCATGATATCCTGGTAGCGCTGCTTCATGCCGCCGCGCACGACCAGGCCGATGCCGCCTCCTGCGAGCACCGCAATCACATTGATAATCGTTCCCAAACCCTTCATAAACACTACTCCTGTTCCACCACCTGCAGATAACTGCTGATACAGTACAACGTCTGCCCGTTATATTCCACTCTGGACCAGCCCACGTCGGAGACGCCCGTGCGGACGATCACCTCTCCATTATAAAGCTGTACGATGACCTCCGAGGGGTCCTCGACACTCGGGCGGTTGCGAAGGTTCGTCACATCCTTCGCCGTCACGTACTCGCTGACCGTCGTAAACTTCGTCTTAAAGCCGTCATCGTCTTCTTCCTCCGACGCAGGCGTATAGGACAAATCCGTTGTCAGATAACTCGATACCGCATAGAGCGTCTCCCCATTATATGTAAGACGCGACCAGCCGTTATTGCCCTTTCCGGTGCGCGTCGCCACCTCGCCATTCTGCAGCTGCGCCACAATATTGCTGCTGTCAGTCTGGTCCATCGTGCTGCGCAGGTTCGTCACGTCCTTCGCCGTCACCTGCTCGTTTACTTCCTCAAAGTCCACACCGACCTCCGGGTCCGCCTCGACGTACTCCGCCGCACTCTCATCCTGCGCAGCCGCGGACTCACTGTAGCCGAAATACGCGATATCGAGATCCACATAGCCGTCGATCCCCGGCACGGAGCCCATGTTCGTGTACTGCCACATCACGTACTCCCCGTCATAGTCCGGCACCTCCGTCGTATAGGAGGAATACTGCGCCACCCAGATGCGGTATTTCAGCTCGAGCTCGTCCGTCTGCCAGAGCAGATTGTCCGCAAGCTCATTGCGCGCCGCGTAGAACATGCCCGTATAGCCCTGCTCCTCGATCTCATCCAGAAATACGACGGCGAGATCCGAGCGCTCCTCCACGCTCAGCCCGGCCTGCCTGCTCGACCCGTTCTGAAAGCCCTCGCAATTGTAGGCCACCGGGTAGGTGATCGGGTAACCGACCAGCAGCTCCGCCGTCCACTCAGCTTCCTCCCTCGCTTCCTCCTCCGTCACCGCGGTTGAGAAGAAATAAGCGCCGAGCTGAATGCCGTTTGCCGCCGCTTCCTGCAGATTATAGCGGGCGCAGGCGTCCTCGGCGATCTCCCCGCCGCTCAATGTGCGGTAGCCCACGCGCACCATGGCAAAGTCAACGCCGGAGGCCGCGACCTGCTCCCAATCGATCGTTCCCTGATATCCGGACACGTCAATGCCCACCGTGATCTCATCCGTCTCGCTGGCGATCTCCTTCACGGTGCTGATCGCCGTCTCCGCGCCCTCTTCCGCCTCGACGAGCGTCTGCGGGTCCTCTTCTTCTGTCTCCTCATCGGCCGCCTCTTCCTGTGTTTCGATCGCTTCCGCGGCCGATTCTTCCTCCGTCTTCTTTCCACCGAAGAAAAGGAACCAGGCCGCAAGCAGCAGAAGCACTGCTCCCAGCGTCGCCAGAAAAGCGGTTAAAATCATACGGTTTCGCTGCCTTTTCCCTGACATAATCCTGCCTCCCTGACAGGCAAAAGTCGATTGCTGTCGGCAATCGCCGCCTGCATTTGCAATGTTACCACATTTTTTTCATATAGGAAAGCCATAAAAATCACCATTGCAGGAGATACTGATTTCTGAATGGAAAGGGGATCGAAAAACATGAAAATTCTTTTCTTTGACACCAAAAACTACGACCGGGAATCCTTCTCGAGGGAGCTTGCTACCCATCCGGACATCGAAGTGAAATTTCTGAAGACGGAGCTCGCACCCGTCACCGCCCGTCTCGCGCAGGGCTACGATGCCGTCTGCGCCTTCGTCAACGCGGACATCAGCCGCGGGACGATCGAGATATTGCATGGCTGCGGAGTAAGGTTGATACTCCTGCGCTGCGCCGGTTTCAACAATGTGGATCTCGCCGCGGCCACGGACTGCGGCATCCGCATCTTCCGCGTTCCCGGCTACTCTCCCGAAGCAGTCGCCGAGCACGCGATGGCGCTCGCCCTGGGTGTGAACCGACACCTTCACAAGGCCTATGTGAAGGTGCGGGAAAACGACTTCAGCCTTGGCTCCCTGATGGGCATCAATTTTTATCAGAAGACCGCAGGCATCGTCGGCACGGGAAAGATCGGTGCGGCGATGGCGAGAATCTGTCATGGCTTCGGCATGAAAGTCGTCGCCTATGACGTATATCAGAATCCGGAGCTTATAGATTTCACGACCTATGTGGGACTCGACGATTTGCTGACCGCGAGCGATCTCATCTCCCTGCACTGCCCGCTCACGGACAGCACGTACCATATGATCAACACAGAGAGCATCCGGAAGATGAAGGACGGTGTGATCCTCGTGAACACCTCCCGCGGCGCACTGGTGAAGACCGATGACCTGATCGAGGGCATCCGCGCGCACAAGTTCTTCGGCGTGGGGCTCGACGTCTACGAGGAGGAAGGACCGAACGTCTTCGAGGACCGCTCCGATGAGATCCTGGAGCACTCCGTCACCGCCAGGCTCCTCTCCTTCCCGAACGTGATGATTACCTCACACCAGGGCTTCTTCACGCGGGAAGCGCTGTCGGCCATCGCCCGGACGACACTGGAAAATGTGCGCACTTTCGAGCATGGCGGCAGTTCGCCGAACGAGGTGAAATGAAAATATGTAACTTTCTTTGAAAAGTCGTTTGATTTTTTTGCATGTTTCCTTAAAAACTCCCTTGAAAAAGTTTGCACTCCTTACTATACTATAGAAAAGGGAGTATTCTGAATTATGCTGAAAAGAAAAATCGAGCAAAAACTGACAGAGTGGAAAAACACGCCGGACCATAAGCCACTTATTATAAAAGGCTGCAGACAGTGCGGAAAAACCTTCTCCGCGCTGGATTTTGCACATAAAAATTATGAACATGTTGTATATCTGAATTTTTTTGAGAATCCGGATTATGCGACCGCCTTTTCCGGGTCGCTGGAAATTGATCATCTTGTGATGATGCTCTCCGCTTTACTCGGAAAGGACGCTGTTTTTGAAACCGGGCGAACCGTACTGGTGCTGGATGAAATTCAGGATTGTCCGGAGGCCAGGACCGCACTCAAGTTTTTCCGAACGGATGGGAGATACGATGTGATCGGAACCGGCTCTCTGCTGGGAGTAAAGGGATATGGCCGGGAACCGCGCTCCATCCCCGTCGGCTCAGAAACCATCGTTGACATGTATCCGCTGGATTTTGAGGAATTTCTGTGGGCAAACGGCGTTTCCGCCGAAATGGTGGAACTACTGGGTCAATGTCTGGAGGCTGAGACACCAGTCCCGGAAGCGCTGCACCAGCGAATGCGGCAACTCCTTCTGCAGTATACTGTTGTCGGTGGAATGCCGGACGCCGTCCAGACGTTCGTCGATACCAGGCAAATGGATGAAGTGCTTCGTATCCAGCGGGATATCATACGCTCCTATGAGGACGATATGGTAAAATATGCGGAACGCAAAGATAAATCGCGTATCAAAGAATGCTTCCAGTCCATACCCAGGCAGCTCAGCAAGGAGAATAAAAAATTTCAGTATTCTGTTGTAAAAAAAGGCTCCACTGCCTCAAAATATATCGGCAGCCTGCAGTGGATCGAGGACGCCGGTATCATTTCCAGATGTCATAATCTCTCCATTACAGAGCTTCCGCTCGATGGAAATGCGGAAGAAGACGTCTTTAAAGTTTACATGAAGGATTGCGGACTGTTTGTCAGCATGCTGGAGGACGGGACGCAGTTTGACATTCTTCAGGGCAGGCTTTACGGTTATAAAGGTGCTGTTTTTGAAAATCTGGTGGCTGATATTTTTTCCAAAATGGGAAAAAAACTGTATTATTACCACAAAGACAGCGGTCTGGAACTGGATTTTGTGATTCGTTACAAAGGAGAATGCACGCCCGTCGAAGTGAAGGCTGCCACTGGAAATGCGAAGAGCCTGCGGACAGTCCTGCGCCATCCCGGGAAATACCATATCCGTCACGCCATAAAACTCGGCGATTACAACGTCGGAAAATCAGAGGCAGTACTGACCCTGCCTCTGTACATGGCGTTTTTATTGCGAACGCCCTGATCATTATTTCATTTCCGTCACTTCACCGCAATCGCTTCTACTTCGCAGAGCACCCCTTTGGGAAGATCGCGCACCGCCACACAGCTGCGGGCCGGTTTGGAAATGAAGTATTTCGCATAGACCTCGTTGAAGGCGGCGAAATCCGCGATGTCCGCCAGGAAGCAGGTCGTCTTGACCACCTTATCATAACCGCTTCCTGCGGCCTCAAGGATCGCGCCAACATTCTTGCAGCTCTGCTCCGCCTGCGCCGCGATACCCTCCGGGATGTTTCCCGTGGCCGGGTCTACCGGAATCTGACCCGAGCTGTAGATCATACCGTTCACCTCGTACGCCTGCGAATAGGGTCCGATCGCCCCGGGGGCTTTTTCTGTCGCAATAATGTTCATAGCTATGTTCCTCCTGTGATCTTTTCTATCCTCAGAGCAACAGGCCGCTGCCACTCTGAACTGATAAATTCATAATACCGCAGCTTTGAAAGTTCCGCAAGTTTTCCTTGCGGGAAATGCTTTTCTTCCTTATACTGGTGTCATGAGAAAATTCGTGCTTATACTCGCCGCAGGCCTTTTGCTGACCGGCTGCGGCCTGTCCGACATTACCGAATATGTACAGCGCTTCCGTGGAAACAGTACGCAGTCCCGAACACAGGAGAGCAGCGTCCCTGAACAATCCACGCAGGAAAACGAAGAGGCAGAGACATCCGCGGAGGAAGACATGGCGGAAGTGGAGATTCCGGAGGAAACCACAGAAGATTCCGCGGAAATCTCCACGGAAATGGAAGTCATCGCCGCGTCCATCCTCTCGTCCGATATGTCCGAATACGAGACCGTCAAGGCGATTCACGACTATCTCGTGTACAACGTGGACTACGACTATGAGAACCTCTACGCAGATACACTCCCGGATAGCGCCTATACCGCCGAGGGCGCGCTGCTTCTGCACTCCGCAGTCTGCGAGGGCTACGCCCGCGCCTTCGATTTTCTGTGCGAACAGGCCGGACTCGAGAGTCTTATGGTTTATGGCAGTGCCAATGATGGAAGCAAGGTATTGTCCCACGCCTGGAACCAGGTTCAGGTAGATAACGCCTGGTTCAACGTGGACGTCACCTGGGACGACCCGCTCGTGAACGACGAGCTCGTCTCTGACGGTTCGAATATTACCTATGACTACTTTCTCGTGCCGGACAGTTCCCTTGAGGCTACGCACACCGCCGAGGGACCGGACGACCGGCATGTCTGCTCCGACACGCGTTATCTGGAAAGTAATCGCTATCTGAGCATCGAGCCTTACCTCAAAGATGCCTGCACCTTTGTCTCCTCCGATGAGGAGATCACTTCCGCGGTCCTGGCATATCTCTCCGACGGTGTATACGAGTTCCAGATCATCTGCGACGCTTCCGCCGAACAGGCGGAAGGGAAGATGAACCTCGTCCTCGACGCCACAGCAGACGCGATGCAGGAACTGCATCTGTCCGGACAGATCGCTGCCGGCGTAGAATACGGGGTCGCCAACTATGCGGTTGTCACCATTACCATCACGCCCTCATAGGCTCAGACTTTCCTCTGCACACAGTTTTCCATAACCCGCTGCGGTATTCGGATAGTCCGGAAAAGCAGGCAGCGGTCTGGCTCCACGCCGCAGATACGCCCTCACTTTCTCTCCGTAAAGATATCTGTCATGGCCATCCACAATGCCATACTGCATCAGAAGCGCCGCCGCCCCGGTAACAAAAGGAACGGCAAATGATGTTCCGGAGCGGCTCTGATAGCCGCCGCCCGGCGCAGCTGCCGCGATCTCCACGCCCGGCGCCACGAGATCCGGCTTCTGCAGACCATTTCCCGACTGGCCTCTCCCCGAGAAAGCGGCAAGAGTGTCCGTCCGGTCGTCGTATGCTCCGACCGTGATGACACCGGCAGCGGTCGACGGGATTGTAAGCGTATTTTCCGGTGAGGGCGTGAGAAAGCTCGTCGCGCTCCCGACAGCTTCGCCGGTCGGAAGCCACATCTGCCAGTTTCCATCCACAATATTCTTCGAAACGAGGCGCAGACTCCAGACCCCTGCATCCAGATAGCTCCCTTTCGGAATCCATTCCATAAAAATCTCCTGATTCACACTGTACGGGCGCGGTTCTCCATAATAAACCAAAAGCTCCGTCTCCCCCAGAAGATAGCGCTGCGCAGAGGGACTCTCGTACAGAGGCCCCACTGTCTGACCCTTTGGGTGCACAAGATAAATGTCGAAACGATCCACGTAATTTTTCCAGATTTGCAGATTCAGCGACGGCTCATAGTCCGCGATGGCGATTTCCACTCTCTGCTCCTTCACACCCCGCAGATTTCCCGCCGCATGTCCGGCGCGCGCGCCCTCGTTGCCGCTTCCGACACAGATCACCGTCCTTCCCTGCTCACTCAGCGCATCCATATAGGTTTCCAGAAGACTCCTCCCCGTATGCGAACCATAGGAATTGCCAAAGCTCAGGTTCACAGCCAGCGGCATCCCGTACTCCCGCGCCTTGCGCATTACATACTCCAGTCCCTGCATCAGCTCCGTCGTCCGGGGAAAGCCATTCGCTTTCGCAGCTGCGAGCTTTACGACCAGCAGCTCACTTTCATACGCCACGCCCTGATTTCCTGCGGCAATCGAGAGCACGCCGGTACCGTGGCCGCTCAAATCCCCTGGAAGCGGCGCGTCCGACTGCAGCGCCGCATTCAGCTCTTCCTGTGTGTACTCTGTCCCCATAGGAAAGCCCTCCGGCGGGATTCCCCCGCCGGACTGATCCCAGAGCGCCAGGATCCGGCTCGTCCCGTCCGCCTTTCGGAATTCCGGATGACGGCAGTCGACACCGGAATCCAATACGGCGACGATCACGCCCCGGCCGGTAAGATTCAGCGGCGCCCGCTGCACTGCGCTCATACAGGATGCTCTCTTCCCTTCCGTCAGTGCGAAATACAGCCGCCGCGGCTTTTCCATGTACTCGACTTCCGGCAGTTCCTCGAGCTCAGACAGGCGGGACGCGCGCACGATCAGAATCGCATAGCCGCCGGAGAGTTCTGTTGTCTGTTCCGCAATCCCGCGCAGCCGCTCCAGGCCGCCGGAATATTTCACGATCAGTTCCCAGGTCTGCTCCTCCTTATCATAGCCCACATTCAGTCCGGGCGCCCGCTCCCGCTCCTGCTCGCTCACGTCCAGCGCGAGATTCAGCTCATTTTCCGCCTTCTGGCTGTTCACCGCATCTTCCTCCTGCGGTCCTGCTCTCCTTACAGCCTATTCCTGTTCTTCTCTTCTCATGCTGTTTTCCAGTGCTTTCTTTCTGCGGCTTAAGATTCCTCCAATCCGCCCGGTCTCCCGCGCCGAGAGCGCTTTCCATCCACCCTCACGCACCTTTGCAAGCAATCCCAGCTCCTCGGCAATCTCATATTTCATCCGGTCATTCGGTTCCAGCTTCTCAAAATCCATAACCTTCTGCTCCTTTTCTTTTTCTACGAAAAGTATGGCCTGATTTTCAGGCCTTATACCTTACAGTAATTGCTTGACAGATTTTTCAGAGAAAGCTACACTTGACAAAGATTCTGTATTGCCGGGGAGAAAAGCCATGTATCACACAATCGTAACACTGAAAAAAGGGGAAGGGCGCACCATTAAAGCCGGCGGCGCCTGGATTTATGACAATGAGATCGAGAGTATCGCGGGACATTCTGAGAATGGAGATATCGTGGAGGTGCACGATTTCGACGGATATTTTCTGGGATACGGATTTTTGAACCGAAATTCAAAGATCCGGGTGCGGCTGTTGTCGCGCAGGCGGGAGCATGTCATCGACGACGCCTTCCTGGAGCGGCGTGTACGCGATGCCTGGGAATATCGCAAGGCCACGACCGACACCGGCTGCTGCCGCATTATCTTCGGAGAAGCAGACTTCCTGCCCGGTCTGGTGATCGACAAATTCTCGGACGTGCTCGTCGTGGAGTCACTCGCACTCGGCATCGACCGCCTGAAACCGCGCATCCTGGACCTTCTGAAAAAGGTCCTGCTTGAAGATGGCATCGTCATTCGCGGCGTCTATGAGCGCAGCGACGCGAAGGTACGTGAGCAGGAGGGCATGGAGCGTTTCAAGGGATTCATCGGGGAACCCTTCGACACGAAGGTGGAGATCGAGGAGAACGGCGTGCATTTTCTTGTGGACGTGCAGGACGGACAGAAAACCGGTTATTTCCTTGATCAGAAATATAATCGCCTCGCCGTCCGGCGACTCTGCAGCGGCAAAAAGGTGCTCGACTGTTTCACGCACACGGGTTCCTTCGCACTGAATGCGGCGGCCGGCGGCGCCTCCCAGGTGCTCGGCGTGGACGCCTCGGAAACCGGCTGCGCACAGGCCCGTGAAAATGCTCTCTTAAATGGCATGGAAGATCGCGTACGCTTTCTCTGCGCCGACGTGTTTGAACTGCTGCCCAGGCTGGAACAGCAGGGCGAGCGCTACGATGTCGTGATCCTCGACCCGCCCGCTTTCACCAAGTCCCGCAGCTCCATCAGAAACGCGGTCAAAGGCTACCGCGAGATCAACCTGCGCGGCATGCGCCTTGTGAAAGACGGAGGCTTTCTCGCCACCTGCTCCTGCTCCCACTTCATGGATCCGGAGCTCTTCGCGAAGACCCTGAAGGAGGCCGCGCACGCCGCACACAGACGGCTGCGGCAGGTCGAGTTCCGCACCCAGGCCTGCGACCATCCGATCCTCTGGGCCGCAGATCAGTCATATTATCTCAAGTTCTACCTGTTTCAGGTGGTGGAGGAGCTGTAGTACCTCCCACCGCCATCGCCGCATAAAACGGCACGCAGAACATCACCGGCATGATATAGCGCACCTGATAATTGAAGGTCGGCGCGGCAATGCATACCAGAAGCGCCGTCAGCAGCGGGATCATCGGCAGTAAATATTTCTTTCGTCCGGAACCGACGAAGAAGGCGGCCAGCAGGATCGTCATCCACGAAACAAAACCCGCATTTTCGAACCAGTTCACGATCGGTACGCGGGAGAGCAGCTTTGCCACACGCTCCATGACATTCCGGAAGCCGTCCAGGGAAGCCGGCTGCACGATCTCCCACCGTATCTCCTGTCCCTCGATCTGCGAGCTCATCATGTAATTATGGGCGTAACCTTCCTGGTAGAACCAGCCGTAGGCATTGTTCATCGTGGCCTCGACAGCGTTCCCCGGATGTCTGAGAAGCTGCCGGAACCACAGCCTGAAATAAGCCGCCAGATCATCCGCAGACTCTGCATGGTAAGTGGCCTTCACCGGGTCGGAGGTAATGGGATCGTAGAGCTCAGCCAGATTCTCATAGTCGAGCACCTGAGAAATAATCTCCTCGTCCTCCTCCGTCAGCTCATAGCCATAATCCCGCACATAGCGGGCCGTCTGCTGAAACGGGATCGACAGCGCCTCACGCAGTCCATTGTCCTCCACCCCGCAGGCCGGAAGCAGCACTCTCTGATAGAGCAGCACGAGCAGAACCGGCAGCAGCATGGCTGTCAGCACCTGCGTACATTTCTTTCTGTTTTTCCTCCAGAGCAGCCGCGCGGCATAGACCGCCACGCAAATTCCCGAAAACAAGACCAGATAGATTCCCTCATTCCGGAAGCCCGCCGTCCCGAAGGCAGCCAGGATATAACCGGCAAAGAAGCGGCGGCTGAGCGTCTCCTCCTCCTTCATCGTCCTGACCAGCTCAAAGAGCAGCAGCACCAGAAAGATCACACAGGCTGTGTAGGGTACATCTTTTTCCACAACCGTCGACTCCATCGAAAAATACTGCACCATACAGATGATCGCGAGCGCGGCCGCGCGGAAAATATATGGCGTCTTCCAGCGCTTCATCAGTACAAATCCCCAGGAAAACGCAGACAAAAGCAGGCCCAGCTGCAGCACGAGATTCAGGAAGAAGCCAAACGTGTAGGAAACGAGCAGATTTCCAAACTCCATGACAAGGCACATCAGAACCGTATGCAGCGGCGGATAATAATTGTTGATCATATTCCAGTACCACTGCCGCATCTCGGCCAGTGTCTCCGGCATTGCGGCCCCCGGGAATTTTGCGATGATATAGGGAAGCCAGAACAGCAGAATCACAAGAAACGCTCCCCAGAACGCATGCTTTTCAAAAATCCAGTTTCCCAGACGATTGCTGCACGCCGTTGTTTTTCCGGCAGCTTCCGACAGCTTTCGAAGCAGTAGCGCATAGATCCGCGCAAACAGCAGATAAAAACCGACCAGCATCAGAAGCGAGACAAGCTGATGAAAGGTATCCATAAAAATCAGATCCCAGGAATTCGTATAGCGAAAGCTGTAGCCGAACAGCAGAAAGAAAGCCGTCAGTCCCGCCGGAACCCGATAGCTCCACTTCGATATCTCCACATTCCATACCGACTTTGTTTTCAGGAAGAAATAAAACAGAAAAAAGACCAGCAGCGCATCCCGGTAGGTGAACACAGGCAGCAGATACTCCAGTTTTTTGATATTCACTGCCAGAATCGTGAAAAATCCGCCTCCGGCAGCCTCCGCGCTGATCTCGCTCAGATCCGTATCTAAAGTCACCAACAGCGCGAAACAGGCAAATGCTCCGCTGATCCAGCCCTTTGCAAAATAAACGATTTTCTTTCGCATCGCTGTCCCTCCATGTCGGTTCTTCTGACATTTTAGGGTAATTTTGTCAAGAAAATGTGTAGTTTATGTTTCCTTGAATTAATATTAAACTTTACAATACAAAAAGTTAACATTCCGTTTACCGGAAGAATTTAGTTTGTTTACATGATTGATCACAATGCAAAGTATCTGCGTCTGCTCGCACTGGGTCTCACAGCGCTTCTCCTTCTGTTTTGCCTGTATGAAGAAAACAGTGCCGCCAGGACGGCAGATCAGGGGCTTCACCGGGACGGCTATACTGACCCATATATCGATGAAATCCTGCAGAGTCGAAGTTTTTCGACTCTGATTGTCTCTATCCTGGCAGATGAAGAAATTCTGTACGATGAGAAAGACGGTCTGCTCTCCGGCAGCGATCCTGCGGCCGGGCAGGAAGGCGAACAGAAAATACAGATTTTTGTTTACGATGAAAACGGCAGGGCACTGATCATTCAGAACGCCGGTATCCGTGTCAGCGGCGCGGATTCCCGGAAAGCGGCGCGCAAATCCTATCGAATCATCGCACGCGAAGAGTACGACAAACAGGCGCCGGCTTTCACCTGTGACCTGTGGGACGGACGCACGACTGTCGACGGCAGCGAACAGCCGATTACGAAGTACAGTTCTTTTAATCTCCACGCCGTGCGGCTTTCCATGGATGCCACTGGAATACACAACAGTGTCGGTTACTCTCTCGCGGAAAAAGCGGGGGTCATCGACGCCTCGCCCACCACTCCAGCCGCGCTCTACATCAACGGCACTTATCAGGGCGCCTATTTTATTCTTCCTTCTAAAACGGACAATGCTTTATCCGAACTCTACAACATTCAGGACAAAGACGACATTGAAGTTGCTTCGATTTTTGATGAGGTAAAAACCGGCACGCAGGCGCATCCGGAGGTCGTGGCGGCGTACCTGGAACTGGTAGATTATATACAGTCTTCCGATCTGACTGACCCGGAAACACAGGCCATCGTCGAAAGCCAGCTAGATGTAGACCAGTTTTTACAGTACTATGCAGTGAATCTTCTGCTGGGAAATGGCGACTGGATCGACAATAATCTGCGTGTCTGGCGCTGTCAGGACAACGGACTGCCCTATCAGGACGGGAAATGGCGCGTCTATCTGTATGATCTTGACTGGATCGGAAGCTTCTCAGAACTGGTGGAATCCAATTTCTGGCTGGCAACACAGGACTGTTCCAACTACAATATTCTGCCGAAGCTGCTCGAGAATCCTGCCTGGCGCACCCGTTTCACAGAGATTATTTATGAAATGGAGGAAACTGCGTTCAACAGTGAGACCATCGAAAGCGTCTTCGCGGAGGAGACTGCGCGCATGGAAGACGAGATCGCATACGACTTTCAGTCTGACGCATTTGTCACTTATATGACTTACTCGGTCACAAGCAAAGCGGTTCCGCAGGAAGAATGGCTGACATTTGCGGACTGGGAAAATAAAGTGGAAGAATTCCAGTCCCATCTTCTGAAAACCTCCGCCATTATCAACCAGTGCATCGAGGCCGCATGGCCGGAGGAATAACATGGATTACAGGAGCCCCATGCGCTCCATCTCATGGAGCACGCCGTCGTCCTGGACGGATTCACACACACGGTCCGCGATCTCTTTGATCTCCTCATCGGCATTTCCCATGGCTACGCCAATCCCTGCCTGTTCAATCATCTGATAATCGTTCAGGCTGTCGCCGAAGGCAATCGTGTCCGCCACATCCGCGTCAAACAGTTCCGCGGTCTTCACAATGCCCGTCCCCTTGTCGGACTCATGGGAGATCAGCTCTCCGTTGTATATACCGGAATTCGGATAAATATGATAGGTAGCCACATGAAACCGGTCGCCGAGTTCCCTTTGGAGCTCATCGAGCGACTCCTGCGTGCGCACCAAGAACGAGACTTTTGAGATCCCATCGAGCTCCGGGTTCCACTCACTCAGGCGCCAGGTATTCTTCCGCTCCTTCAGAAACTGCAGCCAGCGGGCCAGCTCCGGATTAACGTCCGGCATCGGCTCATCCTCCCAGAGATACGCGCTCCCGTCCCCTGCGACAAAGATACGGTCAAGTCCCTCCAGCATGAAAATTACGCCCGGAATCCGTTCCATCACTGCGATGACACGCCGCACCAGCGCCGGATCGAGGGCATACCGATAGACGCTTTTCCCCTGAACGCGGATATCACTGCCGGCGCTCGCAACAATGCCGTCCCATTCCAGCGCCATCACTTCCTCCGGCAGGCTGTTCCAGGTCCTCCCGGTCGAAATGAAAACCTTATGCCCGTTCGCGCGCACCCGGCGGAATCCCTCCGCAAGCGCCGGGCTGATGCCGTGGTCCATCCTGTAAATCGTCCCGTCAATATCAACAAAAATCAGTTTTTTCTTATTGTGCATGTGATGTCACCCCATAGTAGAAAGAAAAGAAAAGCTTTGTCGCCGCCCAGCAGGGCAGCACAAGACTGTGCTTCATCATGAAAATATACAGTTTTACCGACAGTCCGAGCCGGTCCATCGTGTGGTGGGACAAGGCTTCCCGCACACTCTCATCCCGGCACATCGCGCGGACATTTTTCAGCACCTGCCGGAAGGAATCCCTGTGATTTCTCCATATCTCATTCTTGACTGCCATGATCGCGAGACTCAGAAAATCGTTCCGAATCTGCGGGCGGAAATCATAGATCCCCTTTCTGTCCGAAATGTCCTGAAGCCGCTCCTGCAGAAATTTAATTTTGCCCAGATATTCTGCATCATACTGCCCGGTCATCGACGACTGATTGTACCAGTAATGATAAGGATAATAATCCGGAATCTGACAGATACAGCGGGCATCGAGCACCGCCGCGAACACCATCTGCAGATCCTCGCCAACCGACACGCGTTCATCCCAGAGCTGCAGATTGTGCTCCACCAGTTCCCGCCGGAACAGCTTCGTCACACGGGACGGCTGAATCGTCCTGCCGATAAAACTCCCGTCATTCAAAAGCACCGGCCAGAGCTCCTTCAGATCCTCCCCGCGATAACACTCCCGCTCCATCCGGTTCGTCTCACGCCGCGGCGGATAGCTTTTGTCCTCATAGTCAAATGTGAGGCCGGCCATTGCAATATCCGCCTCGTATCTTTTCAACGCCGCTGCCAGCCGTTCGTACATATCCGGCTCAATCCAGTCGTCGCTGTCCACGAAGCCGAGCAGTTCGCCCGAGGCATGGCGCACGCCCTCCTTCCACGCGGAAGTCAGACCGCCATTTTCTTTATGAATGGACAATATATTCGGGTAAAGCGCCGCATATTCGTCACACAGCGCCGGACAGCCATCCGGTGAGCCGTCGTCGACAAGAACGATCTCCATATTCTCATAACTCTGTGCCAGAATGCTGTCCACACAACGCTTAAGAACGCTCTCTACCCGGTAGACCGGCACAATCACACTGATTTTTTCTTCCATTATGTCTCCTGCATTCTGTTCAGAATCTTCTTATACAGCCCTGGCGATATGTCGAACAGCCGATAACCCAGACGCGTTCTGGGTGGAAGGCAGCGAATCCATGCCGTGCCTTCCCTGCGATAACTCCCGAGCCGGCTTTTCAACTCCCGCCGGAGCTCCGGCGCTTCCTTCACATCGTCCGTACAGCGAAAATAAAAGGTAATACACGCATCGCACAGCTTCCGATAAGCAGCCGGGAGCAGCTTTTCATAACCGTTTTCTCTGAAAAATGCGATGCGCTCCTCATGCGCGTCCAGCCATTGCAGGCGCCTGCGTGAAAATACCGACGTGATACTGCCCGCATTTTCCGTAAAATATCCATACAGCGCACGGTCAAGAAATGCAAGTTTCCCCGCCTCATGGAACAGGCGGTACGTCGTCGCCTCGTCCTCGTGAATCCTGCCGGACGGATATCGAATCCCCGTCGCGGTGAAAAGTTCACTCCGATACAGCTTATTCCAGGCCACGACAAAATACGTCGCTTCCTCCTCCGCCCCATAGAGCTGCTCCATCAGGCATTCCCCGCGAAACATGCGGTATGCATCGCCCTGCTCCCCTTTCAGCGCCTCCCCGCGCACCCGCGCGAAACGGCACTGACCGATTGCGCAGCCGCTCTTTACGATCAGTTCATATAAGGCCTCGATAAAATCCGGAGCGACATAATCGTCGCTGTCGACAAAGGCAAAAAACTCTCCCCTTGCCGTATCAATTCCTGCGTTTCGCGCGCCGGAGAGCCCTCTGTTCTCCTGGTGAATCACACGCACCCGTTCGTCCCTGGCTGCATATGCATCACAGATCGCCGGGCAGGCGTCGCGGGAACCATCGTCCACAAGAATGATCTCCAGGTTCTCATATGTCTGCGAAAGCAGACTGTCCACGCAGCGCGTAAGCCAGGCCTCCACCTGGTAGACCGGTACGATCACACTGATAAGCGGCTTATGATTTTCCACGCCCGATCCTCCTTACACTGTGCAGCACTGACACCAGCGGACGCCGCAGCACGCAGAGCGCATACACCATCCGGGGCATATCCCGCCGCAGAAAATACCATAAAATTTTATAGTCCGGCAATGTCAGACAGGCCTCCTGGCCTCTCGTTCTCACCCACTCGTCGCGCGCACAGGAACGGATGATTCGCTGTTTCTCCTGACAGGAAAGACTCCTGTCTGCCGGAAGCTTCTCACACTCGTCAAGGATCTCGCTTACATAGCGTGTGAAGATACTCCCATCCCGGCAG
Source organism: Lachnospiraceae bacterium (assembly GCA_021205385.1). Taxonomy (GTDB): domain Bacteria; phylum Bacillota; class Clostridia; order Lachnospirales; family Lachnospiraceae; genus Hominiventricola. The sequence continues at coordinate 7,116 of JAJPXQ010000053.1, read as the reverse complement.
GGTTCCGACCAGGTCTCTTCAAAAAAGGCCTCCGTTTCCTCACAAATCCGCCGCGCGAGCGCCATGCGGTCCTGCCGTTTCTGCGAAGAGAGCGTTGCCTGCCCTGTGAATTCCTGTATATAAAAGCATAGCGGTTCGGCAAGAACCGCTATGCGGCCGCACCTTCCAAGATAGTCCAGATTGAAGAGGAGATCCTCTCCAAGACTCAGCGCAGTCTCAAAGCGGCCGGCCAGCTCCCGCCGGTACAGCTTATTCCACGGCATATTGAGGAAACTTTCACGATACAGCGAAAGAAAATCATCCCGGAAATCCGGGAGTTCCAGAGTCCTGGTCTGCCCGGGAAGCTTCACAATGTCCGCTCCGTCGTACAGGTGATGAAAACCGCACAGCACCAGGTCCGCTGCCGTCTCTTTCTGAAAGCCCGCCATATGGGCAAGGTAATCCGGCGATACATAGTCATCGCTGTCCGTGAACAGCAGAAAATCTCCGTCGGCCGCCTGAATGCCTGCATTTCTGGCCGTGGATACTCCGCTGTTTTCCTGGTGAATCACACGAATATGGCCCTGCTCTTCCCGTGCCAGCTCATCACAGAGCGTCCCGCTTCCGTCCGCACTGCCATCGTCCACGAGGAGAAGCTCAAAATCCTGCTCTGTCTGGTCAAGCCAGGACTCGACACAGCGGCGCAGCGTTTTTTTCGCATTATAAACCGGAATGACGATACTATATCTCATCTGGCTGCTCCTTTCCGATCTTCCCCTGCGCCTATACCGTCGTCACCTGCCGGATCACATAGGCGATCGCAAACACCTGTCCGCCCACCGCCGCCGCCATGACCGCACGATCAATTCTCTGTCTCAGGTAAATCAGCTGATTCCGGCACGCAGCCAGCAATACCGGCATGAAAGGCAGAAAATACCGGCCCTGCACGCCTTCCACCGACACATAGCCCAGCGGCGTCCAGGACAGCAGCATGCCAAGCACAATCAGCCCTGCGGAAGCCGCGCACAGAATTAACATCCAGAAGCGCTGCCGCGCGCGGATATACACCTGTTCTCCCGGCACATTCAGTATAGACAAAAACAGCAGAAACAGGAAAAAGATCACCAGCATCTGCGAGGTCTCGATCTCGACCCAGCCCAGCTTATAGCCGACGAGCGACTCCAGATAGAATCCTCCCTTATCCAGAATGGTATTGGCAATCATATACACCAGTTCGAGCGGATCGTGCAGGAAATAGCCGAGCGTATAACCCGCTGCATAGGCGCTCCCATCCGATGTGCCGACCACGCTTGTCGCAGCCGTCGTGCTGACAATGCCGGTCACCGTGGCTGCATTTCTGAGAAGGAAGGCCAGCGCCGGTATTCCGATCAGTGCGGCTGTTCCGATCCATTTTCTGCGCTTTCCATCATAACGCTCCGCAGGGATCAGAAGCGGCAGCAGCGCCAGCGGCGCATAGCTCCCGCTCTTGCACCAGATCAGGGCAAGCGCCAGAATCTCCAGTGCCAGCATACGCTGCCCTGTCAGTTTCTGTTCCGAAAAGATGGCTTCCAGACACAGACAGGCATACAGAAATACAAGCCCATGCACCATTGCATCATGAGAGAAGGAAGTGCACTGCTGCATGTTGATCGGAAGCACGGCAAGCACAAAGAGCGTCAGTTTTCCAAAAGGCAGCCGCCGCATACCGGCCCATGCGATCAGGGCGAAGACGAGCAGATTCAGATAGCGCGCGAGCAGCAACATCGGAACCGTACCCAGGCCGAGCAGCCGGGCAAGCGTCATACCCAGTACGGCGGGCGCATAGAAGAGCAGACTTCCCTGGATATTGCTGTTCACTTCCGTCTCCACCATCGTCCCGTCCTGCACTCCGGAAAACAGGCCATAGAAAATATTCCTGTAATTCTGAAGCGAGGGTGAAGAAGTGAACTCCATCGCCGCGTCGTCTGCACGCATCAGAATTGTCGTATCCCCGATCGACTCGTAGCCCAGCAGTTCATTGCTGTAGCGATACGCCATATCGATATGCTTCGCCTCGTCCGGCACCATCTGCGGTGTCAGCAGTACATTGTAAAACAGGCCCAGACACAGCACGGTTGCCAGAAACACCGTTTCCATCCGTGCGCGGCGCACAAAGGTGAGATACCAGAACAGGCAGAGAAACGCCTCCACCCCCAGGAAAAGGAAGAAGAAGTAATATTTCAAAAACAGATTAAAATACAGATGAGCGTTGACACAAAGTCCCTCATCGCTCGTCATCAGCATCAGTCCGCTGTCCCAGAGCTCCTGTGAAAAGCTCAGATCGATCCGATAAGTATGATCGGCGACGCCGGTCTGCGAATTTTCAAACAACAGGCCGATATATTCTCCGGAAATAAACTGATCGGCGCTGATATCCGTCTCGCACAGCGTCTCCGACAATGTCAGATCGGTTACAACCGCATGCATCGTCCCTTCCGTGAGCGCACTTCCGTCCTCAATATAAAAGCGGACGCCAAAACCGGTCAGACTCTCCTGCTCCGGCTTCAGAGTCTGACTGATCGAGGCATTTTCCTCATTTACCGGGAGCGTCTCCCCGTTGGATTCCAGGAGCGTCACTCTCTGCGTTGAATTCTGTGCGATCCGGATCTTCGTGTCATAGAGATAAAAGAACAGCAGCGCGCCGCAGATCAGCGCGATTCCAAGACCCAGCACACGTTTTCTGGTAAATCCCGCTGACTCATCCCGGATCTTCTTCTTTTTCTCCCGCCGTCCTCCGGCAAAACCGCCGACACTGCATACACCGACCCCTGCCAGCAGCAGGATCACCCCGATCAGAAGCGGCTGCAGCACGCGATGCGTCTGCACCATATAGGTCAGATTATAGACAAGACTCTGCCCGACCAAAACCCCGTCCATCACGGCGCTGCCCGGCGTCACGGTCGTCTCATTGAGCCAGACCGAAGGGCCCTCCGCTTCCGCGTCGCAGGACATGCGCACTGTCAGAACGGACGGCGCGTAATCGAGCCCGACAAACAGGAACTGATCTTCCGTCAGATCTTCCAGAGGAAAATCCCGTCCCCCTGTCAGCGTCCCTGTCTCCTGATCATATGCCAGGATTCGCAGCGTACCGTCTGAAAACGTATGGCCGTTCACGGAAAAGAAAAATCCGATCTGCGTCGAAGTCTCAGCCGGTGATTCCAGCGTAAACTCCAGCGTTCGCCCCTCTGTAAGCTCATCTGTGGTATGCACGAGATTCGCCTGGTTTGCTCCCTCCAGCCCCTGCGAGCGCGTCTCGGATACCGGAATCGCAATTCCGATACAGGCGACGAGAAGGCAAAGCAGCACCCAGATGATCAGATACTTTTTATCCCGCATGCCTGTCCTCCGAATCTTCGTTTTCTATCGTTTACTCTTCCTCCGTCACCTCGATGGTGACCTCCGGTATTTCGACGCAGCTCAGACCATCCGGCAGCGTCACATTAAGCGTCTGCATATAAGTCCCCGCCCGCGTAACCTCCGAGAGATCCACGCTCAGGGTGACGCTGTCCGCCGTCAGCTCCGCCAGTGCGGACGGCAGACCACTCACCGTGATCACCATTGTATCCGCATCCGTCAGCTCCGCCTGCAGCCCCTCATCCAGATTTTCCAGTACAACAGAGTCGGCTGAGAAACTGTACTCGCTCGTCTCATTGGCCACAATCTCCATTGTCACCGCGATTTCCCGCTCCTCCTCTGAGGGAATCACAATATCATCGTCCAGATACTGGCTGATATCCACCGTCTGCTGCACCGTACCGATCTCTCCGTCCGGATTCAGTGCCGAGGCCGGGATGTTCAGATTGTAAATCGAACGGATGGCCGATGCCTCCCCTGCGATCGTCACAGTCTCCGGCTTGTAGCTGATAGAGGCCAGGCTGTAACCTTCCGGCGCCACCTCGCTGACATCGAAACTGATACCCACCAGCTTCGTGCTGAGCGTCATGATCGTCACGGAGAAGTCACTGTCCATTCCGGTATATTCTAGCTGGGAGCTCGTAATCTCCTCCCCGTCGCTGTTCGTCAGTTTTAATTTACATGTGCGCGTCGTCGTCCCGGTAATTCCGGTGATATCCACCTCGGCCACTACCCGTTTCACACGTTCGACTTCTGATTTCGGTCCGCTGACTTCGATCAGGGTCTGTTCCGGCGTCGTCGCACCGACCACAAGCCCGTCTGCCGGTTCCCCTGTCGTCTCCACGATGACCTTGAACTGTTCAGTCACCTTCTCCTCGATGCTGAGCAGCACATTCTCCCGGCTCTGACTGACGCTGTCAATCGTCGCGCTTCCGGTATAGCTGACTTCGATCTTCACCATGCTGTCATAGCGCAGATCCTTCTCCACGTCCGCCGTCACTGTGAAATCGGATTCTTTCACCTTCGCCAGCTCCGTCCGCCTCGCATAAACCGTCAGATTGACCTTATCCGTCCCCTCTTCGATCATGTACGTCTGATCCTGCGACGTCAGGGCGTCCGTGTTGATCAGTGTGACCGACACGTTGCGGATCGTCTTGGATTCGATGGTATCGTCAATATTTACCACGACAATCCAGCAGATAATAGCCGCCACAACAGAAAGAATCTTCCAGGACAGGTTATTCAGAACTCGTTTTTTCATGTCGCCCACGTCCTTTCCAGAACCGCCTCCGACTCTCCTCCGGCTTCGCCTGAATCGTCTGAAGCTGCTCCTTTAACTGTTCCTGGTTCAGATTCCGCATGAGCCTGCCGTTTTTGGCAACGGAGACAGAGCCCGTCTCCTCCGACACCACGATCGTCAGGGAATCGCTGACTTCGCTGATCCCGACCGCGGCGCGGTGTCTGGTTCCCAGCTCCTTGCTGAGATTCAGATTATCCGACAGCGGCAGATAACAGGTGGCTGAACGAATCCTGTCCTCACCCAGAATCACTGCCCCGTCATGCAGCGGCGTATTTTTCTCAAAGATATTCAGAAGAAGCTGACTCGACACCGCAGAATCGAGCGGAATCCCGGTCCTTTCATACTCCTTCAGGCTCACCGTCTGCTCCACCACGATCAGCGCGCCTGTGCGGGCGCGTCCCATCTCGAAGCTCGCCTTCACGAGTTCTGTTACCGTTCGGTCTGAAAGCAGTACTTCACTCCTCCTGGCATTTTCAAAAGGCATGATCGCTGTAATGATATTATTCTGCCCCAGCTGTTCCAGCGCGCGCCGAAGCTCCGGCTGAAACACGATGATAACTGCCATAATTCCCAGATTCAGGAAGTTCCTTCCGAGCCAGAGAATCGTATTCATATGGAAAATGGAGGCCAGCATAAAGACGAACAAAATAACGCCAAAGCCCTTCAGCAATGACCAGGCGCGCGTGGACTTGATCCACATCAGGATATTATAGATGAGAATGGACAAAATGATGATCTCAGCCACATCGGTCCATGTGACATTCAGCGCGTTAAGCGAAAAATACTGATACAACTGCTGAAGATTCATCCTCTCACTCCCTTTTTAGTGCTGTTTCTTCCGGCTGTTCTTATGTCCCCCGCTGATCTTCTTTACCTTTTTGTCCTGTATAGAGATAGACATCTTCGGCACTGCTTTCACATAATAGTAGTATTCGTCATCCTCAAACTGCGCATACTCCGTACGCGAATAATCCACGCTGAACACAAAGAATTCCGTCACAAAAGCGATCAGCAGAGAGACCAGCGTACCCAGGATCAGCCCCGGCGCGGAGATCCGCACCTGCAGCGCCAGACCGCCAATCAGGAACAGCACCACGTTGATCACAGCTCCGGTGCCGATCGCGATATTCCATGCATAATCCGCGTTCATCCGGCGTATTACATACACGATCAGCAGTACCACCGCAAAGATCACGATCGTCAGTATCGCGGTCTTATTCATCAGTACATTCTCCACCAGATATGTCAGGCGCGAACTCACATTCTCTGTCTCCGAGCCGGCCAGTATCGTCTCGTTATTTTTCATAAAATACATCAGATAATAAATGAGCGTACCGCAGGACACCGGTACCACGCATGCCGGGCCTCCGACCAGGCCGAGCACCAGCGGCATGGCATAGGGAATCCGCATGAAAAACAGCAGCGGCGCCAGCGCCAGTACAAATCCGTACCCGGGAGCCACCCGAAAGTAAAGGACATACATCACTGCAAAAAGCCCGACCGTCAGGGCAAAAATCTCCAGTGAAAGCGCAAATGCATGCGCACAGATCAGAAGGGCTCCGATCACCGCTATCATGTTCACCGGCAGGAAAGAGCACACGAGCGCCAGCAGAAGGGACAGGGCCGGATTCGCGATCCTGGTCATAAAGCCAACCTGCCCGTTGATCATCATGAATACGGCGAGAGCCGTGACAAATTTCAAAAGCGGGAACAGATAAACGTCATATTTTGCATAAATGACTTTTAAACGCTGTTTTATCTCAAGTAGTGCTGCCATGTTCTGTCTCCTTCGTCCGGCCGGTCGTCTGCACTGCACGCGCCTCGCCTTCATAAATATCGGAAATCTTCTTCAGGATATGGGAATACTCACTCATATCCTTTCCCGCCATGTGGTAACGTCTGCGATAAAACAGATACAGCAGGCACAGATAAACCGCCGTCACGATGACATAAATCGTGGCCAGCGTCGCGCCAAGACCCTGCAGATCCATTTTATGAAGATTCTCCATCAGATAGTCCATCCTGCAAAGAATCCACAGCGCCACTCCCAACGCATAACAAAGCGTCACAAAAAACCAGCCGTACAGAAGATGCAGACTGATATAATCGTGCCGGAAATACTGCTGAACCTTCCGTTCCTTCTGCGCTTCCTTCGTCTCAAAGCGCGAGGCCCGCGTCATCAGAATCACTTTTTCCTCATTGATCATATAAAAAACTCCACCTCAATCTTTTATAATATAACACAATCAAGAGTCTTTTCCAACAGAAATGCACAAAAAATAAATCTTTTCCGCGCCATGTGCCCGGAGCACCCGCGCTGCTTCGTCCATTGTACTGCCCGTTGTGTAAATATCGTCAATCAGAATTAATCTTTTGCAGGGCACAGCGCCCTCCCGAGTTTGCCACTTCACTGATTAAATGATAAAAATTTTTTCCTTATTTTG
>JAJPXQ010000155.1 GCA_021205385.1 Lachnospiraceae bacterium | reverse complement strand
GAAAAGCAATTGTCCTCAGATGTTGTATTGAATTCGTTGAAAGATTTTGTTGATTTTGAGAATGAATTAATCAAAATAGGAATTCAAACAGTCCGAGGAGATGCTATTTATTTATCAAATAAAATTTTTAACTATGATTTGATTAAACCCTATATACCATTTGCTTTTGAATATGCATACTCATATGTGTCGTATTTATTGCTTATTCTAAAAAGTCTGGAAAATGGAGAGATGGGAATTATTGCACTCAATAATATCATACAATACGATGCCAGTAGTGGTGTTTCTTGGAATGCGGGAAAAGTCGCTTTGGGGATGAGAATAGTTACCGATATTCATTTTAATCTATCTGTAGTGGATTATCATAATTTGCTAAATATTTTTGTAATACCATTCTATGGTATTTTGAATTGTTTTTTTGACGAAAATTCCGTATTCTATCAGGATCGAGGATTTTTATTTAAGTGTTATAGAGAACTATATAGATATGTATTATCTAAAAAGTGGAAGATAGTAGCAAAAATAATTATAGACTTTTCTAGAATTAAAATAGGGTTTTGTTTCCTAAAAAATTGTTTTTATCTCAGAGAAAAAATAAAAACAAATAAGGATGGTCTTAAAATTGGTGAAAATGAATATGGCAAACTGGAATAATGAAGCAGAGGCGAGGGAACAGATTAAGTCCCTGGTGACAGAGTATTATCATGATTTTAAAGAGAAGAAGGATGAGTTTAAGCCCGGGGAGCGTATTTCATATGCTTCCCGTGTTTTTGATGAAAAGGAGATGTGCTCACTCACGGATGCGATGCTCGATTTCTGGCTGACCACGGGCAGGTTTTCTGACCAGTTTGAGAAGGAGTTTGCACAGTGGATCGGCGTTAAGTATGCCCACCTTGTAAACAGCGGTTCTTCTGCGAACCTGATTGCATTTTCTGCATTGACAGCACCTGAACTGGGAGACCGCCAGATCAAACGCGGTGATGAGGTTATTACGGTGGCCTGCGGATTCCCAACCACTATCAACCCGATCCTCCAGTATGGTGCGGTGCCTGTATTTGTGGATGTCACGGTGCCCCAGTACAACATTGACGTTACCAAGCTTGAAGATGCCCTCTCAGAGAAGTCAAAGGCAGTCATGATTGCACATACCCTGGGGAACCCGTTTGACCTGGCAGCGGTTAAGGTGTTCTGTGATAAACACGGTCTCTGGCTGGTTGAAGATAACTGTGACGCGCTTGGGACTACCTACACCATAGATGGTGTTACAAAATTCAGCGGCACCTGGGGCGATATTGGGACAAGCAGCTTCTACCCGCCCCACCATATGACAATGGGCGAGGGTGGCTGTGTATATACGGATAACCCTTTGCTGCACAGGCTGATTCTTTCTTACAGGGACTGGGGACGCGATTGTGTATGCCCGTCCGGCAGGGACAACCTTTGCGGGCACAGGTTTGACGGGCAGCATGGTGAACTCCCGCAGGGATATGACCACAAGTATGTTTACAGCCATTTTGGATACAACCTGAAGGTTACGGATATGCAGGCGGCCATCGGCTGTGAGCAGCTGAAAAAGTTCCCGTCATTCATAGAGCGCAGGCGGCATAACTGGGAGAGGCTGCATAAAGCCCTGGAGCCGGTCGCAGACAGGATTATACTGCCTGTCCCGGCTGAAAACAGCTGCCCATCCTGGTTCGGTTTCCTTATCAGCATCCGTCCGGAATCCGGACTGGACAGGAATAAAGTGACCAGGTACATAGAGGACCACAACATCCAGACAAGGCTTTTATTCAGCGGAAATATTATCATGCATCCCTGTTTTGACCAGATCCGGGGGACGGATGCATACCGTGTGGTGGGGAGCCTTGACGGTACAGATTTCATAATGAGGAATACATTCTGGGTTGGCGTATACCCGGGGATGACGGATGCGATGGTTGATTATATGGCACAGGTGATAATGGAGGCGGTTAGGTAGGCGATGAAGCGCGCAATTGTAACTGGGGCGAATGGGTTTGTTGGTTCCGCATTATGCAGGGAATTGACCGGGCAGGGGATAGCGGTGACTGCTGTTGTAAGGGAACACGCAAACATAGATAGCGTTAAAGACCTGGATAATATTTCTATTATTGAATGCGACTTATCAGATTTTAAAAACCTTGCAGGGTATATCGGTGAACCTGGCGCAGATGTATTTTATCATCTGGCGTGGATAGGAAGCGCAGGGGATAAGAGAGGAAACAGTGATATACAGATCAATAATATAAAATACACATGCGACACGGTAAAAGCCTGCGCAGAACTTCAATGCAAAAGGTATGTCTTTGCGTCGAGCATAATGGAATATGAAATAGCTGCACTGATGAATACTGAAAATGTGCCGGAGATTAATACGTTATATTCAAGTGCGAAAATTGCCGCCGATTATATGGCGAGGACGATTGCGGGCGATCTTAAAGTGGATTATATCAGGGCCGTTATTTCCAATATATATGGTCCGGGAGAATCCAGCCCACGTCTTGTAAACACCAGTATTCGTAAATTACTGGCTGGTGAACATTGTTCATTTTCTGAAGGCAGACAAATGTATGATTTTATATATATTACAGACGCAGCAAAGGCATTTGTGAAATTGGGGGAGATGGGCATAAGCAACCGTACTTACTACATCGGGAGCACGGAACCAAAGCAATTACGGGAATTTTTAATGGAAATAAGAGACGTAGTTTCTCCCCAGGCAGATATCGGCCTTGGGGAGATTCCATTTCTTGGTGTTTCCCTGGATTATGGTGAATTTGATGTGCATAGTGTGCAGAAAGACACTGGCTTTACACCCGAGGTAGCTTTTAAAGATGGGGTCCGTATGACAGCAGAGTGGATAAGGGGGAACGGGAATGGGTAATTTTATATTTAAAGAACTGGAGCTAAGGGGTGCATATTTAATATCATATTTTTCGTCTGTGGATCATAGAGGAATGTTTTCTAAATGCTTTGAAAGGGACATATATAGGGAGGCTGGCTTAGATTTTCAGCTGAATGAGACATTTATTTCCTGCTCGGCAAAGAATGTGATAAGAGGAATGCATTTTCAAACCAGCAATCCGCAGGCAAAATTAGTCAGTGTACCAAAAGGAAGAATTTATGATGTACTTATTGACCTGCGGATGGAAAGCCCGACTTATAAACAGTGGGAGGGATATGAATTAAGCGCGGAAAACCATAGGGCATTGTATGTCCCGAGGGGGTTTGCCCATGGCTTCCTGTCACTGGAGGATGCTACTCTGACCATGTATCAGTGTGACGGGGCATATGACAGGGAATCCGACACAGGTATTCGCTATGATGATCCGGATATTGCGATAGAATGGCCTGTTGACAATATATCCGATACAATACATTCTGCCAGGGATTTGAAGTTACTTAGTTTGACCGAGTATGAAAAAATAATTCATGCGGGGGGGGTAAAATGTAGGATAAATGCTTATGGCTGTAGCTATCTTTGGAATGGGGGTGCTGCAGCATGAAAAAAGCAGTTGTAACTGGGGCGAATGGGTTTATTGGTCACCATTTTGTGGAAAGACTGTCTGAACAGGGCTATTCTGTTATTGCAGTTATTAGGGATAAACAGGAAAACATAAATAATATAATGGGATTTCCGAATCTTCGTATCGTCTACTGTGATTTAGACTGCATATCGAAACTGCCAGAATTGATAAAAGAAGATGTTAAAGGAAGTGTTTTTTACCATTTTGCATGGGCGAGCAGTTCAGGGGAAGCAAGGAGTAATTATGAATTACAGCTTTGGAATGCAAAATGTTCGGTAAAAGCAGCTGAAGCCGCGGCAAAACTGGGGTGCAGACGAATCGTGTATTCGGGTAGTGTTACACAGTTGATGTATAGGGATTATCTGCGAAAGGATGACATCATTCCGGAAAGGACCACTTGTTATGCTGTTGGAAAGATGGCGGCAGAATATATGATGAAATGTATATGTCCGGAAATAGGGATAGAGTGGATTTGGACTTATATTGCCAATTTTTACGGAGCGGATGATCCAACCGATAATTTTATCAATATGCTTATTAAATCCTATCATAATGGTGTTGTGCCAGAGCTTACCCCGGCAACCCAGCTTGCGGATTTTATGTATGTAACGGATGTGGCGCAGGCTATTCTGGAAGCTGGAGAAAAAGGAAAACCTGATACTTCTTATTATGTTGGATATGGCGAACCAAGACCATTAAAAAAATTTATAGAAACAGTGCGGGATTGTGTCAATCCTGATATGGACAGTGGGATTGGAAGAAAACCATTTAGAGGAATGAATATTGATTTTGATAAAGTGGATTATGAAAAATTACATAGGCATACAGGCTTTACACCTCAGATCACATTTGATCAGGGCATTAAGCTTATAATTGGCTGTCCCGGAAAGATAGGTGATATCTCCCAGATAAATAGGTGATTCTGAACAGGCCATCTTGGAAGGGAAATGGATAGCGCGCATTCCACTCCGGTAGTGCAAAGAATATTAAGTGGGAGAAATGGTTTGTAATGAGCACAGTAGTGTTGGAAATAAGGTTTGACATTTGTGGAATCGAGGGAAAGCGGAAATGAGAACTAAAAAGGAACTCAATTTGAAGCTTTGTAAGCGTACTGATTTATTTTTTTACATTATACAAGTCTAAAAACGCGCAGACAAAAAGGAAAGTTGTTCCTCTAGTTTCTGCATTGATCAATATAGTCATGAATATTGCTCTGATACAACTGATCGGGATAGAGGGAGAGTTGTTTTCAACCATTCTGGGGTCTTCGCTTAGATGCGCAACAGTGAAACATCTGGATAAGATGGTGATCGCGTTGGCAAGCATAGGTACTGGAAGCTATAAAGAGTTTAAAGATTTGGCGCAGCTACAGGACTGCTGGAACCTATTTGATCCGTTTGTGCTGCACAAAGCCGCTCTGATTGCCTGCGGGGTAATACCCGCAGAGGGAACAGTTGAGATTTCTTCTGTAACGGATTTGTGTAAGCGGCTTGGCGGCGGTATGTATATGAACACACGGGTGATCGATATTCCGAAAGGTAGTGGTCTCGGCACCAGATCCATATTTGTCGGGGTGTGTGTGAAAGCATTGCTTCAGGCGATGGGGCAGAAGCCGACAGATGAGGAAGTGTTCGAAAGGGTGCTCTGCATGGAGCAGCTCATGTCCACAGGTGGCGGTTGGCAGGATCAGGTCGGCGGCATCGTTCCGGGCATCAAGATGGTCACCACGAGGCCGGGGCTTTCTCAAAAGATTACCGGTACGCCGCCTGCCATTAGCGAAGAGACGGTGGCAGAGCTGAATGACAGGTTCGCACTCATCTACACAGGACAAAGGCGCCTGGCGCGTAATCTCCTCCGGAATGTGGTCAGGAAGTTCGTCTGCAACGATGAGACTTCAATCAAGGAACACGACGTCATCCGGCGGCTGGCTGTTCTGATGCGCTGCGAACTGAAAAAGGACAATGTGTACGGTTTCACACAGATTCTGACGGGGCATTGGCAGGAGAGCTAGCACATTGACGCAGGCAGCACGAACGCCTGCATTGACCTGATATTCACAGTCATCAATGACTTGGTGGATGGCAAGATGATCTGCGGAGCCAGTGTAGACTGATCCCTGTAGGTGGTGCTGAAAAAAAGAGTTTCAAGAGACAACCTGCGGGTGCGGCTGAACGATGTATTCTAGGATGCGGAGTCGCTGTCTGGGAGTATGCGTTTGTGTGAGAGCGCGGCAGATGTGAACGAATAGAGATTAATTAGAAAACCTCTGGATATATTCAAAACTCTGTGGTAAAGTAGACGGGAATGATGTATAGAAAATGGCGATAGAAGTTGAAATATGTGTGGACGATAGTCACAGCGGTCTGATTTATCTTCATGACTTATCTGTCACACCAGAACAGAACTGAGACGGCGGAGACGAGCCTTAGGCTGGCTGAGTTCCTGGGGTGATGCGAATTTGAGAGGCTAGT